>NZ_JBVIQN010000016.1:0-188165 GCF_055577005.1 Streptomyces sp. NPDC033221 | reverse complement strand
CCACCCTGGTCGCCGCCCTGCGCGCCCAGGGCGACGGCGGCCTCGACCACTCCGCCCTCCTGCGCGGCGTCGAACGCCTCTCCGGCCACACCACCACCGCCTGAGCAGGGCCCGCACCGTACGACACCTGCCCGAGCCACCGCTGCGACCTACAACCCGCGGCGGTGGCTCAGGCGTGTGCGGGCGGTGGGCCGCCACGGGCGTAACTCGGCGTCCGCGGTGAGCGTTCCGGACCGTACGGTCGGGGCGCGGGCTCACGTACGTGTACGGCCCGGATACCACGCGGCCACCAGACCCCCGCCCACCACGACCACCCCCGCCAGCACGAGCATCGCGACGTCGAGTGATCCGGTGAAGGCGTTGACCAGGCTCTGGAGTCCGGAGCTGACGCCGTCGTGGGACCTGAGCTGGGAACTGGTACGCCTGGCAGGCCGCGACCGGATCCGCGCGGTGGTGGTCGGGGGCAAGGTGCGGCTGTGGGACGGCCGGCCGCCGCACTGGGACGGCCCCGCGCTGGTACGGCGGGTCGCCGAGGCGGGGCGCGAGGCCGTACGCAGGGCGGGCATCCGGCGCGTCGAACCGGTGCCGTCGGATGGGTAGTGCGGGCCCCGCCCTCAGCTCTCCGTCGAACCCGCCGCCCCTGCCGGCCTCCCCAGAACCCGCAGGCCACGCAGCCGGTTCAGGGCCGCGGCGACCTCGTGGCGGCGCGGCAGGGCGAAGTCCTCGTCGCGGACGGCGAGGAGCTGGTGCGCGCCGTCCGCCAGGTCGCCGTCGAGGAGGTCGAGCGCCTCGGCCAGGGTCCGCTTGCCGTCGACGTACCCGCGCCGCACCATCAGTTCGAGGGCCAGGCCGATGCCCGCCACCTGCCGTGCGTCCGCGATCTGTGCGACGGCCCGCAGGTCGATGTCGTGCTCGCCGAAGGTCAGTCCGTCGTCGCCGCGGGCGCGGATACGGGACCGGCCGCGTACCGAGGTGTCGAGTGAGCGGGGGTCCGGGCGGCGGTGCGCGAGGCCGGGGAAGGCGTCCGCCTCGGCGGTCCGGCCGGTCGGTACCGCCGCCAGCGCGCGTGCCCGCTCGGTGACGTCGGACGGCAGGTAGGCGTCCATCATGAGCACCTGGTCCGCGACCTCCATGTAGTCCCCCGACCCGCCCATCACCAGCACGGTCGAGACCCCGTGGTCCCGGTGCAGCGAGCGCACGAGGTCCACGAACGGCGTCAGCGGCTCCCGCTCCTTGGCGACCAGTGCCTGCATCCGCGCGTCGCGGATCATCAGGTTGGTCGCCGCGGTGTCCTCGTCGATGAGCAGGGCACGCGCGCCCACCTCGACGGCCTCGCACAGGGAGGCGGCCTGCGACGTGGAGCCGGAGGCGTTGTCCGTACGGAAGTCGCTGGTGTCGGCGCCGCTCGGCAGGTGGTCCACGAAGGCGTGCACGTCCACCCGCTCGACCCGGCGGCCGTCCTCGGAACGGATCTTGACGGTGTCGGGCCGGGCCACCACCCGCTCGCGGCCGTCACCCGGAACGTGGTCCCAGACGCCCGTCTCCAGGGCCCGCAGCAGTGTCGACTTGCCGTGGAACCCGCCGCCGACGATCAGCGTCACGCCTTCGCGTACGCCCATGCCGGTGACCGTCCCGGCGTGCGGCAGGTCGACCGAGACCCGCAGTTGTCCGGGGGAGGCGAACGGCACGACCCCGTCGCCGGCCGCGGGGCGGTCGTCCACGCCGCTGCGGCGCGGCAGCACCGCGCCGTCGGCCACGAACGCGATCAGACCGAGGCCGGGCAGCGCGGCGCGCAGCGCGTCGGAGTCCTCGACGGTGTCCGCGAAGGCCCGTACGTCGTCGGCGTCCAGGGCCGCGTACCGCAGGGCGCGCTCGGCGACCCTCGGCAGCAGCCCGCACAGGACATGCTCCGCCGCACGGCCGTCGATACGGCGGCCGTGCCCCGGCAGGTCCACGCCCAGGCGCAGCGTCACCGAGCCGTCCCGCGCGTCGACCAGGCAGGAACTGCGCTCCAGCACCTCCTGGCCGCCCGCGTCCACCCGCAGCGCACGGTGGTCGGCCGCCTCGGCGGCCCGCCGGGCCAGGTAGCTCGCCAGCGCCCGCCGCCGGACGGGCGTCTCCCACAGGCCCGCCGGGAACCCGGCCTCCTCGGCCGGTACGCGCAGGGCGACCCGCGCGGGCGGCGCGTAGGGGTCGGACTGCCCGCGGATCACCTCAAGGGTGAAGCCGGGCATGGACCAGGAGCCGAGGAGCGCCTTGTACCTGCCGTACGAGGCGCCGTCCATCCGGCGCAGCTCTTCGGCCAGGCCGTCCCGGATGCCCTGCGGGCGGTCGGCCCGCTGCCGGTCCTGGGGACGGCCGTGGCCACGGGACGGTCCGCGGTCCCGGCCGTGTTCGCGGCCGCGGTCGTGGTCGCGGCCTTGAGGGCGTCGCACAGCGCCTGCACCTTTCGCATTGCGTCTTCGGTGACCGGTCGATCACCGGTCCGACGGCGACGATACCCAGACATGCGCGGTGCCGTCGCACGCGGACGCGTGACCGGCCGCACCGACGGGTCCGCCACCGTTGGCGGACCCGTCGGTACACGGCGGATCGGTACACGTCGGATCAGTACACGGCGAAGGGGAAGAGCTGCCGGGGCGCGTCCGGCCGCGACCCCGCGTCCCGCCCGCCCGTGGTACGGGCCGGGCGCAGACCGACCAGGGTGGTACCGCCGCACGCGCAGATCACGGACGTGGCGATCAGCAGCCGGCCGGAGCAGTCGACGACCGGGGTGGTGAAGGTGCGCGGCTCCGGCGCCCCGCACTGCCGGCACGCCGCGGTCCTCGGCGACGCGCTCACCGCTCCCGCCTCGTTCCGCCCCGCACGGCGGCCGGCGTGAGCGCCGACGCCAGGAGCAGGACCCAGAGGGAGTCCTGCGAGACGGGAAAGCCGGTGGGGGAGGGCGTCACCAGGGTGACGCCGACGATGAGCACGGCCACGAAGGCGATGCCCGTACAGCGGAGGGCTACCCTGCAATCGACGAACATGAGGTCTCCTGGGGGATGTAGAACCTGGGGTCTTGTGTTCGGCAGAAGGCCGTTCCCTGCTTGCCGCCAGAAGCACCAGGGAGCGGCCTCTTCGTGTGCCGGTGGCGGTACGGGTGTGCTCGTCCGCCGGTCGTGGTGGTCGGTCGTCGGGGTCCGTCAGGTCACATGGCGTGCTCCTTTCCCGCAGTTCCGGAGTTCCGCAGTTCCGCGGAGCGGTCCGTCCTTTGAAGTGTCGGGCGCGGACCCACCTGGGCCTATGGCCACGAGACGGGCACAGGCATTCCTGAGCACCACGACGGCGCGGACGGACACTGGCGAACACCGGTGGCACCGGCGGACAATGACGGACAGGCACGGGACTTCTGTGTCACCGCGCCGCCGCGCACCCGGGGGATGATGATCCATTGACCGAACGGCCCGCGTCCGCACCCGTACCCGTACCGGAGCCCGTGGAGACGTTCGCGGTCCAGCTGCGCGAACTGCGGCTGCGCTGCTTCGAACCGACGGAGGCCAGCCTCGCCCTGCAGATGAAGTGCGGACGCAGCTCGGTGTCGGCGATGCTGAACGGGCGCCGCTTCCCCAGCTGGGAGCTGACCTCGGCCTTCGTCACCGCGTGCGGGGCGGAGCCGGCGGACTGGCTGGACCGCTGGCGGGACGCCAAGCGCCGGCTCGACGCGCTGCGCAGGGCGCCGGCCGGCCCGGCCGGGGCGGCGCGTCCCGCGGCGCTGCCGGACGTGGGCGGCGACGCGCTGCTCGCCGCCACCTGGTACCGCAGCAACCCGGAGTTCTACACCGCGGCGGCCCGGTGCGTCCGGGCGGCGCGGTCGGAGATCAGGGTGACGTACACCCGCCGCTACCCGCCCGACCAGTACACGACGAAGGCGTCCGCCGAGTACTTCGCGGCCATCTTGACCTGGGCGCGCGAGGACTCCGAGGACCAGCGCAGCGTCCGCCGCATCATCGGTGTACCGGAGACGGACGGCGTGCCCGACCGGGATGTCCTCGCCTGGGCCCGGCGGCACCGGGAGGAGACGGACCACCTGCTCAACTACGAGGCGAACGTGCTGCGGTGGACGGCGGCGGCCGACGGCCTGAACATGGCGCTGATCGACGACAGCACCGTCTTCCTGGCCTTCTCGGGCGGCGCCCGCCAGAAGCTGAACGGCTTCAGCGTGCGGGACCCCGTCTATATGTCCTACTTCGCCGCGTACTTCGAACAACTGTGGACGCCGCTCCAGCCGTTGGGCGCCTACCTGGACGCCGTGGAACGGTGATTCACCCGTCGTAGTGCTGGACGCGCTCGCCGTGGCCGGGGTCCAGCAGGGCCGGCAGCCGGGTGCGGAGTTCGGCGGTGATTCCGGGGACATCGAGGGTGAGCAGGCGGCGGTCGCGCATGAGGACGCGGCCGTCGACGATGGTGGTGCGTACGTCGCCGGCGCGGGCGCTGTGCACCAGGGCGGTGGCGGTGTCGTGTACCGGCTGGACGTGCGGGCCGGTGAGGTCCACCAGGATGATGTCGGCCCGGTGGCCGGGGGCGATCCTGCCCACCCGGTCGGCCAGGCCGAGCGCCTGGGCGCTCTGGGTGGTCGCGTGATCTAGTGCCTGACGGGCGGTCAGCCAGCGCGGGTCGCCTTCGGACGCCTTTTGTACGAGGGCCGTGAGCGTCATGCTCTCCCAGACGTCCAGGGTGTTGTTCGAGGCCGCCCCGTCCGTCGCCAGGCCGACCGGGATGCCGATCGAGCGCAGCAGCCGTACGGGAGTGGTGTCCCACGCGAACTTCAGGTAGCCCCTGGGAGCCGAGGCGACGCCGATGCGTCCCGTACCGCGGCTCAGGACCGGGAGATCGCGTTCGAGGATGCCGGTGCCGTGGGCGATGAGGACATCGACGTCCAGGAGGCCGGCGCGGTGCAGCGTCTCGATCGGGGTGCGGCCGTGCCGGGCCAGGCTCTGTTCGGTCTGGTCGCGGTTCTCGGCGGCGTGCAGATGCACCGGCAGGCCGTGCTCGGCGGCGAGTCCGGCGCTCGCGCGGAGGTCGGCGTCCGAGACGGTGTACGTCGCGTGCGGTGCGAGCGAGGTGGTGATCCGGCCGCCGGCCCCGCCGCGGCGGCGCAGCGCGAAGTCCAGGGAACGCTCGCGGCCCTCCGGCCCCTGGGAGGAGAAGTACGCCCACCCGAGGTCCGCCCGCAGCCCGCTCGCCTGCACGGCGTCGGCCACCTCGTCCATCGCGAAGTAGTGGTCGGCGAACGTGGTGACCCCGCCGCGGATCATCTCGGCGCAGGCGAGCTGCGCGCCGAGCCGGACGTCGGAGTCGGTGAGGTGGGTCTCGGCCCGCCAGATCCGGTCGTTGAACCACTCCTCGACGGGCAGGTCCTCGGCACTGCCCCGGAACACCACCATCGCCGCGTGGGTATGGCAGTTGATCAGCCCCGGCATGGCGACCTGGCCGCGGGCGTCGATGCGTTCGGCGGCGGGCAGGTCCGCCACCGTGCCGGCCGGGGCGACCGCGGCGACGCGTCCTTCGCGTACGACGATCGCGGCGTCCTCGGTGAAGCCGATGCCGTCCCGGTCGTCGTGGACGAGGACGGTGCAGCCCTCGATCACCAGGTCGGCGGGGCGGGGCGGTGCCGCCTCGGCGGCGGTGGTGTGCGGTGCGGGGTCGGGCATGGCGGCTCCCTGCCGGCGGGGCGGTGGGCCACGACCATGGCACGCGGCGACCGCCGGGCGCAGCCGGGAAGCCGGGTGGGCGGAATACCGCAGCCGGGAAGCCGTGTGGGCGGCTCCCCGGCCGCGGGTCACCGCGCGGTGACCCGACGTGTCACCGTGTGCCGGTGACCGGCGCGATCGCGTCGTCGGCGAAGCGCGGTACCTCCGTGTTCTCGTTCCGCCCGCCGTTCTTCTCGCGGATCCACTTGCCGGCGAGGGCCGGAATCCACGCAGAGAACTCACTCTGCGTCAGGTCGCCGGGGACCTTGCCGCCCAGCTTGTTGATGTCCGCGGCGGGATAGCCGCCCGGCGCGTCGATGCGTTCGGCCGGGGTGTCCTTCATTGCCGCGTCCCAGACCTGGAGGGCGAACGTGGTGCAGTTCCTGGCGGACGTGCCAGCCCAGCCGCCGGTCAGCAGGTAATTCCAGCTGGGCAGCAGCGTGTATTTCTCGTCGAGTCCGGCACGCCGCTGGACTTCCTGCTTGAAGGCGCTCTGCTGCGCGCCGGTCAGTGCCGTGCAGCGCGCTGCGCGCGGGGAGTACGCCTGGCCCTGGTCCTGTTTGCGGCTCGGCCGGTCCCATTCGACCAGCGGCTTGCCGGGGAGGTTGATGTCGTAACCGGTGTAGTTGACGGACATGCCGTCGACCGGCGACCCGTCGCCGTTGACGCCGTCCGGGTCGTTCGGCTGGAAGGAATACGTGTCGTATCGGGCCTCGTCGCCCCCGGCGAGTTTCCGGTGCAGCTTTCCGCCGGAATGGAAGTGCACGAGCCAGCTGTGGCCGAAGACGTGCTGGCTCACGTTCAGTTCGTACAGCATTTTGTTCGTCTGTTCGGCGTAGGACAGCTTCCCGTACTTCTTCTGGAAGTCGTCGCTCTTCCACAGCGCGTGGGCCCGTTTGCCGATGTCCCAGACGTATCCGCCGGTGGTGCGGTCGGTGATCTCGGTGCTGTAGATGCAGAGCACGTTGTCCAGTGACCGGGTGCCGGACGGCTGCGGCCGGTCGGCGGCCTGGGCGGCGGGCGCCTGGAGCAGCCCCAGGGAGAGGGCCGCCGCGACGCAGGAGGCGGCCACGGCCGGCGTACGTAATGTCATGACGTGCGGTGCTCTTTCCTTCGGTCGGCCGGTGGCTCGGATGTGCCACCGGCCCGGCTTATCAAGATCATTTCGTTGGGCGGGCCCGCGCGCCAAGGGCTGAAAGTCCTGACCCGGACGAACGGACCGCCGGCGTCGGCGTGCGGGCGACGGCGGGCTGGACCGCGGACGCTCCGGTGCCCGTGATCAACTGGTCCGGTCCGGCCGGGAGGGCGGCTCCGCCCGCCGGGCCGGCCGGCACCGTGTCACGACGTGCGACGTTCCGACTCCCGGGAGAGTGGTCCGCGATGAACAGCATCAGCTACGAGGACGTGCAGGCGGCGGCCGGCCGGATCGCCGGGGACGTGCGTCCGGTCACCGTCGCACCGGTCGATCCGGGCGGCTTCGGGGCCGGTGAGGGGTGGCTCGCCTATGAGTTCACCCAGCACACCGGTTCGTTCAAGGCGCGCGGCGCGGCGAACTTCGTCGCCGCGCACCGCGAGGCGGGCACCATGCCGGAGGCCGGGGTGGTCATCGCCTCCGGGGGCAACGCGGGGCTGGCCTGCGCCTGGGCCGCGGGCCGGCACGGCATCCGGGCGACGGTGTTCCTGCCGGAGACCGCGCCGCCGGTCAAGGTCGCCCGGCTGCGCCTGCTCGGTGCCGACGTACGCCAGGTGGGCTCCGAGTACGCCGCCGCGCTGGAGGCGTCCAGGGAACATGGCGCACGCACCGGCGCGTTGGAGGCGCACGCGTACGACCACCCGCTGATCGCGGCCGGCGCGGGCACCCTGCTGGAGGAGATCCGGGCCGCGCTCCCCGGCCTGGACACGGTCGTGGTCGCGGTCGGCGGCGGCGGGCTGTTCAGCGGTGTCGCCGCGGCCGCGCACCATCACGGCGTACGCGTCGTGGCCGTCGAACCGGAGAACTGCCGGGCGCTGAACGCGGCCATCGAGGCGGGCCGGGTCGTCGACGTCCCGGTGGACTCCGTGGCCGCCGACTCGCTGGGCGCGCGCCGCGTGAGCGAAATGGCGCTGCACTGGGCGCGGCAGGCCGGGGCGGTCTCGCTGCTGGTTCCGGACGAGGCGATCCTGGCCGCGCGCCGGAACCTGTGGGACGACCGCAGGCTGGCGGTCGAGCACGGTACGGCGGCCGCCTTCGCCGCGCTGCGGACCGGGGCGTACCGGCCCGCGCCGGGGGAGCGGGTGTGCGTCGTCGTGTGCGGCGCGAACACCGATCCGTCGGACCTCGTACGCCCGGGTGAGTGACCTCGGCGGCCCGTTCTGGCGCACGCATTCGACGTACGCATGACCGTCGGCCGGGCGTGGATGCGCCGCCCGGCGCCCGGTACCGCCCCGCGCGCCCCTCGTGATGCCGCCTGTGAACTGCGCCTCGGCGGCCCCACGGGCGGCCCGCGGCCCGCGCGCCGCATCCGTCTCCGTACACGTGTCCAAAGAGATTTGCCGACGAACCGATACACCTGTCAGGTGGCGCTCGTTGGCCCTTTACGGCGCGTGAGTCGCGGCCGGCCGCGTGGCCCCGCCACGGCCCGGTCGCCGTCGTACACCAGCACCTTCGTCAGGAGACGGCAAGCATGAACAGGAAGCCAGGCCACCGCGGTCGCCGATTGCCGCTGACCGTCGCGCAGACGGGGATGTGGTTCTCCCAGCAGCTGGACGCGGAGAACCCGATCTACCGTGCCGCGGAGTACGTGGACATCCACGGCCCGGTCGACCTGGCCGTGCTGGACGCCGCGGTGCGCCGCGCCGTGGCCGACATCGAGGCCGTACGGGTCCGGTTCGAGACCGACGAGGACGGTGGCGTCTGGCAGGTGCCCGACCTCGCGGACGACTGGCCGCTGCCCGTCGTCGACCTGCGGGAGCCGCCCGGCCCCGCCGCCGGCCCGCCGCCCGGCCCCGCCCGGGTGGTCCCGCCGGCCGATCCGTGGACCCGCGCGAAGGACTGGATGTGGGCCGATCTGCGCAGGCCCACCGACCTGCGCCGCTCCCCGCTGTTCTCCTTCGCCGTGCTGCGGCTGCCCGACGACCACTGTGTGCTGTACATGGCACTGCACCACATCGTCCTGGACGGCTACGGCTTCTCGCTGCTGATCCAGCGCGTCGCCGAGATCTACCGCGCCCTGGAGGCGGGCGAGGAGTGCCCGCCCAGCAGCCTGAGCACGCTGGAGGAGCTGCTGGCCGACGAGTCCGCGTACCACGCCTCCGAACGGTGCGCGAGGGACCGCGCGTTCTGGGCCGAGCGGTTCGCCGGCCGTACCACCGACACCGGCCTGGCCGGCCGGCTGGCCACCGTCCCGCACCGCTTCGTCCGCGAGACCGGCCACCTCCCCGCACCCGCCGCCGACGGGCTGCGCTCCCTGGCCCGGCGGACCCGGTCGGGGCTGCCCGTGGTGGCGATGGCCGCGCTCGCGCTGTACGTGCACCGGATGAGCGGGTCCACCGACGTGACGCTGGACCTGACCGTGACCGGCCGCGTCGGCGCCGTACCGCGCAGCGCGCCGTCCATGGTCGCCAACGTGCTGCCCCTCCAGGTCGCGCTGGAGCCGTACACCACCGTGCGCGAACTGGTGCGGCACACCTCCGAGCGGGCCCGCGGACTGCTGCGCCACCAGCGCTACCCGTCGCCCTACCTCGTCCAGGAGCTGGGCGCCGCGCACACCGGCGGCTACCTCGGCGACTGGGGCATCAACATCATGGGCTACGACCCGGAGCTGCGCTTCGGGCGGCACCCGGCCACCCTGCACAACCTCTCCAACGGCCCGGTCACCGGCCTCGGCGTCAACGTCTACGAGCGGACCGACGACGGCTGCCTGCGCATCGATTTCCAGGCCGACCCGGACCTGTACGACGCCGGGACCACCGCCGCCCACCAGCGCCGCTTCCTGGCCCTGCTGGACACCCTGGCCGGCATCGACCCCGAACAGCCCGTCGGCGGCATCGACCTGCTGCCGGCCGCGGAGCGCCGCCGGGTGACCACCGGCTGGAACGACACCGCCCGTACGGTGCCGGACACGACGCTGCCCGCGCTCTTCGAGGAGCAGGCCCGCCGCACGCCCGCCGCCACCGCCCTGGTCTGCGGTGCCACCACCCTGTCGTACGCCGCACTGAACTCACGCGCCAACCGGCTGGCGCACGCGCTGATCGAACGCGGCGCCGGGCCCGAGACGTTCGTGGCGCTGGCGCTGCCGCGCACGGCCGATCATCTCGCCGGCCTGCTGGCGGTCCTCAAGACGGGCGCCGCGTACGTACCGGTCGACCCGGAACTGCCCGCCGAGCGGATCCGCTTCCTGCTCGCCGACGCCCGCCCGGTGTGCGTCCTCACCACGGCGGCCGCCGGGCAGCTGCCCGGCACCGCCGCCACGCTGTGCCTCGATGACCAGGCCGCTGCCCGGGAGCTGGAGCTGTGCCCGGACACCGACCCCACGGACGCCGACCGGCGGTCCCCGCTGGCACCGGGCCACCCGGCGTACGTCAGCTACACCTCCGGCTCCACCGGACAGCCCAAGGGTGTCGTCGTCGAACACCGCCAGCTGACGAACCTGTTCTTCGACCACCGGGCCGAGCTGATCGACCCGGAGACGGCCGCCGCCCGGCGCCGCCTGCGGACCGCGCTGACCGCCGCGTTCTCCTTCGACACCGCCTGGGAGGGCCCGCTGTTCCTGGCCGCCGGCCATGAACTGCACCTCGTCGAGGACGCCGTACGGCTCGACCCGCCCGCCCTCGTCGGCTACATCGCCGACCACCGCATCGACTTCCTCGACCTCACTCCCACCTACCTCCACCAGCTGATCGCCGCCGGGCTGTTCACCGGCGAAGGGCACCGGCCCCGGCTCCTGATGGTGGGCGGCGAGGCCGTCGACGCCGCCCTCTGGGAGACGCTGCGCGCCCTGCCCGGCACCACCGCGTACAACTATTACGGGCCGACCGAGTGCACCGTCGACGCCGTGTACTGCCGGATCGCCGGCCAGGGGGAGCAGCCCGTCATCGGGCGTCCCGGGCGCAACGTCCAGGCGTATGTGCTGGACGCCGCGCTCAACCCCGTTCCGGCCGGTGTGCCGGGCGAGCTGTACCTGGCCGGCGACCAGATCGCCCGCGGCTACCTCCGCCGGCCCGCGCTGACCGCGGAGCGCTTCGTCGCCAACCCGTTCGCCCATGCGGGCAGCGGGTCGGCCGCCGGAACCTGCGGCGACCCCGGAGTGCCCTGCACCTGCGGCGCGCCCGGCTCACGCATGTACCGGACCGGTGACCGGGCACGCTGGACGCCCGACGGCATCCTGGAATACCTCGGCCGCGCCGACGGACAGGTCAAGGTGCGCGGCTTCCGCATCGAGCCCGGTGAGGTCGAGACGGCACTGGCCCGGCACCCGGGCGTCGCCCACGCGGTGGTCACCGTACGGGAGGACACCCCCGGCGACCGGCGGCTGGCCGCGTACGTCGTGCCGGCCGCGAGCGGGGGAGTGGCCGGCCGGGTCCCCGCCGCCCGCCGCTCCGGCCGTACCGCCCCGCCGACACCGGCTGCCCCGCCCGCGCCGGTCGACGCCGACGCCCTGCGCGCCTGGGCCGCCGCGCGGCTGCCCGAATACATGGTGCCCAGCGCCTTCGTCCTCCTGGACCACCTGCCGCTGACCGCCAACGGCAAGCTGGACCGCGCCGCGCTGCCCGCCCCGGAAGCGCCCGCGGCCTGCAACGGGCGGCAGCCGCGCAGCCCCCGGGAGAAGGTGCTGTGCACGCTGTTCGCCGAAGTGCTCGGCGTACGGCAGGTCGACGTCGACGACGACTTCTTCGCCCTCGGCGGGCACTCCCTGCTGGCGGCCAAGCTCATCAGCCGTATCCGGTCCGCCCTGGGCACCGAACTGTCCATCCGCGCGCTGTTCGAAGCGCCCACCGTCGCCGACCTCGTCAAGGTGCTGCGGACCGGCGGCGCATCGGACGGCTTCGAGGCCCTGCTGCCGCTGCGCACCCGGGGAAGCCGGCCGCCGCTGTTCTGCGTCCATCCCTCCGGCGGCCTGAGCTGGTGCTACGCCGGTCTGCTGCGGCACCTGGGGCCGGACGTCCCGGTGTACGGACTCCAGGCCGGCGGGCTGGCGCAGCGCGCGGCCCTGCCCGCCACGTTCGAGGAGATGGTCGCCGATTACGTCGGGCAGATCCGCGCCGTACAGCCCGCCGGCCCCTACCACCTCCTGGGCTGGTCGCTCGGCGGCGCGCTGGCCCACGCCATCGCGGTCCGGCTCCAGGCCAGGGGCGAACGGGTGGCGCTGCTGGCCATGCTCGACGCACGCCCCATCGACCCGCACGGAACGACGGACGCCGACGTGACGGAACACGACATCCTGGCCCTGCTCCTGGAGGCGGCCGGTCACGACCCGCACGCGTTCGCGCGGCCGCTGACCGTCCCGGGCGTGGCGGCGGTGCTGCGCGGGCAGGGCGGCGCCGGCGAACTGCTCGACTCGCTGAAGCAGCACCCGGCGCTCGGTGAGGACCGGCTCACCGCCGTCACCGAGGTGTTCACCAACGCGGTGAAGCTGCTGCCGACCTTCTCCGAGGGCATCTTCGACGGCGACCTGCTGTACTTCCACGCCACCGACGGCAAGCCCGCCCAGGCGCCGGCCGCCGAGGCCTGGCGCCACCTGGTCACCGGCCACATCGAGAACCACGACATCGCCTGCACCCACCACGCCATGACCCAGCCGGGCCCGCTGGCCCGGATCGGCCGGGAAGTGGCCGCACACCTGGACTCCACGGTGGCCGTGCCCGGTCCGGGGCCGCGGGGGTGAGCCGGGGCGGACGGGCGGGCTCATGTCGCCGCGTACCGTTCCGCCAGTTCGGACGCCGTGCGGGCGACGGCGGCGCGGAGGCCGGGTGGGCCCAGTACCTCGGCCTCCGTACCCAGCCGGAGAAGGTCGCCGACCGCGACGGCCGGGGTTTCGACCGGGAGGTCCACCCGTACCCAGCCGTCGTGGTCCGGTGGCCCGGCGTCGTTCAGGGCCTGGCTGCCGGCCGTGCCGAAGTGCATGGGCAGCAGCCGTTGCGCGTGCGGTGAGATCCGCAGTTGTGCTGTTTCGTGGTGCAGTCCGGCCTCCAGGCGCCGGGAGGACTCCGCCCAGCAGGCGGCCAGGTCGAAACCGGCCGGCCGCTCGAAAGGCGTGTCCGTCGCCTCGGCGCTCACCAGGCGCGAGATCCGGTACGTCCTGGTCGGCACGGGGCCGTCGCCCGGCGGGGTGTGGTCGGTCCAGGCCACCACGTACCAGATGCCGCCCTTCAGGACGAGGCCGAGCGGGCGCAGCTCCCGGTGCGCCGCGCTGCCGCTCCATGCCCGGTAGTGGACGCGCAGCGTCCGCTGCTCCCAGACGGCGCGTGCCACGGACGCCAGGTGGGGGACCGGGTCGGCATGCCGGAACCAGGCGGCGGCGTCCAGATGGAAGCGGTCCTGGAGGCGCCGGGCCCGGTCCGCCAGGCCGGGCGGCAGGGCGGCCTGGAGTTTCAGCTGGGCCGTCGCCAGCACCGCGCCCAGGCCCAGTTCCCGCGCGGCCCCCGGTACGCCGGCCAGGAACAGCGACTCCGCCTCGGCGTCGTTCAGCCCGGTCAGGCGGGTGCGGTAACCGTCCATCAGCGCATAGCCGCCGTCCGGGCCGCGTTCGGAGCGCACCGGGACGCCCGCCGCGCCCAGCGCTTCGACGTCCCGGTAGACCGTGCGCGGGGACACCTCCAGTTCGGCGGCCAGTTCGGCAGCGGTCATCCGGCCGCGGTTCTGGAGCAGCAGGAGGAGGGAGAGCAGACGGTCGGCACGCATGGGGTCATTGTCGCGCCGTACCTGACAGAAGGTGTCAGGTACGGCGGCCAGACTGCGATCACGCAGCGCGGACCGCACCGCGCCGCCGGACGAAAGGATCACCATGCCCGCACCGACCAGCGCCGAACGCACCCGCACCACCGGGCACTTCACTTACGCCAACTGGGAGGAACGCGCCCTCGGCGAGGACGGCACTGCCCCGCGCCTCGCCCACGCCGCCGTCACCAACGCCTTCTCCGGGGGCATCGAGGCCGCACACACGACCTGCGAGTACACCATCGTCTACGTCACGGAGAAGACCGGCACGTTCACCGGGATGGAGCTGCTGGAAGGCAGCGTCGACGGGCGCCGGGGCACCTTCGTCGCAGAGGAGCGCGGCTCGTTCGACGACCGGGGGCGTGTGCACTGCACCTTCGAGGTCGTACCGGGTTCGGCCACCGGGGAACTGGCCGGGCTGCGCGGCACCGGTGAGTTCACGGCCGAGCAGGGCAGCCCGTCCGTCCCGTACACCTTCGTTTACGACTTCGGCTGAGTCGGAGTCGGAGCGGGTGCGGGAGTTGATTCTGTCGGTCGTGAGAACGGAAGCCGCCGTACGACGGGGCCCAGCGCCACCCCCGCCAGCGTGGCCGTGGCGATCGCCCCCAGCGTGATGCCCCAGGCCACCGGGCCCATCGGGGCGCAGCCGAAGAACCGGCTGACGCCCGGTGTCTGGATGACCGCCGCCAGTACCGCGGCGGAGCCCACCCCCGCGAGCAGCACCTTGCGGTCGGGCCCGCCGGTGACCACCGTCTGCGCGAGCTGGGTGCCGACCACCGCGGCCAGCGCGACGGTGCCCGCGCGGCGACGCCGGCCGGTGAGCCGGGCCGCTCCCCAGGCCAGCGTCGCGCCGAGGGTCGTGGTCACGCCACGCAGCAGCAACTCCTGGGTGAGCGCGGCCCCCAGGGAGCGGTCGGGCCCTTCCTTCAGCAGGCGTTCGCCGCCGTCGCCGGGCGGCTCGCGGACCGCGATGGCCAGCGCCGGTGCCAGGTCGGTGAGCAGGTTGACCAGCATGATCTGCCGGGCGGTCAGCGGGGAGCGGCCGGTCAGGGCGGCGGCCAGCACGCTGAAGCCGATCTCGCCGAGGTTGCCGCCGATCAGGATGGACAGCGCGGCGCGGACCGAGGTCCACATCGCCCGGCCCTCCAGCAGCGCGGCGATGATCGTGTCCAGCCGGTCGTCGCTGACGACGAGGTCGGCGGCGGCGGTGGCCGCCGGGGTGCCCCGGCGGCCCAGCGCGATGCCGATGTCGGCGAGCCGGATGGCCGGGGCGTCGTTGGCGCCGTCGCCGGTCATCGCCACGACCCGGCCGATGCGCTGGTACGCCTGCACGATGCGGACCTTGTGGTGCGGGCTGCACCGGGCGATCACATCGACCCGGGGCAGCAGTTCGTCCAGCGCGTCGTCGTCCAGCTCGTCCAGGTCCGTCGCGTTGCACACGCGCTGGGAGGCGCCCTGGCTGATGGTCGAGGCGATCGCGTCGGCGGTGGCGGGGTGGTCGCCGGTGAGCATGACGATCTGCACCCCGGCCTCGCGCAGCCGTTCCGTGGCGGGCAGCGCCCCGGCCCGTACGGGATCGGACAGGGTGAGGAAGCCCAGGAGGACCAGCCCGTCCACGGCCTCGTCGGTGAGCTGTTCACCGCTGCTCAACGGACGTTCGGCCACCGCCAGGACCCGGCGGCCGGCGCCGGCCAGCTCCTCGGCGGCCGCGGTCAGGCGGGCGCGTTCCCGGTCACCGAGCGGTCGGGTGGCCGAGTCGCCGGTCCGCCGACGGTCGCAGCGGGCCAGCACGTTCTCGGGAGCGCCCTTCACGCTGAGCAGCCTGCCGCGCAACACCTGCCCGGCGGTGGCGTGGTAGGCGCGGGACGGCTCGAACGGCAGGTCGTCGGCGCGCCGCCAGCGGGGAGCGCCACCGCGTACGGTGACGTGCTGCCGCCGGGCCCCGGCCACCACCGCCCGGTCGGTGTGGTGGGACATCGGCTCGGGGGAGTGTGCCGACGGGGTGGCGCGCAGGGCCGCGGCCAGTACCGTCCGGCGGACGCCGTCCAGCCGGTCGGCGGGCAGCGCCCGTTCGCCGTCGCTGACCTCCGCCAGCTCCAGAGTGCCCTCGGTGAGGGTGCCGGTCTTGTCGAAGCACAGCACGTCGGCCCGGCCGAGCGCCTCGATCGTACGGGGGTTGCGGACCAGCGCCCCGTGTTCGGCGAGGCGGCGGGCGGCGGCCAGTTGGGCCGCGCTGACCAGGAACGGCAGGCCCTCGGGGACCGAGGCGACCGCCAGGTTCACCGCCGAGGCGAGCGTGTGGCGCAGGCGCCGGCCGTGCAGGAGGCCGGCCCCGGCGACGGCGGCGGCCGAGCCGAGGGCGATCGGCAGGCTCGCCTTGGTCAGCGAGGCCAGCCGCTTCTCCACACCAGCCTTGGGGGCCGCCTGCCGCGCGGTGGCCAGACTGCGCCCGACCTCCGTCGCCGCGCCCGTGGCGACGACCACGGCCGTGGCCCGGCCCGCGGCCACCGTCGTCCCCTCGTACAGCATCGAACGCCGCTCCGCGAGCTGCGCCGCCACCACCGGCGCCGGGTCCTTGGACACCGGCAGGGACTCCCCGGTCAGCGAGGACTCGTCCAGCTCCAGGCCCTCGGCGTCCAGGAGCCGGCAGTCGGCCGGCACCACGTCCTCGGTACCCAGCAGGACGATGTCCCCGGGGACCAGCTCACCGGCGGCGACCTGCCGTTCGTCGCCGTCCCGCCGTACCCGCGCGGTGATCGCGGAGCGCCGGAACAGCTCGGCCAGCGCCGCTTCCGTACGGACCCGCTGGACGCCGCCGACGAGCGCCGAGGTGCCGGTGATCGCGGCCACCAGCGCGGCATCGGTCCGCGAACCGACGGCCGCGGACAGCGCCGCGCCCGCCGCGAGCACCGGCGTGAGCGGGTTGGCCAGCTCCTCGACGAACGCGGCACCGAGACCGGTGCGCCGCGGACCGTCCGCCCGGCCGGCGGGCGAGCAGCGGGCCGCGGCCTCGCGGGACGCCAGCCCCTCCGGCGTCGCCGCCAGCCGCTCCAGCACCCGCGCGGCGGGCATCAGATGCCAGGGCGTGCTCTGCGCGGGCGGTACCGGCGGCCGGGCCAGCAACTGCCGGGCGCGCCAGGCACCGAGGCAGAAGGCGGCGGACCCGGCGGTGTGCCCGGCCGCCGCCGCGCGCCGGGTGGCGTGGAACGGGCGGGCCTGTACGGCGGCCACGGCCCCCACCCCGCTGCCGCCCGCCGCCAGCATCGCGCTCTCCCGGTCCACCTGCGCCGCCACGGCCACCGCGTCCACGATCAGCCCGGCCGCGTTCAGGTCGCCACCGACCAGCAGATGCGCGCCCCAGGCGGGTGCCTGCCCCTTGTGGTGCACCCCGATGCCGCAGTCGGACGTGCCCAGCGCGCGGCGGTTGCCGGAGACGAGCAGTACGACCGCGCCGTTGCCCTGGAGTTCCCGTACGGAGGCGACCAGCCGTTTACCGCCGGGCAGCACGGCGTCGGCGTATCCGCACTCCGGGTCCGGCCGGTCGGAGGCCAGGACGATCCGGGTCCCGGCGCGGCGCGCGGCCGACGCCACGGCCTGTGCGCCGGGGGCCGTCTGCGCGACCAGGCCCGCCACTGCCCGGAGCCGGCCGTGCTGCGCCAGGCCCAGCAGGTGGTCGCACTTCTTCCGCCGCAACCGCCGTACGGCGTCCTCTCCGGCGGCGTCCTGGCCGCTGTCTTCGGCGCCCGGGAGGTCCGCCAGCGGGCCGAGCGTCCAGCCGTCCGCGGCCCGCCGTGTCTCCAGCGGATCGTCGGCATCGAACAGGTCGAACAAGTGGCCGGTGGCGGTGTCCGGATCGGTGCCCGGCAGCAGCTCCAGGTCGGACAGGTCGTACCGGTCGGCGCGCAGCGCCGTCTCGTCCAGCACCACGCAGTTCACCTGCCCGAGCCGGCGCAGCACACCCCGGTCCATGGCCACCACGCCGCGCAGCGCCAGGGACCGTCCCAGGTTCGTCGCGAACCCCTCACGCCCGGCCTCCGGCGCCTTCGGCACACCGGCCAGCGCGACGGCCAGCCCTCGGCGCGGCCCGGTGAACGGCACGGCCGCCGCCCCGGCCGCCAGCCCCACGGCCGCCGACCGCTCGGCATAGCGGTCCACCGAGTCCTTCGGCGCCGGCAGCGGCCGCTCGACCACGATCGGTTCGGCGGCGGCGTCCTGCGGACCGCGCACCATCCGCGGCTCCACCGCTTCCCATGCCTTCCGGTACGCGTCGGCCTCCCGCCACTGGGCGACCCGCTGCACCACGTCCAGCACCAGCCCGCCGCCCCGCGTCGCCACTCCCTGCGCCAGCGCGCTGACCGCCGGCAGCAGCGACTCGGCCCGCTCCGGACCGGCCAGACCCCGCTCCGCCCACGCACGCAGCCGGGGATGGTGCTGGAAGAGCCCCGCCAGTGATCCGACCTCGGCGGGCAAGGGGGCCCATGGGGCGAGACGTGTCAGTGTGGCGATGCCCAGTCCGACCGCGTCGGCGGCCAGTCCCGTCATGGACTGGCGGGTCCGCGGCCCCTCGCACGGGTGGTGCGGCTCCTGGCACCACTCACCGTGCTCGTCGCAGCCGGGGTCCGCGCCGGTGTCCGTGCCCGTACCGGTGCCGGTACCTGTGCCCGTGCCGCCCGCTTCGGCCTTCGCCACCAGAGCGACCAGTTCCGCCTGGCGCGGCGCCTGCGGCCCCAGCGCGATCGCCACCCGCCCGGACGGCCCGTTCACCCGGGCCCACTCCACCCCCGGCTGCCGCTCCAGCGCCCGTTCCACCCGCCGCGCGACCCGCTCGCCGTCCGCCGTCTGCACCCCGTGCACCGCGATGTAGCAGCGCCCCGGCCGTGACCAGACGGCCCGGCCCGGCACTCCCGCCAGCTGCCAGGCCAGCTCCAAGGCTCCCCGGGCACCCGTCCGCACCCCTTCCACGACCGGGCCGGGCAGCGGCAGCGGCGGCTTGGGCACGCGCAGTCCCGACAGCCCGGGTACCCCTGACAACAGCGACATCGGAGGCCTCACCTCGAAGGTTCCCCGGCGGACCGCACAGGGGTTCCCGGATGGGTAACCCTCCCGCCGCCAACTACACCTGGCCTGTCCCCGTGTCGGCAGCATGACCGGAACCGGCGGTTCATGAAGATCACGTGACGGTTGTACGGCGCGGCCCGTACGCCCGTACGGATTCGCCGGAAGGGCGGTCCCGGCGCCGCCGCCGGACCGGTAGAAAGAGCCCGTGACGAGCCCAGGAATGACACCGCGCCAGATGACGGCCGCCCCTGAGCCCTTGACCGCGATACCGGCGGGGGAGGTCGTCCTCCGGGACGAGGCTGCGAAGACCAGCCGGCGGACCGAGGTCGCGGCCTTCCGGCTGGCGCCGTACCCGGTGACCCGCGAGCTGTACCTCGCCGTGCTGGGCGAGGCGCCCGAGAGCCCGGCGGGCCCCCGTACGCCAGTGACCGACGTCTCCTGGAAGGACGCCGTGCGCTTCTGCAACCGGCTCTCGCGGGCGTCGGGGCTCGACCCCTGCTATTCGACCGGCGAGGACCCCGACGCGCAGGACGTGACCTGCGACCGGTCGGCCGACGGTTACCGACTCCCGACCGAGGCGGAGTGGGAGTACGCCTGCCGGGCCGGTTCCCCCGATGTTCGCTACGGGGAATTGGACGCGATCGCCTGGTACCGGGAGAACTCCGGCGGCCGGGTGCACGACGTCGCGGCCAGGACGCCGAACGCCTGGGGCCTGTACGACATGATCGGCAATGTGTGGGAGTGGTGCTGGGACGTCTACGACCCCCGGGTCTACGGCCCGTACCGCACGTTCCGTGGCGGCGGGTGGCAGGACCCGCCGCGCGGCTGCCGCGCTTCCTGCCGCCGGAAGAGCCACCCGACCCTGCGCATAGACGATCTGGGGTTCCGGCTGGCCCGGTCGGGCTGAGAGCCTGTCTTTGAAGCGCGCCGGGGCGCCGCCTGCCGGGGCCGCGGCCGTGGCCGGTACCCGAGGTACCGGCCCGGAAATCCGATAGTGCGACCGCCCGGCGTCCGCTAGACAGACGTGGTGACCGCTTCGTACGCACTCCGTCCCGTCACCGACGACGAGTTCGGCGACTGGGCCAGGATGATCGCCGACACCTACGGCGCCGACCGCTCCGACGAGGAGATCGCCGCCCAGCGCGCCGCCACCGAGCTGGACCGCACCCTCGCCGCGTTCGACGGAACGACGCCCGTGGGCGGCGCGTCCGTCTACCACCGGCTGCTGACGGTTCCCGGAGCCGTCCTGCCGACGGCGGGCATCGCCTCGGTCGGCGTGGCTCCCACCCACCGGCGCCGCGGCATCCTCACCGCGATGATGCGGCGCCAGCTGACCGGCCTGCACCAGCAGGGCGCCGAGCCGATCGCCGTACTGCGCCCCCTGGAGGCCGCGATTTACGGGCGCTACGGCTACGGCCCGGCCACGCAGGGCATCCACATGCGCTGCCACAAGGCAAGCATGGTCTTCCGCCCCGGCACCGACTTCGGCGACGGCACGGTCCGGCTCCTCAGCCGTTCCGAAGCCCTTCCGCTGCTGGCGGAGATCTACGACCAGGTCCGGCAGGCCACGGTCGGCTGGCCCGACCGGACCGCCGCCCACTGGCGGGTCCGCCTCTTCGACGCGCCGTCCGCCCGCCCGGGCGCCACCGCGCTGCGCTTCGCCGTCCACCAGGAAGCCGACGGCCGCACCAGCGGCTACGCCCTGTACCGGCACCACAGCGCCCAGGACGCCTGCAACGACGACAGCGCCGTACGGGTCGCGGAACTCGCCGCGGTCTCGCGGCAGGCGTACGCCGCCCTCTGGCGCTACCTCGCGGGCATCGACCTGGTGCAGTGGATCGGGTACGAAGGCGCGGTGGACGAATCGCTTCCGCACCTGCTGACGGACGGCCGGGCCACCCGCCCGGCCGTCGTGGACCGGCTGTGGGTGCGGCTGGTCGACGTGGACCGGGCCCTGGCCGGCCGCCGCTACGCCGTCCCCGTCGACCTCGTCCTGGACGTCGAGGACACCTTCTGCCCCTGGAACATCGGCCGCCACCGCCTGCAGGCCGACGGTGACTCGGTCACCTGCGAGCGTACGGACGCCCCGGCCGACCTGCGGATGACCTCCGCCGAACTGGGCGCGGCCTTCCTCGGGGGCACCACCCTGGCGTCCCGCGCGGCCGCGGGCCTGGTCGAGGAGGTGCGGCCGGGCGCGCTGGCCCGCGCGAGTCTCGCGTTCCGGGGGGAGCGGGAGCCGTTCTACCCCGGCGGCTGGGCGTTCCCGCTGTACTGACGCCTCTGCCCACGCCCACACGGCCGCCCGCCGGTATCCGTACCCCCTTCCTCCGCTTCGCCCCGCGCGTCCTAAGATCGGTCGGTCCGGAAACACCGCGCGGGCCGGCGCAGGCCCGCGCGCAACGGGGAATCGGTGGAAGAGCAGTGCAGCGCGACAAGTGGATACGTACGGCGGCGATGGTGGCTCTCATGGTCTCGGCGGCCAGCGCCTGCGGATCGTCGGAGGACCCGGCGCTCACCAAGGGCACACCGGTCCCGAGCCCGACGGCGCCGCCGCCCGGGAAGGCCTCCCCGCAGCACCCGGCACCCGGCAAGGACGCGCCGGTGCTGGATCAGATCAAGTACGACCTGGAGAGCCGGGTGCTCCAGATGGGCGGCGCGGTCCCCAAGCCGACCAGTAGCACCTGTGACACCCGAGAGGTCGGTGACAAGCCCCAGACCTTCACCTGCACGGTGAAGTACATGGGAGTCGACGTGCCCTTCCGCGTCGAGACCAAGGGCGGCTACATCCTGATGCAGTACACGGCCACACCGACCAAGGGCGGCGTGCTGACCGCCGAGGGCATGCGGGCCCGGGCGTGGAAGCAGTACGGGATGTACGGGGGCAAGGCGGCCAGTTCGCTGCGCTGCGACAAGGCCCCCGAGGTCCAGCTCGTACCGATCGACAAGCCCAGCGGCTTCCGCTGCTACGTCGGCCAGGGCGGCCTGAAGGGCTCCTACGACGCGGTCGTCACGGCCAACGGGATGCGGCTGACGTGAGCCGGGCGGGCGGTGCCGCGCCCGGCCCGCCGGGGTGCCCGGAGGTGCCGGGCACCCTACCCCCGTAAAGGTGCCCGTCCACCCACCGGCCGCACAGTGGTGCGATCGTGCGCCGTCCCTGTCCGGTCCGAGACGCGGGCATGGCGGGACGGCGCGTGTACTGCCCACTTCACCGCACGGGCGATTGATTGGCAGCCCGTTTCCGTGCACGTAATCAATGGCGCGCACGGCCGGAACCGTCCTTGTGGCACCCCGCCGGGCTTCGTACCGTGGCGGTTTGCCGGTCGGTTCGGCGGAGGGCCGCATGGGGCGTCGCGAAAAGCCTGTGGATCCCGGTGCGGGCCCGGTACAGCGGTTCGCTTACGCGCTGCGCAAGCTGCGTCTGGAGGCGGGCAGTCCGACCTACCGGGTCATGGCGGAACGGGTGACCTACTCGGCCGCCGTACTGTCCCAGGCGGCGGCGGGGGAGAAGCTGCCGTCCCTCCCGGTCACCCTGGCGTACGTGGCGGCGTGCGGCGGGGACGCCGAGCAGTGGCGGCGGCGCTGGCACGAGACCGTACGGGAGGACGCGGCCCGCGCCCTCGCACCGGACGCGGACGGAGCCGTTCCGCCCTACCGCGGCCTGGCCCGCTTCGAACCGGGCGACCACGCGCGGTACTTCGGCCGCCGCCGGCTCACCGACGACCTGGTACGGCGGGTGCGCGAGCGCCGGGTCGTCGCGGTGTTCGGCCCGTCCGGCAGCGGAAAGTCCTCCCTGCTGCGCGCCGGGCTCATCGCCCGCCTCCGGCAGCCCGCCGCCGAACCGTCCCCCGGCCTTCCCCGGCCCGCCGCGATCCGCGTCCTCACCCCCGGCGCCCACCCCGCGCGCGACGCCGGGCGGCTGTTCACCCCCGCCGCGGCGCCGGGGGACACCTGGCTGGTGGTGGACCAGTTCGAGGAGATCTTCACGCTCTGCGCCGACCCCGACGAACGGAACGCCTTCATCGGCCGGATCGTGGCGGCCCACGACCCCGCCGCCCGGCTGCGGGTGGTGCTGGGCGTACGGGCGGACTTCTACGGGAGGTGCCTGGCCCACCGGGAACTGGCCGGTGTGATCCAGGAGGCGAGCCTGCCCATCGGGCCGATGTCACCGCAGGAACTGCGGGAGGCGATCGTCAAGCCCGCGGCCGCCGAGGGACTGATCGTCGAACGCGCCCTGACCGCCCGCCTCATCGAGGAGATGGCCGACGAGCCCGGCAGCCTGCCCCTGCTCTCGCACGTCCTGCTGGAGACCTGGCGCCGCCGCCGCGGCCGCACCCTGACCCTCCAGGCGTACGAGTCGGCGGGCGGCGTCCACGGCGCGGTCGCCCAGACCGCCGAACACCTCTACGCCCGGCTCACGCCGCGGCAGGCCGGGACGGCCCGCCGGATGCTGCTGCGCCTGATCACACCGGGCGAGGGAACCCCGGACACCCGCCGTCCCGCCGCCCGGGACGAGCTGGACGCCGGCGACCCGGCCGCGGCCCAGGTGGTCGAGCAACTGGCCCTGGCCCGGCTGATCACGGTGGACCAGGACACCGTGGACCTGGCACACGAAGCGCTGATCACCTCCTGGCCCCGGCTGCGCGGCTGGATCGAGGAGGACCGCGGCCGCCTGATCGTGCACCGCCGGCTGACCGAGGCGGCCGGGCTGTGGGACGAACTCGACCGCGACCCCGGGGCGTTGTACCGGGGCACCCGCCTGGACGTGGCCGAGGAGACGTTCGACCAGGCAGCACCGGCCGCCGCGGCGCCCGGCCCCGCGCCCGCCGCCACACCCGACGAACTCACCCCACTGGAACGCGCCTTCCTCACCGCCAGCTCCGTGGCATGCGACCGCGAGCAGCGCGCGACCGCCCGCACCACCCGGCGCCTGCGCCAGTTCGCCACCACCCTGTCCGTCCTCCTCGTCCTCGCCCTGACCGCTGGGCTGCTCGCCTGGGACCAGTTCCGCACCAGCGAACAGCAGCGCGACGCGGCGCTCGCCGCCCAGCGGATCTCCCTGTCCCGCCAGCTCGCCGCCCAGTCGTCCGCCCTCATCGAGGACCGGCCGGACCTGGCCTCCCTCCTCGCGGTGCACGCGTACCGGACCGCCCGTACCCCGGAGGCAGTCGCCGGCCTGTTCACCGCCGCGGACGTGCCGCTGCGGCGCCGGCTCGACGCGCACGCCGGCGGGGTGCGGGCGGTCGCGTTCGGCCCGGACGGCCGCACCCTCGCCACCAGCGGCGGACGCGACAACGCCGTACGCCTGTGGAACGTGGCCACCGGCACGGCCCGCGCCACCCTCGCCGGGCCCGCCGGACCCCTCGTCGCGCTGGCCTTCGGCGCCGGCGGACGCACGCTGGCCGGCAGCACCCGCGACGGCAGCTGGCGGGTGTGGGACGTGGCCACCGGCCGCACCCGCGCGACGTTCACCGGGCACGGCGGCCCGGTGGCGACCACGGCGTTCAGCCGGGACGGGCGGATCCTGGCCACCGGCGGCACCGACGGCACGGTACGCCTGTGGAACGCCGCCACCGGCGCGCTCTCCGCGACGCTCCGCGGTCACACCAAGGAGGTCGTCTCGGTGGCCTTCGCCCCCGACGGCCGTTCGGTGGCCACCGGCAGTCTCGACGGGACCGTCCGCCTGTGGGACGTGGCCACCGGCACCGCCGGGGCCCGGCTCGTCTGGCCCGCGGGCAGCAACAGAGCGGTGGCGTTCGGCCCGGACGGGCGCACCCTGGCCGTCTACGGGAAGAACGACGCCGCGGTCCGGCTGTGGGACGTGACCGCGGGCAAGGCCCGCTCCACCCTCGCCGGACCCGCCGGATACGTGATCACGATGGCCTTCGCCCCCTCCGGCCGCATCCTGGGCGGCGGCAGCGACGACGGCATCGTACGGCTGTGGGACGTGGCCACCGGCGCGATGCTCGGGACCCTGCCCGGACACGCCCGCCGCGTCAGCTCGGTGGCATTCAGCCCGGACGGGCACACGATGGCCAGTGGCAGCGACGACGGTACGGTCCGGCTGTGGAACACCGCCCTCGGCGACGTGCTCACCACGCTGAAAGGCCACGCCGGGCCGGTGGGCACGGTGGCGTTCGGCCGGGGCGGCCGCACCCTGGCCAGCGGCGGCGACGACGGCACCGTACGCGTCTGGGACCTGGCCACCCGCGGCAGCCGGACCCTTGGCGCCGGACCCGCCGACGGCGGCCGGCGCGACCGCGTGCGCGCGCTGGCCTTCGGCCCCGACGGCCGTACCCTCGCCGCCACCGGCAGACGCGGCGGCCTGCGGATCTGGGACGTGGCCACCGGCGAACTCCGCGCCACCCTGCCGCGGTTCAAGGGCGAGGCGGTGGCCTTCAGTCCGGACGGCCGGACCCTGGCCGGTACCAGCGGGAGCGGAGCGCTGCGGCTGTGGGACACCGTCACCCGTAAGACCCGCACCCTCGCCACCTCCCGTACCGACCGGACCACCTCGGTCGCCTTCAGCCGGGACGGCCGGACCCTGGCGAGCGGCAGTCTGCACGGCCCCATACGGCTCTGGGACGTGGCGACGGGCCGGGTCCGCACCGTCCTGACCGGCCCCCGCGGCGACGCCGGGGCGGTCGCATTCAGCCCGGACGGCCACACCCTGGCCGGTGGCGGCGCCGACGGGTCGGTACGGCTGTGGGACGTGGCCACCGGCACGGTCCGCACCACCATCACCGGGCACACCATCGGCACCCTGGGCGCGGTGGCCTTCACCCCCGACGGCCGGACGCTGGCCGCCAGTGGACGCGACACCGGATCCGTACGGCTGTGGGACGTCGCCACCGGGCAGTCCCGCGCCACCTACACGGGACAGACCGGCCTCGTGCGGTCGGTGGCGTTCAGCCCGGACGGCCGCAACCTGGCCAGCGGCAGCTCCGACGGAGCGGTACGCCTGCGGGAGGTGAGCCTGCCCGGCCCCGCCGAGTCGGCCAAGCGGATCTGCCGCGCCGTCAACCGCGAACTCACCCCCGCCGAGCACGCCAGATATCTGCCGGACGAGGCGCCGGGCAAAGCCTGCGGGAGCTTCTAGGAGACAACCCCGAACAAACTTACCCCTGTTGGAGTGCTGCATACCGTCTGGTGCGGGGGCGCCGTTGGAGATAGGAGGTAGGCGGGGCTGCGCGTGCGGAGGGGAGAGCCCAGCCGACGCGCGGGACGAGGGGGCGTCATGAGCACTCCGGCACCGCTGCGGCTGCTGCGCGGGACCGACCTGCTGGACCTGTCGTTCGGCTTCGCCGGGCTGACGGTCGAAGGCACCGGCGGGGACCGGCGGCTGGTCCGCGCCGACGCGCAGGCGGACGGCTGGATCGCCGTCACCTTCGGACCGCAGCACACGGTGGAGCAGGCCTTCAGCGACGAAGTGCCGGGGGAACCCCGTGACCTGCCCGTGGGCTCCATGATCAGCGGCCGGAGCGTTCTCGTCTTCGAGGTCGGCCCGCGGGACGCGGTGCCGTTCACCGAGGACGGGCTGCTCGACGCCATGCGCAGGCTCCCGCTGCGGGTCGTGGACGCCGCACGCGAACCGGCCCCGGCGCCCGCGGCCCTGACACTCCGCCCGCCGCCCCCGGCGCGGGACGGCCTGGACGCCGCGGCCCGCGCCATGCACCTGGTACGGCTGCTGCGCACGACATCCGAACTCACCGCCCGCCACGGCCAGGAGACCTCGCGCGCCCTCGCGGAAGCGGCGGGTGCGGTGGCCGAGGGAACGGGATTCCGGGCGCCTGCCGTGGCGGCCGGGCCACAGGACCCGCTCGCCGACCCGGCCCGCCCCCGTACCGGCATCGAACTGCCCTACCGGCTGTATCTGTCACCCTCCCAGAAGGGGAAGTGGATCCACCGGGGCAGCATCCCGGCGCCCGGGCCCGGCGCCCGCGTCGCACTGTGGCACACCCGGCTCGACGCCGGGACGGTCCGCGCGGTCTGGAACCGGGAACGCGGCGGCGACCCCGGCGCGCCGTACGCCTTCCGGCAGGCGCTGGACCCGGACGACCGGCGGGTCATCGTCGACCTCACCACCGGCGCCGGCCTGCTCAGGCCCGACGGCACGCCGTACGTTCCGCAACCCGTCGCCGTACGGCTGCTGATGCTCTCGACGGCCGGCGGCTGGCTGGACGGCCTCGGCACCTGGCCGGAGCGGCCGCGCGGCGTCTCGCTCTCCGAATGGCGCCACCGCGCCGCCATGGGCCGCGATCACTACGTCCGGGTGATGCGGGAGGGGTTCCTGTGCCCCTTCGGGCACAAGGCGGTGTATGTCCGCGTCACCGAGCGGAAGTTCGACGACTTGCGGGGCGCCTATCTGATCCAGCGCGAATTCGTCGTGGTGCGGCAGCCGCTGAAGACGTACGACCCGAAGACCGCGCTGCCCGCCGGCCCGGAACCCACGAGCGACCTGGCGAACGTGCTGTTCCCCTTCACCAGCGTGCGCCTCGACACCGTGGAGACACCGAACCTCGTACCGCCCGCCGACCGGCGCAAATTCTTCCCCGCGACCCCCGCCGAGCAGCCGTTCCACTTCAAGGTCACCGCGGTCGACCACGGCGGGAACACGGTGGAGTTCCGTACGCCGCTGCTCTTCCTCGACGAGACCCTGGCCACGGGCGCCGGCCTGGCCGCGGCCGTCGCCGAGTACAACGCGCTGGACCGCGACCCGCCGACCGCCGCGGCCGCCGTCGCGGCGGTGGAGCACCCGCCGGAGGCCAGCGCCGACCTCCTCGGCCAGTCGGTGGCGCTCGCGCCCGGCCTCCGGCCCGACGACACCCGGCTCGACGTGACCCGGATGGTGTGGGGCATGGCCGCGCCGCCCGCCCTGGCCGACCCCGCGCCGGGCGATCCGGCCGTGTCGAAGAACGCCCAGTTCCTGCCGCAACTGCGCTGGGCGCAGGCCGCCGTTCCCGCCGTCGGCCGGCTGAGCGGCACGGACGCCACCGTGCCCGTAGCCTATGCGCGGCGGTACGCCCTGTCCGGCTTCGACACCGTCGGCGGCCCGGTGCGCAAGGCCAACGCGGGACAGGTCTTCCTGAGCCTGCTCACCCCGGCCGGCCAGCCGCTGCGGATGGACTTCGACCGGCAGCGCGACCGGTCCGGCGGCCTCGCCGCGCCCAGCATGATCGTCTCCGGCCTGTCCCGGCTGACCGGCCCGGTCTCCGGCGTCCCGCCGGTCGGCGGGCAGGACCCGCTCGCCCTCATCGCCGACGGGACCTTCCGGCCGGAGGAGTTCTTCCGCCCGCTGGACGTCCTCGACGCGGTCGGCCCGAGCTTGCTGGGCGTGGTCCCGCTGGCCGAGGTGATCAAGGGCGTGGACGGGCTGGGCAAGGCGCTGAAGGTGCCGAACTTCTTCACCGAGACCGTCAGCGCGGTCACCGGCTTCCTCTCCGACCTCGGCCGCGCCCGGCAGCTGCTCGCCCATGAACTCGACCGCTACCCGCCCGCCGCCCGCCAGGTCGCCGACACGGCGGAGAAGTTCGCCACCGTCGTCGGCGACTTCGTCGCCCAGGGGCTCGCCGGCCGCACCGGCCCGATCACCATGCGGGAGGTCGACGACGCCTTCAACGCCTTCGCCGCCGCACTGACCAGCCTGCTGAACACCCTGCCCGCCGGGGCCGATCCGGGCGTACGGACCCTGCTGACCCGCGTCCAGCAGCAGATCGCGACCTGGACCAGGGCCGCCGGAGAGGTCATCGCGCTGCGCGACGCCGTACAGCAGGCCGCCCGCGGCTTCCGGCTGCCGGAGACCCTCAACGCGCGCCTGGAGTGGAACCCGGACATCCAGCCCGTCCTCCTGGACGGCTCGCCGGTCTTCCTGCCGGACGCCGGCGGGCGGCTGTCCCTCGTCGTCGACCTGCGGGGCTCCCTGCGCCGGGACCTCAGCGTCGGCGCCGACATCAGCTGCAGCCTGGAGAACTTCTCCCTGATCCTGGTACCGAAGTTCAACGCCCTGCGGCTGAGCTTCGCCCATGTCCGCTTCGTCGCGCGCGCCGGACGCAAACCCGACATCGACGTCGTCCTCAAGAGCGTCGACTTCATCGGCCCGCTCTCCTTCGTCCAGACGCTGCGCAAGCTCATCCCGGTGGACGGCTTCAGCGACCCGCCCGGCATCCAGGTCACGCCCTCCGGCATCGTCGCCCGGTACGGGCTGCCGCTGCCGAACCTGGCCATCGGCGTGTTCAGCCTGGAGAACCTGCGGCTGGACGCCTACCTCGACCTGCCCTTCATCGGCAGGTCACTGGAGATCGGCTTCTCCTTCTGCAGCCGGCAGGCCCCCTTCCGGCTCACCGTCTCCCTGCTCGGCGGCGGCGGCTTCTTCGGCATCGTGCTGACGCCCCAGCGGGTGGCCGTCCTGGAGGCGGGCCTCGAATTCGGTGCCGCCGTCTCCCTCAACTTCGGGGTGGCCAGCGGCAGTCTGTCCGTCATGGCGGGAATCTACTTCCGGCTGGAACTGCAGACCGGCGAATCCCGGCTGACCGGTTACTTCCGGGCCCGCGGCGAGGTCGACGTCCTCGGCATCGTCTCCGCCTCCATCGAAATCTACCTCGACCTCACCTTCGAGACCGCGACCGGCACCGTCTACGGGCGGGCCAGAATCTCCGTCAGCGTGCACATCGGCTTCTGGTCGCAGTCGGTCACCATCGAGTGCGAGAAGCGCTTCGTGGGCGGCGGCCCCGCCCCTGCCCGGCTCGCGGGAGCCGTCGAGGAGCCGCCCCGGCCGCCCACCTTCGCCGAAATGATGGCGCCCTACACCGACCCGGTCACCGGCGCCCGGCACGACCCCGTCACCGAGTACTGCACCGCCTTCGCGGAAGTGAGCTGAACCATGCCCGAGACGATCCGGTGGACCGTACTGCCCGACGGCCCGGGCGCCGACGGCACGCTCCGGCTGACGGTGCTGGTCAGCCCCCGCCTCACCGGCGGCACCCGCCTCGACGCCTTCCGCCGCTTCCGGGACTGGCCGGAGACCCTGCGCACGTACGCGCCCGCGCTGCACATCGAGTTCCTGGCGCCCGGCGCCACCGGGCCGGGCGTGCTCGTCCCCACCACGGCCCAGACCGGACGCTTCCCGCCGGCCGACAGCACGCTGTGGGGTGGACTGTTCAAGCCCGACACGGTAGTCCACGCGCCCACCGGCGCCTTCGCGGCCGCCGCCGCACAGCTCCCCGTTCTGCGTTCGTTCCCCGCCGGGGCGGTGCACGACCAGGTCACGGCGCTGTACGAGGCAGCGGTGAGCGCGACGGCAGGCCGCCGGGCGAACCCGCCGACGGGCGGCGGTGAACCGAACCTCGCGTCGGCGCGCCCCTTGGCGACACCGGGACCGGCCGCCGACTGGAACCACCCCGAGGGCCACGACCTCACCGACGTACTGACCAGCACCATCCGGGCCTTCGCCGGCCAGGTCGGCACCGGTTACCCGCGGCTCGACGACCTGATCGACGCCGCGCGCGCCGGACGGCAGGGCGCCACCGCGGACCCGAACCCCTACCGCCCCCGGCACATCGACCGCGCCGCGCGCGACTACACGAAGGACGGCGCGCTGCTCGGCCTCGCCGAGATGTACCGGTTCTACGACAGGACCCCACGCCCGCCGGCCTCCGCGGCCGTACCGTCCCCGGCTGCACCCGAAGCCGAACCGCCCCCGGAGAAGCCGGACCTCGACTTCCACACCGCATGCGCCCTCCTCGCCGATTACCCCGAACTCCTGCGCCGCTTCGGCCTCGCCCTCGACCTGCTCGTCACACCCCCGGCCGGGCTCGCCGACCGGTGGCAGGCCCGCGTGACCTTCACGGCCGCACAGGAACACCTGAACACCGACGCCACCCTGCGTCCCTGGACGGCACTGCGCCACGTCCCCGGCCGGCGCTTCGAGCCGCACGCCGCCGACGACGGCTTCCACGGCCACCGCATGCTCAAGCTGGGCGCCGACACCGTGCACACCACCGACCTGGACCTGGACGGCGCGGCGATGAAGTTCGTCGAGTTCTCCCGCGTCATCGACCAGTACCTCAGCGGTACGGGCGAACCGGGCACGGCCGTCGCCCCGGACCCCACCGCCGTACCGGCCCTGCACGGCGCCGGCCTCACCGTCGTCCACGACGACCGCGACCGGGCCCTCGCCGACCAGATGGAGGCCGACGCACGGCACACGGCGGGCGTCGGCCCCGACGGACAGCCCGTCGCCGCCGCGGTCCTGGACGCCGCACACCTCGTACGCGGCCTGCGGATCGACGTCGGCGTGGCGGACGGGCGCACCGGGCGCGTCACCGCCTGGCACCCCTTGTGCGCGCGGACGGGGGAGTACGCGATCAGGCGGCCGGGCGCCCCGGCCGTCCCCCTCACCGCCGCGCCCGACGAAGGACACGTCAAGGCGACCGCCGTCACCCGCGACCGCACCGCCGACCACCAGCTCTACGTCCACCAGGCGCTGTTCGGCTGGCACGGCTGGAGCCTGGCCGCACCGCCGCCCGGCCGGACCCTCGGCGCCGACAACCGGCCGCGGGTACCCGCCCCGGAGATCTCCGACCGCTTCCCGCTCGCCGCCACCTTCCGGCCCACCCCCGGCACGCTGCCCGCCCTGCGCTACGGCCGTACGTACCGGATGCGCGCCCGCCTGGTCGACCTCGCGGGCAACAGCCTCGGCCCCGGAGCACCTGCCGTGGAGGGCACCGCCACCGAACCCGTCACCTACGCCCGCTGGGAACCCGTACCACCGCCCGTGATCGTGCCCCGGTGGCCGTTCCTGGAAGGCGAGTCGGAACCGCACCTGGTCATCCGCAGCACCGTCGACGCGTCCGGACGCCCGCTGTCCCCCGGGGAATGGGCCGACCTCCGCAACCCGCAGGTCCCCGACCACGGGAAGAACTCACCCGCCGACGGCCTCGACCGCCGCTACCGCGCCTACGACGAACGGCACATCGGCCCGCCCAAGACCTCGCTCCAGATGGCCGAGCAGCACGGTGTGTACGACGCCGCCTTCGGACCCGGCAAACCGGAAGCGCTGCGCCGCCAGTACTTCGCCGCGGCGTCCCGCGAAGCGGGCAGCTACCTCGACACGGTGGTCAGCCTCCCCGAGGACCCGCGCATCACCCGCGACCTGAAGGCCGCCGGAGAGATCCACGTCGCCAAGCACAGCCCGCACGACACCTCGCCCCTGACCGAACTGCCCGTGGCACGCGGCGACGGCCTGCACACGGGCGAGTACGTCGTCCACGACGCCGAACGGCTCCCGCTGCCGTACCTGCCCGACGTCCCGGCGCGTGGCATCGCGCTGCGCGGACTGCCGGGCACGGGCACACAGCCCCACCGCACCTACGACTTCACCGGAACCTGGCCCCAGGCCAGGCCGCTGCGCCTGCGCATCGTGGAGGGAGACCGCCCGCCGGACCCGCCGATCGGCGGTGTCCTGACCGTGTACGTACCGAAGGCGGAAGTCGTGACCGTCCGCATGAGCTGCCGCATCGCGGAGGAGGACCTCCCGCTCTTCCGCGTCTGGCGGCTGCTGACCGCCTCGCCCCTGTGGAACGACCCGCTGCGCCTGACCCCGGAGCAGCGGCGGGAACTCACGGCGGCGTCGGCGGCCGGGGAGAACTGGATGATCACCCCGTGGACCGACATCACCCTCGTGCACGCCGTCGAGAAGCCGCTGGCCCCGCCGGCCCTGGCGGACCTGCGATTCCGGCGGACGGCGGGGGAGACCTCCGCCCTCGTCACCGGCACCCTGTCCCTGCACGCCGCGAGCACCGGCCGGATCGACCTCGACGCGACCTGGGAGGAGTGGCTCGACGACGTCAAGGAAGCCGCGCCGCGCCGCGTCACCGGCTACGACCACGTGGGCGACCTCACCACGAGCCCCCGCAGGGACACCTTCACCTTCGGCGACGTACGGCACGAGTTCCGCGACACCCGGCACCGCAACGTCACCTACACCCCGACCGCGACCACCCGCTTCCGTGAGTACTTCCACCCGGCGATCACCGACCGGCCCGAACTGATCACCAGCCGGGGCGCCGCCTCCCCGGGCCCCGCCGGACGCGGCTGGCCGGTCCCGGCCACCCGCCGCCCCGAGCCGCCCGAAGTGAGCCACACCGTCCCCACCTTCACCTGGGAACGCACGGTGGACACCGACGCGCGCCGGGTGACCAGGACCCGCCGGACCGCGGGGGTACGCGTCCACCTCCGCCGCCCCTGGTTCACCTCTGGGGACGACGAACTCCTCGCCATCGTCCTCGACCCGGGCAGCAGGCTCCCCGCCGAACTCGTCACCCGCTGCGGCATCGACCCCGTCTGGGCGGACGACTCCGTCCTGCCGCGCCTGCGCCCCGCCAACTTCCCGAACGCCGCGGCCACCGCCACCGACCGGCTGCTCGCCGAGACCGTCGGCGGCACGCCCGCCGCGGTCACGGTCGCCGCGTACGCGCCGGAGTACGACGAGCAACTGGGGCTCTGGGCCTGCGACATCGACGTGGACCTCGGCGACCTCGCCGACAGTCCCGCCTACTTCCCCTACCTGCGGCCCGCGTTCGCCCGCTACCAGCCGTACGCCGTCGACCCCCTCCACCTGTCGAAGGTCGTCACCGGGGAGTTCGTCCAGCTGATGCCCGGGCGCACGGTCACCGCCGCGATGACGGCCGACGGCCGGATCAGCGTCGAACTGAGCGGCCCGGCCGCCGCCAACGACACCGGCGAGTTCGCCGGTCCGGGACGCGCGGGCATGGCGGCGAGCCGCCGCGTCACCGTCACCGTGCAGCAGCGGGCCCGCTCCGGGAACGACCTGGACTGGACGGCGACCGACGTCACGGCCGAACTGACCTGCACCCCCGTCGGCACCGGCTTCGTCTGGACCGGTGAACTGACCCCGCCGCCCGGCCGGTTCCCGTCCCCCAGCCTCCACCGCCTCCTCGTCGAGGAGTCCGAGACCTACTTCACCGACCGCACGACGGCCACCGGCACCCTCACCGCCGACGGCGTCACCCGCCCGGTGGCCCGGCGGCTCGTCCACGCGGACTTCTTCGGGCTGACGACGACGGTGTTCGGGCGGGTCGTGCTGGAGTTGTAGGGGCCCGTCGCCCGCCCCTTGCCCCCGTCGCGCCGGTCCCCGTTCCGGCGTGCGGGGCGCTTACCCGCGCCCTTGCCCCAAGGGCAAGAAGCCGGGAGAAAAAATTCGGGTCCCGGAGTGTGAGGCACCGACGCCGGGACACAAGAGCGTCAGTGCTTCGGAACCGCAGGCACCCCGTCCCAGAGGGGCCAGTCTGCCGTCTTCCGGTGAGTGGCCACTCACCTGCCTGCGAACCGCCCACCAGCGTCTAAGGAGAGCCGGCGATGGCCACCACCATGATCGCGCGCCGCCACGGGCGCCGTCACGACGACCCCGACACCACCGAGGAGATGCGGCTGCTCGTCACCCTGCCGGACGGCCCCAAGAAGGAGCGGCTGCGCCAGCGTGTGATCACCGCCTGGCTGCCGCTGGCACACCGCCAGGCCGTGCGGCTGCGCGAGCGCGGGGAACAGCTCGACGACCTCAAGCAGGTCGCCGCCCTCGGTCTGGTCAAGGCGGTCGACCGCTTCGACCCCGAGCGCGCCGACGCCTTCGAGCAGTTCGCCATCCCCACCATCACGGGTGAACTCAAGCGGCACTTCCGTGACCACACCTGGGACGTGCACGTGCCCCGGCGCACCCAGGAACTGCGCAACAAGGTCCGCAAGGCCGTACGTGAGCTGAGTACGACCCTGGACGGGCGGTCACCCACCGTCGCGCAGATCGCCGAGCACGCCCGGCTCGCGGAGGACGACGTGGTGCTCGGTCTGGAGGCGCTGGAGACCTACCGGTCCCTGTCGCTGGACGTGGCCCTGGACCGCAGCGGCGACAACGACGATTACACCCTCATGGACACCCTTGGTTCGGCCGACGGCCGCTTCGGGCTCATAGAGGACCGCGAAGCGGTCAGGCCCGCCCTGGCCCGGCTGCCCGAGCGGGAACGCCGCATCCTCTACCTGCGGTTCTTCAAGGACATGACGCAGAGCGCCATCGCCGCCGAACTGGGCCTTTCCCAGATGCACGTCTCGCGCCTGATCAGCCGGGCCCTGGCCCGCGTGCGGGCCGAGGTCGACCGGAACGCGGAGGAGGAGTACCGGGCCGCGGCCTGACCGCCGGGCACGGATCCGGACGTGGTGCGGGCACGCCGTCGACGGACGGCGTGCCCGGCCGCACGGCGCAGCCCTTCGCGCCGGATGGGCGACGAAGGGCTGCGGGCCGGTGCGGCGGGGAACGTGGTGGAACCGGGCGGCGAGCGGTCAGCGCACCCAGTGGTGGTAGAAGTGCTTGTGCTTCTTCAGATCGCTGACCTTCGTGTACGAGGAGGCGCCGGCCTCACCGATGCTCACGCCGTCCGCCCCGCCCGCGTTCAGGCCCTCCGCATAGGCGGCGTGGTGATGCTTGTAGGTGTGGTGGTGAAGGTGCTTGCCACCACCGTCGGCGGTGGCTGCTGCCGCGGGAGTGGCGGCGAGGAACCCGGCGGCGATGATGCCGACGGCGGTTATCGCGGTGCGACGCATGAGTCTCTCCTCAGGGAGGGGGAATGTTGAGACGACTCTCACCCGGCGGCGGACGCGCCGCACGCGGAGGCTGGCGAACGGGTTGCGCGCGGGCCCGGATTACCGCCACGTACGGTGACGGTCCGGCCTGTCGGGGGCTCCGCGCGCGGTTTCGGCACCGGCACCGACATCGGCTTCAGCCCCGGTCTCGGCGGGCGGCCGCCCCTGGTGCGCGGCGCCGCTACGAAGGCCCGCCCACGCTGATGCCCGGCCCCTCCGGCGGCGCGTCCCGGTCGTGCGGCTTCAGCTCGATCTCGATGCGGTGGGTGCTCTCGCGGGACAGCGCCCCGCCGGCCTCCGCGGTGACCACCCCGATCCGCAGACCGCCCCTCCCCGAGCCCTCCCGGCGGACCTGCACGGCGAACTCCACGCTGACGCGGTCCACCAGGAATCGGAGCCTGCTGCGCTCGCCCTCGCGCTGCGCCGTTTCCAGCTCCTCGCGGATGCGGCCGATGACGTCGGCCAGCCCGGCGGTCTCCGCGCCCTCGTCCCCGCCCCGTCCGCCCGGCCCGCCGAACCCGCCCATCACGGCCCTTTCGTCACACGGAGGGGAGCGGTTGTCACTCCCCGCAGCTATTGTTCCGGAGTATGAGGGAGCTCGGGGGAACTTCCCACTACTACTCAGGCGACGGATGCTGGCGGGTCCGGCTGTTCCAGGGGGAGCGCCGGGAGGCCCCGCCGCTCGGCGCGGGCGTCCTGCTGCCCGGCGGCCTGGTGCTCACCTGCGCCCATGTCGTCCTGGCCGCCCGCCGACCGGCGGCGGCCGGTGGCCGGCCCACCGATCCGCCGGTCCCCTTGGGCGGTGTGTACGCGGAATTCCCCGGCGCCCGCCCGGCGGTGCCCCGGCCCGTGGCGGCGCAGGTGCTCGTCCGCCATCTCCGGCCGCCCACCGCGCAGTTCAGCGCCGACATCGCGCTGCTGAGGCTGGCCGAGGAGCCGCCGGTGGAGCCCGCCGTGCTGCACCGGCAGATCCCGGCGCTGGGCGAGCGGGTGCACACCGTCGGCTATCCCAAGGACCTGCCGGGCGGCGAGCACATCTCCGCCCGGCTCATGGGGCGCGGCGGGCCGGGCCGCTGTCCCGAGTGGGTGCAGCTCGACCCGGAATCGGCGCCCTACGTGGTCCGGCACGGCTTCAGCGGCAGCGGGGTCGTGCACAGCCGTACGGGCGGCGTGATCGGCATCCTGGTGCACCAGTACGGCACGGTGCAGGTCCCCGTCCCCTCCAGCCACGCGTACATGATCCCGACCGAGACGGTCCTGGGGCACCTGGCCGACGAACGGATCAGGCTCCGCGCCACCGGGGCCCGTGCCGTGTCCGGGTCCATCCAGCTGGTCACCGGCGCGGCCGGCGCGGACCGGGCGCTCGGGCTGCGCCGCTGGATCGCCCGCTGGCTCGGCGACGGGGGCCCTGCCGCGGGCCCTGCCACGGGCCGGGGCACCGGCAGAGGGACCGGGGCGGGCCGGGCCACGGGTACCGGAAGAGGCGCCGGTACGGGCGCCGACCGGCATGCCCCGGCGTGGCGGGGGACACCGGCGTATCCGGACGCGGGCCGGGGCGTGCCCGGCCCGGCGCGTGGCCACCCGGACGACCGGGGGCGCCCGGACGGCGTGGCGGAGCCCGTGGAACTGGCCTTCGTCGCCGACGAGGACCAGGACGCCCGGGCCGCCCTGCACTCGGCGCTCATCCTCGCCGACCGCGAGCGCAATCCGCGGCCGTTGCGGCGCGGCGGTGCCACGAAGCCGCAGGCGGGCTCGATCGACCTCGCCCTGGACGCGACGGGCTGGACGGCGGAGAAGCTGGCCCGTCGTACCGCGACCCGGGCCGGCCTGCCCGACCGGGCACCACCGGCCGACACCGTCGGCGCCCTGACCGCGCGGATCGCCGAGCAGGCGCCGCCCCTGTCCGCCGCCTTCCTCTCCGTCGACCGGACCCGGTCCGCCGACGAGCCGGTCATGGCGCTGCTGCACGCGCTGCTGGCGCGCGGCCACAGCCGGCTCCTGCTCGTCTTCCGGGACCGGCGCTCGGCGCTGCTGGACCGCGTCGTCGGCGAACTCCTCGACGAGCGGTGGGCCGACCGTCATGAGAAGGCCGTCGCCGCACGGCTGACCGTACTGGCGGGTCTGGAGCGGCAGCGCCGACGGCCGCGGTCCGGCGGGGCGGCGGCCGACGACGGGTACGTACCGGTGCAGCCGCGGCTCGCGGGCAGGCTGGCGGCGCTGCGCGAGGGCGGGCTCCTGGGCAACAGCGCGAGCGCCGCGTACCACCTGTTCCGTATCGGCATCGACGTCGAGGACGCCTTGCGGCGCCTCGACCGGCCGCCCGCTCCGCGAGGCTATGTCGTCCTCCCGCCGGGTGCCGGGCTGACCGACCTGCCGCATGTCACCGTCGGCGACCCGGACACCCTCGTCGAGCCGGAACCACCGCCGGGACCGGCCCCGCCCGCGGCGCCCGGCTCCGACCCGGCGCCTGGATCCGACCCGATGCCCGGCTCCGACCCGGTGCCCGGCGCGGACCACCCGCCGGTTGCCGTACCGCAGACCGCCCCCGCGCGGCGGAACGGTCTCGTCCGCGGTCAGGAGCTGCACCAGCAGTACCGGGTCGTCGGCCGCCTCGGCCAGGGCAGCTACGGGCAGGTCTACCTCGCCCGCGACCGGATGCTCGCCGACCGGCCGGTGGCTCTGAAAGGGGTGCACGACCCCGATGACGAGCAGGCGGTGAAGAACGCCGGGCGGGAGCGCCTGCGGCTGGTCGGCCTCAACCACCCGTCGATCATCAAGGTCTTCAACTACGCCAGGGAACCGGGGCCTTCGGATCACAACCTCAGCTTCATCGTGATGGAGTTCGCCGACGGCGCGCCCCTGCAATGGGTCGCCGACCAGATCGAGAAGCGCGTGGAGCCCTTCCACGACCACCGGGTGTACGAATTCATCGCGGCCTACGGGCTGCTCGTGCTGGACGCGCTGACCTATCTCCACGAGGAGCGCGGGCTGGTCTACGGCGACCTCTCCCTGACGAACGTGATCCACTGCGGCGCCGGCATCAAGCTCGTCGACGTCGCCGGCGTACGCCCGATCGGCACCTCGGGGCCTGTCACCTACCCGGCGCCCGAACTGCACGGCTCCACCGGCATGACCGTCGCGGCCGACCTGTACGCCGCCGGGGCCGTGCTGGAGGAACTGCTCGCCCGGGTGCCCGAAGCGCCTCCGGGGCTCGGCACCCAGTCGCTGCAGAGTGTGCTGGGCCGGGCCACGTCCGACTTCCCGGAGGAGCGGTTCGCCGACGCCCGGGAGATGTCCGTCCAACTGCGCGGTGTCCTGAGGGAGCTGCGTTCCCTGCGGCTCGGCGAGGAGGCGGCCTTCGAACCCTCGACGCTGTTCGCCCCGGCTTCCGCCGCCCTCGACGGCGAACTGGGCAAGGCTCCGCCGCTCGGCCAGTGGCGGGACGGCGGCAACGTCAAGCGGGCGCTGACGGCACGTCCGCCGGACCCCGCCGAGGTCGCCCTCGGCCTGCCGGTCCCGCGGCCGAGCGTCGCCGACGGCAACTGGACCGAACTGCACCGCACCTCCTACGACGATCCGGTCGGCCTGCTCCAGCTCAGCGACGCGTGGAAGGAGACCCCGGAGAAGGCGCTGCTGCACTGCCGGCTGCACCTGGAGATCGCCCGCGACCACCCGGAGGAGGCCGTCGCGGAACGGGCCGCCGCCGGGGCCGAGCTGGCCCGGGCCCGTACCGCCGTCGGGGAACTCGCCGCGTACGACTGGCGGCTGCACTGGCACGAGGGACTGCTGCACCTCGTGCACGACCGGGTGGCCGGGGCACGGGAGTGCTTCGACCGGGTCTACGAAGCGATACCGGGGGAGTACGCGCCGAAACTGGCCCTCGGCTACTGCCACGAGGCCGGCGGCAACCCCAAGGAGGCCGTGGCCCTGTACGGAGCGGTCTGGCACCGCAACCACGCCCTCGGCGGCGCCGCCTTCGGCCTGGCCCGCATCCACCTCGCCACCGGCAAGCCGCAGCTCGCCCTCGACTGCCTGGAAGCCGTCCCCGCCGACTCGCGGCACCGCACCGCCGCCCGTACGGCCATGGTCCGCATCCTCGCCGCCCCGCCCGCCGACGGTGGCCCGCCCACGGTGGCCGCGGCCCGGCAGGCCTGGGTGGCGCTGCACCGGCTCACCCGCAAGGAGGGTCTGACCGACCGGCACGCCCAGGACCGGCTGCGCGCCGACCTCCAGGAACTGCTGCTCCTGCTCGTCACGGCCGCGCCCGCCGGTGCGGACCCCGGCCCGCTGGGCGCGCTCTGCGCGGAGCCCGACATCCAGGCCGAGAAGATCTCCGCCCCGCCGACGGAGCACGTACTGCGGGAAGAACTCGCCGCCTGCTACCGGCGGCTCTTCGACCAGCTGCCGCCCGCCGAACGGGCCCGTGACCGGCTGCTGGCCCAGGCACTGCTCGACAACTCCACCCACACCCGCCCCTTCGGCTTCTGGCATCGGCGCGGCTACCCGTACCCCCGCCGGCTGGACCGCTGGAAGCGCGCCCGGGCGAACGGCGGGAGCCTCCGGACGCACGGCGACACCGCCACCGAGGGGCCGGGATGAACCGCCACGACCGCCCCCGGCCGGGCCCGGAGAAGCCCGGCCCGCAGCCCGCGCCACCCCGGGCACGGCGGCGTCCAATCCGGGCGCTGTGGCGCTGGTCGGCGGGCCGCGGCCCGGCGGGCGAGCTGAAGCCCACCGGGAAGTTCCTGTTCAGCCGCATGGTGATGCTGCCCGCCGTCATGTTCACGGTGCTCGCGCTCGCCGGGACGGCCTACTTCGACGTCCACCGCCGTACGGAGGAGCTGCGCGACCGGTACGCCCCCGCGCTGGTCGACCTGGCGCACGCCCGGGTCTCGCTGACCCTCGCCCAGCAGGAGGCCGAGCAGCGGCTCGGCACCGGCGACCGCGGACCCCTGCCGCAGACCGGCCTCGTCGGGCTCGGCGAGAGATACCCGTCGCTGGTGACCGAGGCGTCGCAGAGCCTCAACAATGCCGTGCAGACCCAGGCCCTGAGCAGGGCGCAGGAGCAGGTGGTCCGCGTGGTGTCGGGCCTGGTGACCGCCTACGACGGCTGGATCGGCTGGGCCGGCAGCCACCACGCCAGCCGGCCGCTGCGCAGGGCGGGCATGGACTACGCGACGGACCTGCTGCGCACCGGCCCGACCGCTGTACTCCACCGCATCACCGGCCTGGAGAAGGAACTGCGCACCGCCGTGGCCGACCTGTCGGACCGGCGCACCACGCTCGCCGTCACGGCGTCGGCCGTGCTGCCGGCCGCGCTGCTCCTCGTCTTCGTCTTCGTCGGCCTGCTCGACTACGTACGGGCCCGCCTGCGGGTGCGCAGTCCGCTGCTGGTGCTGTACGCGCTGCCCGTCCTGGTGGTGCCGGTGGTGCTGTCGTCCGGCGTCGCCGCGCAGCAGCGGGCCCAGCGGGACGTGGAGCGCTCCGCGTCCCGGCTCGGGCAGATCACCGTGCCCCGCCCGTCCGGCGACGGCACGGAGGAGGCCGCCACATCGCGCGGACCGGACGCCGCGATCGAGGGGGAGGACGCCGCACTGGCCGGGAAGCTGCGCGGCACCCACCCGGGCGGCTGGGAGCTGGCGTCCGCGCTGGCCCTGGCCGTCGGTACGGCGGGCGCCGTGGCGTGCGGCTTCACGCTCCGCCGGTACGGCCGGGAGCACTGGAAGATCGACTGGGGGAAGGCATGAGAAGAGCGCGCCGGTGGCTGCGTCCCGCCCTGGCCTGCTGCCTGCTGGTCACGGCCGCTGTGCTGCCGGTGGGCTGTTCCTCGGCGGAGGACCGGACGGTGGTGGTCCTGGGACCGTGGACGGACGGGGAGGAGCGACCGTTCGTCGAGATGCTCAGGGAGATCGGCGAGCGGACGGGACGGACGTACGAGTACGAGGGCACCCGCTCCCTGCGGGAGACCCTGGCGGCCCAGCTGCGCACGAAAACACCGCCCGACGTGGCGGTCCTCAACGGTCTGGGCGAGCTGGCCGAGTACGCGCGAAACGGCGACGCCAAGGCGCTGCCGGAGGACGTGGCGGGCTCGGCGATCGGGCCGTGGGCGCAGCGGATCACGCTGGAGGACGAGACGGGGCAGCGGAAGCAGCACTCGTACTGGCTGCCGGTCCGGGTGGACCTGAAGAGCATCGTCTGGAGCCGTCCCGGCGACCTCAAGGCGGCCGAGAACCCCAGCTGGTGCCTGGGCATGGCGTCGGGCGCCACCTCCGGCTGGCCGGGGACGGACTGGATCGAGGACCTGCTGCTGCAGAAGTACGGCCCGGCCGTGTACGAGGACTGGGCCACCGGCGGCCTGCCGTGGACCAGCGACGAGGTGCGGCGGTCCTGGCAGGCGTGGCGGGACGTGCTCGCGAAGGACGGCCCCGGAGCGGCCGAGAAGGCGATATCCACCGAGTTCGAGAGCCTGGGCGGCGGCCGGTACGGGCTGCTGAACAGCGGCCGGTGCACCCTGGAGCACCAGGGCTCCTTCATCCGCCGGCACTACGGCGACGATGTGCTGCCCGCCCCCACCCGCACCTTCGTCCCCGGACTGCCCGCCGACCTCAAGGCGTTCGAGGTCTCCGGCGACATGGCAGCCGTCTTCCGGCCGAGCGACGCCGCCTGGGACCTGCTGCGGGAACTGGTCTCGGGTCCGGCCCGCGCCGTATGGGCCGGTCTGGCGAAACCGGCGGAGCGGCCGCTGTTCCCCGACGGGAGCACGGGCAGCGGACGGCTGTCGGCGAGCACCACCGAGGTGCGCACACTCTTCCGGGCGGCGGACAAGCTCTGTTTCGACGCGTCCGACGCCATGCCGTCGACCCTGCGGGGAGCGTTCCAGCGGGCCGTACTGGAATTCCTCCAGGACCCGCGGGACGCCGGGCTCCTCACGGGACTGCTGCGTCAGCTGGAGGCCGAACGGCTGACGCAGAAGCGGGCCGGGGCCTTCGCGCTGGATCACCTCTGCGGTGATCTCGGCGACTGACGGTGACCGATGACGCCCTGGCTCGTGCTGTCAGCGGCTTTCGGTGGCTGACAGTGACGGACGGCGGTTGACGGCGGCCGAGGCCGCCGCGCGGAGCGGCCGTCTGCGCGTCCTGCGCAGTTGGACCGCGGTGCCGCCGGTTCCGGACGGCCGCGCGAACCGGGCGCCGGGCCGCCGGCCGCGGCCGGCCGGGGTCCCCCGTAGTGATCCACATAGTGGACCGGGCCGGTACCGATGCGGCAGGGCTCGCGTTTTCTTCGTACCATTCACGTGTTTGCCGAGGGAAATGGTGCGGTCAGTGCAGGAGCGGGCGGTCAAGACCCGGGAGGCTATTCTCCGGGCGGCTTCCGAGGTGTTCGACGAGTTCGGATTCAGCGGCGCGAGTGTCAGCAAGATCATGAAGCGGGCGGGGGTCACCCAGGGCGGGATGTACTTCCACTTCCCGTCCAAGGAGGCCCTGGCACATGCCGTGATGATCGAGCAGGGCGAAGGGCTGGAGATGCCACCCGGGGAGGACGGCCTGCAGCGGCTGGTCGACATCACGCTCTACCTCGCCTCGGAGCTCCAGACCAACCCGGCGCTGCGGGCCGGGGTGCGCCTGGCGATCGAGCAGGGTGAGTTCGGCGTCCAGGACGACGCCCCCTACCAGTACTGGGTACAGGAGTTCGCCGGGCAGCTGCGCGCCGCCCGGAGCAGGGGCGAGCTGCTGCCGGACGTGGACGTGGACGACCTGGCCTGGGTGCTGGTCAGCTCGTACTCCGGCACCCAGCTCCTGTCACAGATCTCCACCGGCCGGGCCGACCTGCACCAGCGGATCGTCACCCTGTGGCGCTACCTGCTACCGGGGGTCGCCGCCCCCGACGTCAGGACTCTGCTCACCTTCGCGGAGCAGGGCGGCACGGCCGCCTGACGCCGGATTCCCGGGTGCTGTCCTAGGTGAGGCCGCTGAGCATGACGCCCCGGATGTAGTACTTCTGCAGCAGGAGGAACAGGAGCAGCACCGGCAGCACGCTCAGCATGAGCCCCGCCATCATGACGGGCACCATACGGTTGGGGTCCAGGTAACTCTGCAGGGTCTGGATGCCCACCGGCAGCGTCATCAGACGCGGGTTCGCGGTGGAGACCAGCAGGGCCCAGATGTACTCGTTCCAGGCGCCCACGAAGGTGAGCAGGGCCAGCGTCACCGCCACCGGTCTGGTCTGCGGTACGACGACGCGCCACCACACCGTGAACTCCCCGGCGCCGTCGATCCGGGCCGCCTCCAGCATCTCGTCCGGTACCGAGACGATGAACTGCCGCATCAGGAAGATCCCGAACCCGGACACCAGGAACGGCATGACCAGGGCGGCCAGGCTGACCGTCAGCCCCGCGCCGCCGTCGCCGAGCAGGCCGTTGCCGCCCGCCAGCGGCCAGTGCACGAGGATCAGGAAGTGCGGGATGAAGAAGACGAACGGCGGGAACATCATCGTCGCGAGCACCAGCCGGAAGATCAGGTCGCGGCCGGGGAAGCGCAGCTTGGCCAGGGCGTAGCCCGCCAGCGAGGACGTCAGCAGCACCGAACCGGTGATCACGGCGGTGGCGACGACGCTGTTGCGGAACAGCAGCGGCAGGTCCAGCCGGACGAACGCCTCCCGGTAATTGTCCAGCTCGAAGGCGTCCGGCAGAAAGCGGTACGGGAGCCTGCCGTACTCGCCGGGCCCCTTGAACGAGGTCAGCAGCATGTCCAGGAACGGTACGACCGTCACCACCGCACCCGCGCCCACCAGCAGGTACGACAGCCACGGAAAGCGCCTGCGCCGTCTCACGCGTCCGCTCCCTTCCGCCGGAACAGCCACAGCTGCGCCAGAGTGATCACCAGGATCAGCACGAACAGCACCAGGGCCGCCGCGCTCGCCGCCCCCCAGTCCCCGTACTTGAACGCCCGCTGGTACATCTCCAGGGCGGCGACATTGGCCGCGTCGCCCGGCCCGCCCTCACCGGTCATCACGATGATCAGCGCGAACGACTGGAGCCCGGTGATGAACTGGGTCACGCACACGAACAGCAGGGACGGCCGCAGCAGCGGCAGCGTGATGCGGGTGAAGACGGTGAACTGCCCGGCCCCGTCCAGCTCCGCCGCCTCGTAGTAGGAGCGGGGGATCGCCTTAAGGCCCGCGGTGAGGACCAGGATCGCGGACCCGAGGGAGGCCCACGCCTGGACCACCACGATCGAGGGCAGCGCCGTCGCCGGGTCCTGGAGGAAGGCCACGGAGCGCAGGCCGAGCGCGTTGAGCACGCCGTTGACCAGGCCGCCCGGCTCGTACATGTACTTCCACACGTTGCCGACCGCGACCACGGTCGTGACGATCGGCAGGAAGTACAGCGTGCGCCACAGGCCCTGGAAGCGCAGGTTGGTGATGCAGTGGGCGACCAGGACGGCGCCGGACAGCGCCAGGACCACGGTGCCCAGCGCGTACAGCAGCGTGTTGCTCAGGACCGGCGTCAGGAAGGACGAGCCGCGGGCGAAGAGGGCGGCGAAGTTGCCGGTGCCCGCCGGCCGGATGTCGGCGAGGTCGAAGCCGGCCCAGCGGGACAGTGACAGCAGCACCGCGAACAGCAGCGGCAGGACGAGGAAGACGGTGAAGAACAGCAGGCTGGGGGTGAGGAAGAGGTAGGCGATGACGGTCTGCCGAAGGCGGCGCCGGCGCCGGTGCGCCGAGGCGCGGGCGCCGCTCTCCGCCGTACGGACGCCGCGCCCGCCGTCCTCGTGGCCGCGGCCCCCGGCGGTCGTGCCGCCTCTCCCGCCGTCCCTGTCCCCGTCTCCGTCCGTGCTTCCGACCGTTGTCGCCATGCAGCACCAGCCTTTCGGGACGGACGGGCCGGGGAGGGCCCGTGGGGGCGCGGGTCGTACGGTCAGCGGGAGAGTTCCTGGTCGACCTGGTGTACGGCGTTGCGTACGGCGCCGTCCGGCGAGAGGCGGCCGGTCCACAGCTCCTCGATGTTCTTGCGCAGCAGCGCCTTGGCCTTCTGCGCGCGCGGCCCGTTCGGCTCCGGCGTGGCGTAGTCCAGCGCGTCGACGAACGGGCCGAGGTTGGGGTCGCCGCCGGCGGCCAGCAGCGCCCGCATGTCGCGGGTACGGCCGGTCATCGTGCCGACCGACATCTGCAGGACGCTCATCCGGGTGGCGCGCACCGCGGCGGCCCGGCCCGCCTCCGGCCCGGCCGGCACCACCGTGTCGTTCAGCCACCGCAGGAACTCCCACGCCTCGCGCGGATGCCGGCTCCGGGCGTTGACGCCGAGCAGGAAGCCGGTGGTGACCGTGCCCCGGTTGCCGGGTGCGAGTCCCGGCACCGGCGCCACCGTGACATCGCGGTAGTCCCGGCCCATCGTCTGCCTGAGGCTGCCGGTCCACCAGGCGCCGCTGACCGCCATCGCCACCCGGCCCGCGGGGAAAGCTTTCATCAGGTCGATGCCGGGGTCGCTGGCGCCCCGGTCGATCAGCCGCCGCTCCAGTGCGAAGACGGCGCGGCCGGCGGGGGAGCCGAGGGCGCTGTGCGTGCCGTCCGCGTGGAGGAACGATCCGCCACGGGAGGCCAGCAGCGCCAGCGTCTGGTTCACCACGGTCGAGTCGTCGGTCCGCGACAGCCCGAAGCCCTGCACGAGCGTGTTGCCGTGCCGGTCCCGCCGCGCGGTCCGGTACGCGGTCTCCTCCAGCTCCCGCCAGGTGCGCGGCGGCCCGTCCGCCCCGGCCGCGCGCAGCAGCCGCTCGTTGCAGTACAGCGCGTACGACTGCACCTCCGTGGGGTAGCCCATGATCCGGCCGTCCACCGAGGCCGCCCGGACCGCCGGCCGGGCGAAGCCGCGCCCGATCCGGGCCGCGTCCTCGGGCGGCGCCGGGCGGATCACCCCGGCCTGCGCCAGCTGCCCGGCCCACAGGCTGTACGGGTGGATGATGTCCGCGCCCTGCCCGGCGGCCTGCCGGACCATCAGGGTGGTCAGCAGATCCTGGAAACGGACCGCCGTCGTCCGTACGTGCACCCGGTCGTGCCCGGCGTTCCAGGCGTCGACCGCCCGTTGCAGTGCCGACTTCAGCGGCTCCGTCGCGTAGTGCGACAGAAGGGTGAGCACCACCGGGTCGCCGGGGCGGCCGCTGCCGCTCCGGCCGGGGGCGCCGCAGCCCGCCGCGGTCACCGCCGCTCCCGCCAGCCCCGCCAGTACCCGGCGCCGCCTCATGGCCGTACCTCCCGCCGTAAGACCTGGAACGTACGGGTCGTCACGAACCCCGCCGACCTGTACAGCCGCCCGGCCGGACTCCGCTCGCCCGTCCACAGGAACCATGCCCCGTGCGCGCCCGCCGCCCGCATCCGCTCCAGCGTCAGGTGCAGCAGTACCTTGCCCAGCCCGGTGCCGCGCTGATCCGCCCGCACCCCGAACGGCCCGAACCGCTCGGTCAGCCCCTCGTACGCCCCGTGCATCGCCCAGCCCGCGACCCGGCCCGCCGGATCGTGCGCCGTCACGACGCGGTCCATGGGCGCCCCGCCGTCCAGCGCCCGGCGGATCGTCTGCGGCCAGTCGGGACCGAACTCGTCCCCGGCCAGCCGCAGCAGCCCCACCAGGTCGTCGTCCCGCGGCGTGCCGAAGCGGTAGCCCTCGGCGGCCAGCGCGGCGGCCCGCTCCCGTACCGCGTCGGGCATCCGGTGGCCGGCCAGGGCGCGGTCCATCGCCACGGCTTCGGCACGCGGCCGGAAGTCCAGCTCCGCCAGCAGCCGGGCGGCGTCCGGATAGGCGTCCCGGTCCAGGCCGGGCAGGAAGTAGTGCGGTGTGTACGAGGCGAAGTCCACCCGGGTACGGCCGAGCCCGGCGAGCCGGTCGAGCACGTCGGTGAGCAGCCGCCGCCCGAGTCCGCCCCGGCGGACGGCCGGGTCCACGAAGAAGAACGGAATCCAGCCCTGCTCCGGCTCCAGGTCGTCCCCGGCCACCGGAACCAGGCGGCGCACCCCGTACGCGGCCCCGGCCACCGCGCCGTCCCGCACGGCGACGCGCAGACCCGCCGGATCGAAGTTCGGGTCGAGCAGCACCTGCCGGCGGAAGCGTTCCCGCGTCACGGGGTCGTACGGGGCGCTCCGGCCCCACGCGGCGACCAGCGGAGCGACGTCCCCGGGGGCGAAGTCCCGGACACGCACCGGGCCGCCCGCGTGCGGAGTCGCGTGGTCCATCGGCGTCCTCTCGTCCGCGTCCCGTACGGGTCGGCAGGTCCCATGGTTCCCGCCGTGGGACCAGGCTCCAGCACCTTGCGCGCCACGGGCTCCACGACGTGCGCACCGACGGCGATCGGCCCCCGTCAATCCCCCGGTTGGCCCGCTCCGGGGCCCCGGCGAGGGGCCCCGCGCGGCGGACGGCCCCGGCTCAGGGGGTGACCTGGATCTTCCGTCCCTGCCCGGCCTTGAAGCGGTCCAGCGCCTCCGCGTACCGGTCGAGGGGCAGCCGGTCGCTGATGAAGACCTCCGGGTCCAGGACGCCGGCGGCGAAGAGTTCGGCGGCCCGTTCGTAGCTGTGCAGGACCGCCATCGAACCGGTGATGGTGATCTCCTGGTTGTAGATCCGGTACGGCTCGATCACGGCGCGCGCCGCGTAGTCGGAGACGCCGAACTGGAGGAACGTACCGCCCTTGCCGACGCGGCCCAGCGCGTCCTGGATGGCGCGCTCGTTGCCGGTGGCGTCGATGACCACGTCCCAGCCGCGCGGCCGGTCCAGCTCGTCGGCGGAGGCCGCCGCGTTGCCGCAGCCCAGCTGCCGGGCGGTGGCCAGCCGCTGCGGGTTGACGTCGACCATGTCGACGCCCGCCGCGCCGGTGCGCTTGGCCAGTTCGAGCATCATCAGGCCCATCGTGCCGGAGCCGTAGATCAGGACGTGGGTGCCGAGCTGCTGGGAGCGCAGGATGTCGTACCCCCGTACGGCGCAGGACAGCGGCTCGATGAGCGCGGCGTCCTCGGTCCGTACGTGTTCGGGCAGCTTGACGCAGTTCGCGGCCGGCGCGACGGCGAACTCGGCGGCCCCGCCGGCCGTGGTCACCCCGATGGCGGCCCACCGTTCGCACAGGTTGTTGCGGCCGATGCGGCAGTAGTGGCACGCGTAGCAGTACAGGGAGGGGTCGACGGCGACCCGGTCGCCCTCGGCCGGCCCGGTGACCTCGCCACCGGTGGCGACGACGGTGCCCGCGAACTCGTGGCCGGGCACGACGGGCAGCGTCGGCGCGAACTCGCCCTGCAGGATGTGCAGATCGGTCCCGCACAGCCCGCAGCCCGCGACGTCGACGACGACCTCCCGCGGCCCGGGCGCCGGATCGTCGACGGTGGTGACCTCGACCCGGCCCGGGGCGCTGATGACTGCGGCCTTCATTTCACGGCTCCTAGCGAGAGGCCCTGGACGAGCTTGTCCTGGGCGGCGAATCCGGCGGCGAGCACCGGCAGGGAGATGACGGTGGCGGCGGCGCACACCTTGGCCAGGAACAGGCCCTGGCTGGTCACGAACCCGGTCAGGAAGACCGGTGAGGTCCCGGCGACGATGCCGGTGAGCACCCGGGCGAACAGCAGCTCGTTCCAGCTGAAGATGAACGAGATCAGCGCGGTGGCCGCGATGCCGGGCAGCGCGACCGGCGCGACGATGCGCACCAGCGTCGTCGGCAGCCCGGCGCCGTCGATGGAGGCCGCCTCCAGCATCTCCACCGGCACCTCGGCCAGGAAGGACCGCATCATCCACACCGCGATCGGCAGGTTCATCGAGGTGTAGAGGATGACGAGCAGCCAGATGCTGTCCAGCATCCGGGTGTTCTGGGCGATCAGGTAGACCGGCAGCAGCCCGGCCACCAGCGGCAGCATCTTGGTGGACAGGAAGAAGAACAGCACGTCGCTCCACTTGCGCACCGGCTTGATGGAGAGCGCGTACGCCGCCGGAACGGCGAGCGCCAGCACCAGCAGGGTGGAGACGACCGACGCCGTCAGCGAGTTGATCAGCGGCGGCCAGGGACTGATGCCGGTGCCCGCGCCGAAGAACTCGCGGTAGCCGTGCAGCGTCAGCCCGGCGCCGACGCTCGGCGGGTTGGTGGCCGCGTCCGCCTCGCTGTGGAAGGAGGTGAGCACCATCCACGCCACCGGCAGGAAGAAGGCGATGCCGCAGAGCCAGGCGGCCAGGCCCAGCAGGCTCCCGGTGCGCCGCCGTCGCCGTACGGCGGGCGCGGCGGCCCGTACCGTGCTCGCGCTCATCGGGTGACCTCCTCACGGAGCAGGGACGAGACGGTGCGCAGCGCGAAGGTCGCCACCACCAGGGAACAGATCACGACCACGACGCCTTGCGCGGAGGCCCGCCCGTAATCGTGGGCCTGGTAGAAGGTCTGGTAGATGGTGTACGGGAGGTTGGCGGTGTCCAGTCCGCCCGAGGTGATGGTGAACACCGCGTCGAAGTTCTGCACCACGTAGACGGCGCCGAGCAGGGCGGCCAGCTCCAGGTAGCGGCGCAGGTGGGGGAGGGTGAGGTAGCGGAACACGTCGAAGGCGGAGGCGCCGTCGACCCGGGCCGCCTCGACCGCGTCGGCGGGCCGGCTCTGCAGCCCGGCCAGCAGGATCAGCATCATGAAGGGCGTCCACTGCCAGATCAGCGCCACCTCGACTGCCGCCAGCGGCGAGGCCGTCATCCAGTCCGGCTGCGGCGGGTCCGAGCTGCCGAACAGCTTCCATATCCAGGTCAGCGAGCCGTTGATCAGCCCGTACGAGGCGTTGTACAGCGCGTGCTTCCACAGCAGCGCGGCGGCGACCGGCACGACCAGGAACGGGGTGATCAGCATCGTACGGACGACGCCGCGTCCCCGGAACTTGCGGTCCAGCAGCAGCGCGAGGCCCAGCCCCAGGACGAGGCTGACCAGCACGACGATCACGGTCAGCAGGACCGTGGTCCAGATGGCCGAGCGCATCGCCGGGTCGGTGAAGACGGCCTTGTAGTTGTCGAGGGCCGCGAAGCCCTTGTTGTCGGGGGCCAGCGCGTTCCACCGGGTGAAGGAGATGACGACGGTCGCCACGAAGGGCAGCTGGGTCACCACGACCAGGAAGACCAGGGCGGGCAGCAGCGGGGCGCGGCGGGCCCAGCCCGCGGCGCGCCGGGCGGTACCCGCGCCGCCGCGGGGCCGTATGCCGGTGCCGGGCCGCGGCGCGCCGCTCCGGCCGCCCGGCTCGTCGCGCGTCTCAACGCTCTGCGTAGGCACGGGCCACCTCTTCCGCCAGTCGCTGGCTCTTGTCGAGCGCCTCGGAGACGCTCTGCCGTCCCGCGATCGCCGAACTGACCTCGTGGGAGACCTTGGTGCCCAGGTCGGAGAACTCGGGGATGCCGACGAACTGGATGCCGGGCGCGGGCCGCGGCTGCACCCCGGGGTCGTCGGGCCGGGCCGAGCCGATCGCGTTCTTCGTCGCCGCGGCGAACGCTCCGGAGTGCCGCAGGTAGTCGCGGTCGCGGTAGGTGGAAGCGCGCTTCCCGGCCGGCACCTTCGACCAGCCCAGCCGCTCGCCCACCAGCCGCTCGTAGCCCTTGCCGGAGGCCCAGGAGATGAACTTCCAGGCCGCGTCCTGGTGGCTGCTCGCCTTCTGCACGCCCCACGCCCAGGTGTAGAGCCAGCCCGAACTCGCCGTCCGCTCGACCGGCGCGGGCGCGTAGCCGACCTTCCCGGCGACCTTGGAGTCGCCGCTCTCCAGCGATCCGGCTCCGGCGGTCGCGTCGTACCACATGGCGACCTTGCCCTGCTGCATGTCGTTCAGGCACTCGGTGTACCCGGCCTGCGGGGCGCCCGCCTGCCCGTGCCTGCGCAGCAGGTCGACGTAGAAGCGGGTGGCGGCGGTGAACTCCGGGCTGTTCATCCGGGCCTGCCAGTCCTTGGTGAACCAGGTGCCGCCGAAGGTGTTCACCACCGAGGTCAGCGGCGCCGCGAGCTGCCCCCAGCCGGGCTGGCCGCGCAGGCAGATGCCCTTCATGGCCGGGCGTGCGCCGTCCAGCTTCGCCGCGAGCGCCGCGACCTGCTTCCAGGTCGGCTTGGCGGGCATCGTCAGCCCCAGGTCCCGCAGCACGTCCTTGCGGTACATCAGGAACGACGACTCCCCGTAGAACGGCTGCGCGTACACCTTCCCGTCGGCGGCGGTCAGCGACTTCCGTACGGGGGCGAGCAGGTCGGCCTCGTCGTACCCGGTGTCCCGCGCGGCCCGGTCGCCGAGCGGGGTCAGCCAGCCGTTGCGGGCGTAGATGGGCGTCTCGTAGTTGCTGAGGCTGGCCACGTCGTACTGGCCGGCCTGACTGGAGAAGTCCTGGCTCATCTTGTCGCGCAGGTCGTCCTCGGGCAGCACGGTGTAGTTCACCTTGATGCCGGTGCTCTTGGTGAAGTGCTCGGCCGTCAGCCGTTGCAGGTCGGCCATCTGCGGGTTGTTCACCATGAGGACGTTGATGGTGTCCCGGCCCTCGTTGCCGAGGGCGCCGGCGCCCCGGTAACAGCCCCCGAGGGCCAGGGAGACGGTCACCACGGCGGCTGCCAGGCCCAGCGGCCCCCGCCGTCCGGTACGCGGGACGGACCGCCGCAGGCGAACGGTCCTCCCGGGAGATCGTGCTCGCACGGCTCGACACCTCTCTGCTGGGAACTGTGGGGACACGCCGGAAACACACCGGCCGGAGCGGCCTGGGCGCGGGTGGTACGGGCAGCGGGCACGGCGGACCGCACGCCCGTACAGGACGGCGTGCGCTCCCCGCGCGCGGTGCGCGCTGCCGTGTCAGACCCGTAGAACCTGCGGGCCCAACAGGGTGTAGCGGTGGGCCTCCGGGGCGGACAGCCCGGTGTCCGTGACGATCGTGTCCAGATCACGTACGGCCGCGAACCGGCAGAAGCTGCTCGCGCCGAACTTGCTGTGCACCCCGATCAGCACCCGCCGCCGCGACGACCGCACGGCCTGCGCCTTCACATCGGCGACGGCCGGGTCCGGGGTGGTCAGACCGTGTTCCCGAGACACCCCGTTCGCCCCGAGGAACGCCAGGTCGATGACGAACCCGGCGAGCATGTCCCGCGCCCAGGACCCCACCGCCGCCTGCGTCCCGGACCGCACCCGCCCGCCGAGCAGCAGCACGGTGGCCGTGTCGGACGCGGACACCAGCGACGCGGTGCGCAGCGAGGAGGTGACCACCGTCAGCGGCCGGTCGGTGGGCAGCAGCATCGCCAGCAGCTCCGGCGTGTACCCTTCGTCGACGAACACGGTCTCGGCCTCACCGACGAGCTGGACGGCGGCCGCCGCGATCCGCCGCTTCTCCGCCACCTGCTGGGTCTCGCGCCGGGCCAGCGTCGTCTCGAAACCCGCGCTCTCCACCGGATACGCGGCCCCGTGGGTACGCCGGACCAGGCCGCGCCGCTCCAGCTCGCTCAGGTCCCGCCGTACGGTCTCGCGCGCCACCCCGAACTCCCCGGCGACGTCCGTGACATCCACCCGGCCGGCCTGGCGGGCCAGGACGAGGATGCGGTGCTGGCGTTCCTCGGCTCTCACGGCGCACTCCTGCTCGGTTCCCTAGGTTCCACGGCGTTCCGTTCGGTCATCGTCCTGCCCGTTTCTGCCCGGCACCAGGTTTATAGCAAGCAGAAGGGCGCGTTCCGCTGCCCGTCATGGCGGGAAACCCGCCCGCTTCGGCCCGCTTGTGCCGCGCCGTTCCGGGCCCCACCGCCGCGGACCGGCCCGTTCGGCTCCCCTGCGGGCCCGTTCTCCGGTACGCGGACGCGTCGCCGCCCGGACCTCAGCCCAGGACCAGCCGCTCCGTGCCGAAATCCGCGACGACCTCCAGCCGTCCGTCCAGTGCTGCCACGTAAGCGGCGAGCGTGCGCATTTCGACGGTGCCCGGCTCGCCCTCCTCGATCGCCGCCACACGGGCGGCCGGGACCCCCATCCGTTCGGCGAGCTGCTCCTGCGTCAGCCCCCGGTGGCGGCGCACCGAAGCCAGCCGCCACCCCCCGGTTGCGCGCCACGAGCAGGGCCGCACCGCCGTGCCGCTCCTCCTCCCGTCCGGGGTACCAGTCGTGGAGGAACGCCCGGCTTCCGCAGAACGCCTCGTCCTCCGCGCCGGGCTCCCGGCCCTGCGACTCCCGCCGGGCCAGGCGCTCACGGGCCAGCGGCAGGGCGTACTCGTACCACTCCCACCACTGCGCGCGGTCCGCGGCCACGCCGAGCAGCACCACGGCCTCGGCGGGCTCCGCGCTCCCGGCGGCCTCCCCGGTCTCGATGGCGCACAGCACCCGCAGATCCCGCCCTGTCAGCGCGCCGAGCCGCAGTTCGTACAGCTCCACCTCCGGCGGGCGGTCACCCAGCGGCTCATGGACCGCACGCTCCAGCCGCTCGGTGCCGGCGGCCATGTCGCAGGCCGCGGCCCGGGCCCCGGCGACCGCGCGGTCCGCGGCGGCGCACGAAGCCTCGTCCGCACCGGCCGCCGCATCCGCTTCGCGGCACGCCTCGTGGGCGTTCTGCTGGGCGCGCCCGACCCGCTGGACCGCCTCCACCCCCGCTCTGCGGGACCGGAAGAGGTCGACCTGGTTCTGTACCCGCCGGCTGATCCCGACAAGAGCGGCCTCCCGTTCGCGGATGACGGCGCGCGACTCGCCGAGCAGCGTCTGCTGGTGGCGCACCGCCGACCAGCGCTCTTCGGCCTCTCGCGCGAGGCCGTCCCGCCGCGACGAGGCGGCCTGCGCCCCGAGGTCGGCCAGCCGCCGTGCCTGCTTCGCCAAATCGGCCAGACGATGGTCGAGCCGACGGCGGGCCACCGCCGCCTCGGCCACCGCCTGCCGTACCTTCAGCAGCAGGGTGAGCTGGCGCTGATACCAGTGGTCCAGGGCCTCCCGCGGCTCGCCCGCCCGCAGGGCGGCTCCGACCGGCACCACCAGCGGAGGCCCCAGCCGCAGGCCCTGCTCCAGGAGCGCGGTGACCGCCTCCCCGACGAGCCGGGCCGCCCGGACGTCGTCGCGGCGCAGGCCGTTCAGCCGGCTCCGCGCCTCCCGTGCCACCACCAGCCGGTACGCCATGACGACCGCACCTCCCGACGAGCGCCGCGCGGGTCACCGGCTTCCACTGTGCCGCCCGCGCCCGGCCGCTGTCCCGCCGACCGGCGAGGTGCGGCGGACGGGCGGACGGCGGCGGTCAGAGCCCGAGGTCGTCGACCACGGTGGAGGCCGGGACCGTCAGGATGCCGTCGAAGGCCTCGGCCACGGAGGTGTGCAGATATCCGCTCTGCATACGGATACGGTCCGGGCCGTCGGAGCCGTCGGAGGTCCGCAGTTCCCGCAGTCCGGTCAGACTGATGTCCGACCCCAGCCCGGCCGCCGCGACGGCGGCTTCCACGCTGCCGGGCTCCGGTGTCCCGAGCGGGGTGTCCTCGACACGGAAGCCGAAGGTGGTGTTCTCGTCGAGGTGCATCTCGGCGGTACGGCCGCCCACGCTGGTCATGGCGAGGGCGAAGTAGTCCCCGCCCAGGGCGTGGCTCAGGTGCAGGCCCATGGGGAGCGAGGTCAGACGGCCGTCGAACGAGATCGTCGTCCGCTGGATGTGGGCGTTGTGCGCGGGGAGCACCACCCGCGTACCGGGGGCGGTGCGGTCCAGGAGCCACCGGACCGAGTCGGCCATGAACACCTCACGGGCCGAGGTGTCGGCCGGTGTGGCGTCGCCCGCGTACAGCGCGGCCATGGCGCGGAACTGGTGGTCGGTGTGGCACGCCGCCTCGGCGCGGCGCAGCGCGATGTCGTACGCGCGCCGACCGCCGCGCTCGACGTACAGGGGTTCCATGGCCCGCAGCCGGGTGCGCAGGCGCAGCAGCGTCGCGCTGAGGGTGTCCTGCTCGCCGGCGCTCAGCCGGGCCCAGGCCGGCGCGGCCAGCGCCATGGACGCGCCGCCGAACAGCTCGGCGGTCTTCATGGCGTCCTGGACGAGCGGCAGGCCGCCCGGATCGACCTCGCGGAGGTACTCGGCGACCGGTGCCAGGGCCGGGAGCAGCGAGCCCCCGGCCTCGGGGATGTCGACACCGGCGAACCGTACGGGCAGGACCGCGGTCCGGTTGTAGCGGCGCAGCCAGTGCAGCGGACCCGACAGCCCGATGGGGATGTTCGCCGCGGTCTGCCGCGCGAAGTCCTCCTCGGCGCCCTCGCCTTGTACCCACGCGTCCAGCGCGAAGCCCTCGCTGAAGCCGAACTCGAAGGCCAGCGCGGTGAAACCGCAGCGCTGGACGAGGAAGCGCAGTACGCGTTCGCGGGCCAGGCCGAACTCCTCGATGAAATGGGAGTTCTCGCCGAGCGCGACGACACGGGCGTCCCCGATGAGCGTCCGCAGGGGCTCCAGGTCGTCGAGCGGTTCCTCGGGGTCGAGGGTGTCGAGCACGGTGGCCCGCTCGCGGAGCCCGCCGGCGAACCGGCCGACGGCGTCGCCGTTTCCGTGGTCACGGCGCTGTTCGTGGCTGGTCTCGGGCATCTGGGGCGCTCGTTTCTCGTCGGCCGGCGGCATCAGGGCAGGATCGCGTCCACGTACCGCCGTCGACGCGCAGCGCGCCGCCGGTGGACGCCGACGCCTGGGCGAACTCCCGCTGGGCAGCGTCCCACGGAAGATCGCGGTCGACCAACTGATATACGAAGTCCTCGACGCCACCGGTGTGCGCCGGTCCGACGATCACGGAGTTGACGGTGACGCCGGTGCCGGCGGCCTCCTTGGCGAAGCTGCGCGAAACGGCCGGCAGGGATGTCTTGGACATGCCGTAATGAATCATCTCGGCCGGGACCACGACCGCCGAGTCGCCGGCGATGTTCTGTACGCGCCCCCAGCCGTGCTCCTTCATGCTTGGCATCGCGGGTGCGGCGCGCCCGGTGTGCGGGACGCGCGGGACACGGTGGGTGCCATGGGGCGTGTGATGTATCTCCTTTTCGTGCGCATGACAACCCGCGGGACGGGTAGCCGCCGCTGTGAAGTGAAGGCGATCATGTGATGGAAGGGGGAAAGGATGTTGTTGGCGCACCCGGTGGTGTTGGGTAACCTCGTCGGGCAGTACGAGACATTGCGGGTGCTGCGCGCTGAGGACGGCAGTCCTGAGCTGCGCAGGCGGATGGACGATCTCGCCTACTCGCTGTGTATTTCCACCGGAACGAAGGATGTTGATGCGGCACTGGTCGCGGCCAGGCACCGGCTGCCCGGCACGGGCGTGCGGGAGGACTCTCTCCTGGCCGCCTGAAACGCGCTCCGTCCGCGGTTCCGGCGTCGTTGTAGATTCCGCATCCCCACTCCCGCCGCGGGCGGGGGACGGTGCGGCTGAATGGTTCGAGGACTGACCCCACATGACCGCTGCCCGCCTGCCCGCCGGCCCACCGATCTACGAAAGCCTCATCGAGGAGCACGGCGACGTGCTGGCCCAGGTACGCCAGCTGGCCAAGGAGACGGAGCGCGAGGCCAACGAGCTGCTGGACTGGAGCGAACTCCGCGCCGGGCGGGACTGACGGTCCCGGCGGGGACGGACGGTCTCCGGCCGGGGGCTGATGCTCCCCGGCCGAACCGGCGGTCGGTTTCTCCCGTACGTCAGCGTGCCCTGACGCGGGGCCCGCTCAGGCCCTGCCGCCCTCGTGCGGCGGCACCGGCCGGGGCAGCAGACGGCGGGTCAGGTCGTTCAGCGCCTCCACGGTCGCCAGGCTGGTCTGCACATGCTGCTGGGACTGGGCGAGGCAGGTGCTGGCGCCGGCCACGGTGTCGTGCGCGCTGTCCCGGATCTGGCCGATCAGATTCTCCAGTATGTCCAGCGACGCGAAGAGGTCGGCCAGCGCGGACCGGTTCGCCTCGGCCAGCCTCAGCGCGTACTGGTCCAGGGGCCTGCTCGTGTCGAGGGTGATCGGGCTTCCGTTCCAGCACAGCGTCACGGTCGGCTCCTGCGGACTGATCGGCATCGGCGGTCCTCGGGTGGATGTCGGGGTGCGGCGGGCCGCCGCGGCTGTCCCCGGCCGTCCCCCGTCGTCGTACGGCTCCCGGAAGGGTTCTGCCCGCATTCGGAATTACAGCACGCCACCGGCAGGGCGTGATGTCTCACTCTGAGACGGTGCGCAGGCAACTGCCCTGATCCGGGCGGACTTTCGCCGCGCGGCGGTGGAGTGCCGTACCCGGTGGCGGGATTGGGGCCGCTCGCGGGGATCGCGGTTCGGTGCCCGGGGCATGTCTGCAGTCATGGATTTCCGGGATTGCCCCGACCGGGCTGTCATGCGGGCACGCGAACGGATGCTGAGCGGCGCCCCGGAGGCGCCGGCAGCGACGGCGGCAGTGGCGCGCGGCGCGTACCCACGGGCCCGCGAAGCGGTCCTCTCCTCCTGGAGACGCTGCCGCCTGCACGAGGTCGACGCCGACCGGCTGCACGTTCCGCACGCGGACCGGCACATCGACTGGGACAGCCGCCTGCTGTCCGCCGCGGCGCCGGTCCTCGACCGCGTCGAGCAGCTCCTCGCCGACTGCACGGCCGGCGTGGTCCTCGCGGACGCCGCGGCCCGGGTCCTGGCCTGCCGGGGCGGTGACTCCGCGGTCGTCCGGCTGATGGACCGGGTGCACCTGGCCCCGGGGTTCAGCTACGCCGAGGAGGCCGTCGGCACCAACGGCATCGGGACCGCGCTCGCCGACCGGCGCCTGACCACCGTCTTCGGCCCTGAACACTTCGCCGAGCCGCTCCAGCGCGCCGCCTGCGCCGGCATCCCTGTACGCAACCCGCTCACCGGACGGCAGGAAGGCGTCGTCAACCTGACGTGTCTGCGGCAGGACGCCTCCCCGCTGATGTCCGCGGTGGTACGGCAGGCCGCCGCCGACATCGAGGAGCGGCTGCTGGACCGGTACTCCGGCAACGAGCGCGCGGCCCTGGACGCGTTCCTCGCCGCGGGCCGGCGCTCCAGCGGCCCGGTGCTCCTGGTGACGCCCACCCTGCGCACGGCCAACACCGAGGCGGTCCGCCTCCTGGAGCCACCTGATCTGCGTCAGTTGGGCGCACTGGCCGCCGACCTGCTGGCCGCGCCGGTGGGCAGCCGCAGGCAGCGCGTCGACACGTCGCTGCGGTTGCCTTCCGGCACCGACGTACGGGCCCGTTGCACCCTGGTCGGCCCGCCCGGCCGGCCGATCGGCTGCGTCGTCGGCATGACGATGCCGGAGGGCCGGGAGACTCCCGCCACGGCGGGCCCGGCGCCCGGTGAGGGGACCGGGCCGCAATCATCCCCGGTGCCGCTCCCGGTGCCCCTGCCGGGCCTGGCCGGCACCTCACCGTCCTGGCGCTCCGCGAGCCGGGACGTCGCGTCCGCCTGCCGGCAGCGGCTGCCGACCCGGGTGGTGGGCGAGGCGGGGGTGGGCAAGCTCGCGCTGGTCCGCGCCGCCCACCAATGGGTACGGCCCGGGAACCGGCTGCACGTCGTGGACCTGTCCCTCCAGAGCGCCCCGCATCTACTGCCGCGCGTCGAGGAGGCGTTCCGGGACGAGGACGGCACGGTCGTGCTCCAGCACCTGGAAGCGGCGGGCGGCGAGCTGATGTGCCGGCTGGAGGCGCTGCTCGCGGGCGCGCGGCGCAACCGCGGCACCGGCCCGTGGGTGGTCGGCCTCCACACGCTCCCCGGTCAGGGGCCGGTCCCGCCGGCCGCCCCGGCGGGTGCCGCGCCCACGGCCCTGGACAGCGCCGTCTTCCCGTGCACGGTGGCGGTGGCGCCGCTGCGCTACCGGCCCGAGGACATCCGTGACCTCGTCCCCACGCTGCTGGCCCGGCACGGCCGCGGCGGCACCGTGTCCTGCGCGCCCGCGGCGATGCAGGTCCTCACCCGCTTCGACTGGCCGGGGAACGTACGGCATTTGAGCCAGGTCCTCCAGCAGGCCGCGCGCGAGCGCCGGCAGACCGATCTGCAGCCGCACGATCTCGCGCCGGAGTGCCACAGTTCCTGCCGCCGCACCCTCACGCCCTGGGAGACCGCCGAACGCGACGCGATCGTACGGGCGTTGCACGATGCCGCGGGCAACCGTGACGCGGCGGCCCGGCAACTCGGCATCTCCCGGGCCACCATCTACCGGAAGATCCGGATTTATGGTGTCACCGTGGCGCCCGCGCGGGCCCGGTGAGGCGCCCGCCGCCGGTTCTCTCGCTGTCCGGACCCGTCCGGCCGCCGGGTGGCGACCGCGCCAGCCGACGCGGCCGCGACGCGGCCGATCGCGGCCCACTGCGCCGCCGTCAGCCACTCCCGCAGGAGCAGCAGCCCGGCGAGGCCCGCCACCACTGGCTCCAAAGCCTGCAGGACCCCCACGACCCGGACCGGCAACCGTCGCAGCGCCGTCAGTTCCAGGGAGTAGGGCACCACCGAGGAGAGGACCGCCACACCGAGCGCCACGGCGAGGACCGACGGCTGTGGCCGCGCCCCGCCGCTCTCCAGAAGACCGCACGGAACGGTGAGCACGGCCGCCCACGCCACCGCGAGCGCCAGCGGCCCGCCCCCGGGCAGGCGGCCGCCCACCCGCCGGCTCAGCAGGAGATACGTACCCATGGACACCGCGGAGGCGAGCGCGAAGGCCAGGCCGGACAGGGGCAGCGAACCGGCCCGGCCGGGGGCGGTGAACAGCAGCAGCCCCGCGACCGCCAGCACGCCCCACAGGGCGTCGCGCCACCGCCGCGCGGAACCGAGCGCGAGGGTCAGCGGGCCCATCAGCTGCAACGTCACGGCAACTCCCAGCGGCCCCCTGCGCGTCGGCGGCTTCGCGACCAGCGTGGGGTCCCTCCTGGCGCCCGCCGCGCAGACACTGCTGGACGGCCCCCGGCCGGTCAGGGCGCTGCTCACCGAGACCGACACCGACAAGTGTTACCGCCAGATGCTCTCGGGCGAGATCGACATGGCCGTGCTGACGCCGCTGCCCGGCAGGCCGCCCCCGGACGACGCGCGGTTCGACCAGCAGCCGCTGCTCGACGAGTTCCAGGACCTCGCGGTGCCGGCCGGGCACCCGTTCGCCGGACGGGACCACATCGAGCTGGCCGACGCCGCCACGGAGGACTGGATCTCCGCCCACCACGACCAGAACCGGCTGACCCGCGCCCTGTGCACGGCGGCGGGCTTCGCGCCGCGGATGACCCACCATGCGGACGCTTGGCACGCCGTCCTCGCCATGGTCGCCCACGGCCTCGGCGTCTGCCTCGTACCGCGCCTGGTTCCCTGCACGGCACACACGGGAGTGGTGCGGGTGCCCGTGCACGGTGACCCCCGGCCGCTGCGGCGCGTACTGACCTGCGTACGGCGCGGCAGCCGGCAGCAGGAGAGCATCGCCCGCGGGCCGGCGGCGCTGCACGTCCGCGCCGCCCGGGCCCTGGACGAGTGACCCGGACCTCCCCATGGCGTCCGGGATCTGCACAGTTGGACGTTCCCTTTCGCGGCACGGAGCTGGATAACATGACCGGCATGTCGTGCTGAGCGGAGCGGGGGCCGCGCACATGGGAAAGCCTGAATTAGCTGACATATGGCCGCTGACAGCCATGCAGAAGGGCATGTTCTTTCATGCCGGCTATGATCCGCAGGCCACCGACATCTATCGCAGCCAATCGGCCCTGGATTTCACCGGGCCGCTCGATCCGGGCCTGCTGCGCTCCACTCTCCAGCAGCTCACCCGCAGGCACGCGCCGCTGCGCGCCGGCTTCCGTGCCCTGGAGTCCGGGGAAACCGTGCAGTGCGTGCTGCGCGAGGTGGACATTCCCTGGACGGAAATCGACCTGGGCGAGGCGGACGAATCCACGGTGCAACAGGTGGCGGACCGGGAATGGGTGCGCCGTTTCGACCTCGCCGAATCCCCGCTGATACGGGCGACCGTGATACGGCGCGCCGCCTGCCGGTACCGCATTCTGCTGGGACTGCACCATATTCTCTGCGACGGCTGGTCCCTCGCGATCCTCCTGGACGAATGGGCGACGCTGTACGAACACGCGGGGGACGGCACCTGTCTGCCGCCCGTGACGCCGTATGCCACGTACATGTCCTGGCTGGCCGCCCAGGACCGGGACGCCGCCTTCGCGGCCTGGCGGCAGGTGCTCTCGGGCGCCCGGCCCACCCTGGTGGCGGGCGGACAGGGCACCCGCGCGCCGGCGGACCCCGTCGAGATCCCGGTCGGTGTGGGCGCGGCGCTGAGCGCCGGACTGGACCGCCGGGCGCGCGGGCTCGGCGTGACGGTGAGCACCCTGGTGCGCGCCGCGTGGGGCATCCTGCTGGGCAGGCTGACCGGGCGTGACGACGTGGTGTTCGGTACGACGACGTCCGGCCGTCCGCCGGAGGTGCCGGGCGTCGAGACGATGGTCGGGATGTTCATCAACACGCTGCCGGTGCGGGTGCGTTGGGGCACCCAGGAGCCGATGGACGACTTCCTGCACCGGCTGGTCGGCGAACAGGGCGCGCTGCTCGCCCACGAGCATGTCGGCCTGGGCGAGCTGCACCAACTCACCGGCGTACGGGAACTGTTCGACACGCTGGTGGTCTGTCAGAACCTGCCACGGGAACTGCCGGCCCGCGACCTCGGCGGCGGCGTCCGGCTCGAAGCGGTCACCGGCCGGGCCGCGGCCCACTACCCCCTCGTACTCAACGCGCTGTCCGACGACTTCCTGCTCACCTATCGGCCGGACCTGCTCGGCCGGGCCGCGGCCGAGGCCGTGGCGGGCCGCCTGGTGCGGGTGCTGGAACAGCTCGTGGGGGACGTCCCGGTCCGGCCGTCGCAGATCGACGTCCTGCTGGACGGTGAGCGGGAGCGGCTGACGACGGGGGTGAACACCGGGCCGCCCGGTGTGGCGGGGGAGACGGTGACCGGCGCGTTCGCGCGGGTGGTGGAGCGCTGCCGGGACCGGGTGGCGATCGTCCACGGGGGCACCGCCCTGACGTACGGGGAACTGGACGACCGGGCGGACGCCGTCGCCCGGTTCCTGCGGTCCCGCGGGGTGACGGCGGGGGACCGGGTGGCGGTACGGCTGCCCCGGTCCCAGGAGCTGCCGGCCGTACTGCTCGGTGTCGTGAAGGCGGGCGCGGCGTATGTGCCCGTCGACCCGGGCGGCCCGGCGCGGCGCACCGGCCTGATGACCGGGAACGCGGCACCGGCCGCCGAGGTCACCGAGGACGTGCTGCGGGACGCCCTCACCTTTCCGGGCGCGGGACCCGTGCCGGTCGCGGTGTCGGCGGGCTCGGCGTTCTCGGTGATGTACACGTCCGGGTCCACCGGGGAGCCGAAGGGGGTGACGACGACCCATGGCGGCGTCGCGGCGCTGGCCGCGGACCCCTGCTGGGGCGGGTGCGCCACCGGCCGGATGCTCTTCCACGCCCCGCACACCTTCGACGCCTCCTTCCTGGAGCTCTGGGTGCCGCTGCTGAACGGCGGCAGTGTCGTCGTGGCGCCGGACGGCATCGCCGACTCCGATTTGCTGACTGCCCTGGTCGCCGACGCGGGGCTGACGTCCGTCCACCTGACGGCCGGTCTGTTCCGGGCGCTGGCGCAGGAGACACCCGAATGCCTGGCCGGTCTGCGGCATGTGCTCACCGGCGGTGACGTGGTGCCCGCCGAAGCCGTGGCACGCGTCGTCCGCGCCTGCCCGGACCTGGAGATCCGTCATCTGTACGGGCCGACGGAGATCTCCCTGTGCGCGACCGTGCACACCCTCCGGGCGGGCTCCCCGGCGCCGGACACGCTGCCGCTGGGCGGCCCGCGCGCCGGTGTCCGCCTGTACGCCCTGGACGGCACGCTGCGACCGGTTCCGACCGGTGCCCCGGGCGAGCTGTACATCGCCGGCCCCGGCGTCGCGCGGGGCTACCTGCACCGGCCCGCCCGCACCGCCGAACGCTTCGTCGCCTGCCCCTACGGCGGCCGCATGTACCGTACGGGCGACCTCGTCCGCTGGAACCGGGACGGGCACCTGGAGTTCCTCGGCCGCACCGACCACCAGGTCAAGATCCGCGGCTACCGCGTCGAACCGGACGAGACGGCCGCCGTCCTGGCCCGCTGCCCGGAGGTTGCCCAGGCGGCGGTGGCCGTACGGGAGGACACCCCCGGGCACAAGCGGCTCGTCGCGTACCTCGTGCCCGTGCACCCGGGAACGCCGGTCGTCGACGCCGTCCGGCGGTTCGCGGCCGACCGCCTCCCGGAGTACCTGCGGCCGTCGGCGACCGTCGTCATGGAACGGTTCCCGCTGACCCCGAACGGCAAGGTCGACCGGGCCGCGCTGCCCGCCCCCGACCCGGCCACGGCCACCACCGGCGGCCCGGCACCCACCCTCCAGGAGGACATCCTCTGCTCGCTGTTCGCCCAGGTGCTGGAGGCACCCCGGGTCCGCGCCGACGACAGCTTCGTCCGGCTCGGCGGCGATTCGCTGCTGGCGACCCGCCTGGTGAGCCGCATCCGGACGGTGCTCGGCGTGGAGATCTCCAACCGGATGCTCTTCGAGTGCCCGACCCCTGCCCTGCTCGCCCGGCGGCTGGACCGGCTCGGCGCGGCGCGGCCGGCGGTGGCCAGGGCCGCCCGGCCCGCGCCACTGCCGATGTCCTCCGCACAGCAGCGGATGTGGTTCCTCGACCGGCTGGAGGGCCCGGACAGCGTCAACAACATCACGCGCTGTCTGCGGCTCAGCGGCGCGCTGGACGCGGACGCGCTGGCGGCCGCCTGGCGGGACACGGCCGGGCGGCACGAGACGCTGCGCACGGTGTACGGGGAGGCAGGCGGAATCCCGTACCAGGAGGTCCTGGCCGACGTCGCCGTACAGATACCGACGGTGGACGTGTCCGCGGACGGTCTCCAGGACGCGCTCGCCGCCGAGGCGGCCCGGAAGTTCGACCTGGAAGCCGCGCCGCCGTGGCGCGTCACCCTGTTCGCGACCGGCCCCGGCGAGCACGTCCTGCTCGTGGTGCTGCACCACATCGCCGCCGACGGCTGGTCGCTGGGCGTCCTCACCCGGGACCTGTCGGCCGCGTACACGGCGCGCGCCGCGGGCCATGCGCCGGACTGGGCGCCCCTGCCCGTGCAGTACGCGGACTTCACACTGTGGCAGCGGGAACTGCTGAAGGACGAGGACAATCCGGAGAGCCTGTTCGGCAGCCAACTGGCGTACTGGACCGCGGCCCTCAAGGACCTGCCATACGGCCTGGACCTGCCCGCCGACCGGCCCCACCCCGCGGTCGCGACCCACCAGGGCCGTACGCTGGCGGCCAGCACGCCCGCCCGGACCCACCGGCAACTGCTGGAGACGGCCCGCAACTGCGGCGCGACCCTGTCCATGGTGACGCAGGCGGCGACGGCGGCGCTGTTCTCCCGGCTCGGCGCGGGCGACGACATCCCGTTCGGCGCGCCGGTCGCCGGCCGGGTCGACGAGGCCCTCGACGACCTGGTGGGCTGCTTCCTCAACACGCTGGTGCTCCGCACGGACGTCAGCGGCGATCCGCCCTTCACCGAGCTGGTCGGACGGGTACGCGAAGCCGACTTGGCCGCCTACACCCATCAGGACCTGCCCTTCGACCGCCTGGTGGAGGTACTGAACCCCGACCGGTCGCTGTCCCGGCAGTCGCTGTTCCAGCTCGGGTTCGCCTTCCAGAACGCCCCCGGCGCCGCCTTCTCCTTCGCCGGGCTGACCGCGGCGCCCGAGCCGTTCGCGATCGCGTCGACGCGGTTCGACCTGTCGGTCATCATGTACGAGGTCCACGACGCGGACGGCGCTCCGGCGGGCCTCGCCTGCCATCTGGAGTACGCCACCGACCTGTTCGACGAGGCCACCGTACGGACCGTCGCCGACCGCCTGGTGCGGGTGCTGGAGCAGGTGGCCGACGATCCGCGGGTACGGGTCGGCGACCTCGGCATCCTGGACGAGGCCGAACGGCACCTGGTGGTGGCGGGGTGGAACGACACCGCGCGGCCGGTCCCGGAGGGCGGCCTGGCAGACCTCTTCCGGGCGCAGGCGGCGCGGACCCCGGACGCGGTGGCGGTGCGCTGCGGCCCGGAAGCCGTGTCGTACGCCGAACTGGACGCGTGCTCCAACCGGCTGGCACGGTACCTGGCCGGTCGCGGAGTGGGCCGGGAAAGCCGCGTCGGACTGTGCCTGCCGCGCGGGGTGGACATGATCACGGGCCTGCTGGCGGTGTGGAAGGCCGGTGGCGCGTACGTACCACTGGACCCGGAGCAGCCCGCGGAACGGCTTGCCCGCCTGGTCGCCGACAGCGGCGCGACCGTCGTCGCCAGTACGGCCGTCACGCTGACCGGTCTGCCGCCGGGACCGGCGCTCGCCGTGGCACTGGACGAGGCGGCTGCTGCCATCGGAGCCGAGTCCGCCGCGCCGCTGGAAACCCGCATCGCGCCGGGTCAGTTGGCGTACGTGGGCTATCCGCCGGGAGCGGACGGTGAACAGCCCGGCGTGGCGGTGCCGCACGACGGCGTGGTGAACCTCGCCATGGCGCTGCGGCCGGTGCTGGGCGCGGGCGAGGGCGTGACCGGGCTGCAGCTCGCGCCGTTCGACTCCGGCGCGGCGTTGACGGACGTGGCGGTCACCCTGGCCGCCGGCGGCACCCTGGTGCTCGCCTCCGAACGGGAGCGGAGCGACCCAAAAGCGCTGGCCGCACTGGTCGAAGCGCACGGCGTGAGCACGGCGTGCCTGCCCCCGCCCCTGCTGGAGACGCTGGACCCGGCGGACCTGCCCGGGATACGGAACGTGGTCGTCGCCGGCGAGCGGCTGACCGCCGGCCCGGCCAGCCGGTGGGCGGGCCGGGCACAGGTGTGGAACATCCACGGCGCCGTCGAATCCACCATGGCCGGCACGGCCGCGCGGGTGGCCCCGGACACCGGCCCCCGGGACCGGCCGCCGCCGATCGGCCGCCCGGTCGGCAACGTCCGCGCGTTCGTGCTCGACCGTCACCTGCGGCCGGTCCCGGCCGGGGTGACCGGTGAGCTGTACGTCACCGGCCCCGGCCTGGCCCGCGGCTACCTGAACCGGCCCGGCGCGACCGCTGCACGGTTCGTGGCCTGCCCGTACGGCGGACGCATGTACCGCACCGGCGACCCGGTGCGCTGGACCGCCGACGGGGAACTGGAACTCCTGAACCGGACGGGCGGCCCGGTCGCGCGCCGCTCGCCGAGCGCCGGGCCGGACGCGGCCGGGACACGGCCCCCGACGCCGGACGGCACGGTCGGACGGGCCGCGCCGCCCGCCCCGGACCGCGACCGTCCGACGGCCGACCGCGGCCCGCGCACCGCGACCGAACGCGCCGTGCACCGCGTCTGGTGCGAGGTGCTGGGACGCCCGGGGTTCGGGATGCGGGAGAAGTTCTTCGACACCGGCGGGAACTCGCTGAAACTCCTCGCCGTACGCAATGAACTCGCCCGGTACTGCGGCGCCGACCTGCCGGTCGCGCTGTTCTTCGAGCACTCGACCATCGAGGCGATGGCGGAGACGGTCGACCGGCGCCGGCTGGTCCCCGTCGACGACGACCACAGTCACGAGCTGTAGGGGCGACCCCGACCCGTCGGACACCCCTGACCCAGGCCGCTCCGGCCCCCCACCACAGCGGTCGCCGACCGCCGGAACATCGGAGAAGACACATGAGCACGGGCGACGTCGCGATCATCGGGGCTGCCGGGATCTTTCCCGACGCGGCGGACCTGGAGACGTTCCACGGCAATCTGCGGGCCGGCCGCGACAGCGTCGGCCGGCCGGGCCCCGAACGGCTGCGGCCCGGCGACGACCCGGGCGAACGCTACCTCGCCATGGGCTACCTGGACCGCGTCGACCTGTTCGACCACGAGCTGTTCGGCATCCCGCGGCGCGAGGCCGAGCTGATGGACCCGCACCAGCGGCTGCTGCTCCAGCTCACCCACCAGGCCGTCGAATCCGCCGGCTACGCACCGGCCGCACTGCGCGGCTCGGCCACCGCGGTACTCCTCGCGTCCGTGGAGACCGGCCCCGAGTGGACGGAGGACGAGGACCGGGACGTGGTGGGCCTGCTCGGCACCTCGACGGCCGCGCTCGCCGCCCGCCTCAGCTACCTCTTCGACCTCCAGGGCCCGGCGCTGGTGGTCGACACCGCGTGCAGCAGCGGACTGACCGCACTGAGCCTCGCGGTCCGCCACCTGCGCGACGGCGAGACCCCGATGGCCATTGTCGGCGGCGTCAACCTGCTGCCCCCGCCGGTGCGGCGGGCCGACTGGACCCCGCTGCCCGGCCTGGAGTCCAGCGACGAACGATGCCGTCCCTTCGACGCCGACGCCAACGGCATGACCGCGGGCGAGGGCGGCGGCGTCGTCGTACTGAAGCCGCTGTCCGGCGCGGTGGCCGACGGCGACAACGTCCTGGCCGTACTGAAGGGCGTCGCCGTCAACCACAACGGCTTCCGCGCCGCCACCATGGCCGCGCCCAGCCAGGTCGCCCAGGCGGACGTGCTGACCGGGGCGTGGCGGGACGGGGGAGTCGAGGCGCACACCATCGGCTACGTCGAATGCCACGGATCGGGCACCCCGCTCGGCGACGTCGTCGAGGTGGACGCGCTGCGCCGGGCGTTCGCCGACGCGGGCGTGACCGGCCGGCAGTGCGCGATCAGCTCCGTCAAGGCCAACATCGGGCACCTGGGCAACGCGGCGGGCATCGCCGGCCTCTTCAAGGTCATGGCGGCGCTGCGGTACGGCACCCACTACCCGGCCGTCAACTTCACCGCCCCCAACCCGCTGATCGACTTCACCGGACCGGTGTACGTCAACGACGCGCCACGGCCCTGGGAGGCCAATGGCAACTCCGTACGCCGCGCCGGGCTGAGCAGTTGGGGCATGACCGGCACCAATGTGCACGCCGTACTGGAACAGGCCCCCGCCGCCCCGGCCACCGGGACCGCCGTACCGGGCGCGGAGCTGGTCAAGGTGTCCGCCCGGTCGGCCGCCGCCCTTGACCGCTACCGCACGCGGGTCGCCGCGTTCGCCGAAGGCACCGACCAGCCGCTGCGCGCCGTCGCCCACGCCCTGAACCGCGGCCGCGACGACCACCCGTACCGGCTGGCCGTGACCGCCGGGACGACCGGCGAACTGGCCGCACGGCTGCGGGCGGCGGCCATCCCCGAAACGCCGGCCGCCGACGCCCCGCGGCCCGTCCTGCTGTTCTCCGGGGACGCTCTTCTCGACGACGCGGTCTGGGCGCGGCTGCGCGCCCAGTTCCCCGTCCCCGTCGAGTGCGAGGAACTCGACGCCGCGGCACCGGATCCGGCAGGCCGGACCGTCGTACGGCAGTACGCGCTCTACCGGGTGGCCGAATCACTGGGGCTGGCGGACGTCGGCCTGATCGGCTCCGGAGCGGGCAACCTGGCCGTGCGCGCCGTACGAGGCAAGCTCCCGCTCGCCGAAGCCGTCGCCGAGGCCTGCGAGCGGCCCCTGTCCGCGGTCCCTGACCGGGAGCGGCTGGAGCCGGTGGTGGCCGGGCTGGTCCGCGACGGCGCGCTGCTCGTGGAACTCGCCCCCGGCGGCGTACTCACCCGCGAGATCGCCGAACTGGCCCCGGAGCTCCCCGCCGTGGACCTCGCCGGGGACGGCACCCGGGGCAGCGTCCTGGAACGCCTCGGCCACCTGTACGCGCTGGGCGCCACCGTCAACTGGGAGCGTTACTACCGCGACACCACCGTCCGGCGCATCGAGGCACCCACGTATCCCTTCGAGCCGACCCGGTGCCGGTTCGGCAGGCCCGGCACTGGGCGGCCCGCCACCAACGGGAGCGCGGCCGCCCCGCCCGCGGCGGGCGCGGTGGCGCCACCCGGCCTCGCGGAGGCCGAACGGCGCGTCGCCGCGGTGTGGGCGGACCTGCTCGACCAGCCCGACGCCGGACCCGACTCGGACTACTTCATGCTCGGCGGCACCTCACTCGTCGGCGTCGGACTGCTCCGCCGCCTCCAGCAGGACTTCGGCGTGGAAGCCACCTTCGCCGACCTCTACGCCCACACCACCGTCCGCGCCCTCGCCGGACGGCTGCTCGCGCTCACCGAGGAAGCCGGAAACACCGCAGCCGGGGCGGCGGGACAGGCCGAGGAGCAGGCCGACCGGCCGATCCCCCGCATCGGACGCGACGGCCGGCTGCCGCTCTCCTTCGGCCAGGAGCCCCTGTGGTACCTCGACCAGGTCAACCCGGGCAGCCCGCTCTACAACGTCCCCGCGCCCATGCACCTGACCGGCCCGCTGGACGTGGCCGCCCTCCAGGACGCGCTCACCGACATGGCCGACCGCCACGAAGTGCTGCGCAGTGCCTTCCTCACCGACGAGAACAGCGCCCCGTACGTGGCGTTCACCGCCCCCGAACCGCTGCTGGCCGTCCTCGACGTCAGCCGGATACCGGAGGAGCAGCGCGGACCCCGCGTCCGCACCCTCATCGGGGACGCGGTGGCGCAGCCCTTCGACCTCACCCGGGACACCCTGCTGCGGGTGCTGCTGATCAAGCGCGCCGAGGAGGACCACGTCCTCGTCCTGACGTTCCACCACACCGTCTTCGACGGCGGGTCCACCGCACTGTTCTCCCGCGACCTCGCCGAGTTCTACCGGGCGCGGAGCACCGGAACCCCCGCCCGGCTGCCCGAACTGCCCGTCCAATACCAGGACTACGCGGCCTGGCACCGCGCCCTGCCGGACGGGCGGCGGTGGCGGCGCAGCCTGGAATTCTGGCGCGCCGAACTCGACGGCCTCACCCGCCCGGAACTGCCGCTGGACCGCCCGCGCCCGGACGTCCAGTCGTACGACGGCGAGGTGCTGCCCTTCCTCGTCGACGCCACGACCGCCGGACAGGTACGGGAGTACAGCCGCCACCACGGCGTCACCACCTTCGTCACCATGCTCGCCGTGCTCGACGCGCTGGTCCACCTGTGGTCCGGCCACCGCGACATCGTCATCGGCGTCGCCACCTCCGGCCGGGTCCACCCCGACGTCCAGGACGTCCTCGGCTATTTCAACAACCTCCCGCCGTTCCGTACGGACACCACGGCCGACCTCACCTTCGACGAGCTGGTCCGGCGGTGCGCGGGCACCGTCGCGGGCGTGCTGGACCACGAGGAGATCCCGGTCGGCCACATCGTCACGGCCGGCGGCGCCCGGCGTGACCTGGCCAGGCACCCGCTGTACGACGTGACGTACACCTACCAGAACGTGCCGCAGCACGAGGGCGGCATGGCCGGCGTGGAGATCACCCGGTACGCCGACACCGACGTCGGCGGCGTGGTGCCCGGCACCGCCAAGTTCGACCTGTCCTTCGGGATCGTGGACGCCGGAGCCGGGCCGATGATCGGCGAACTCGACTACGCGACCGCGCTCTTCGACCGGGCCACCGCCGACCGCCTGATCCAGTGGTTCCCCGAGCTGGTCGCGGCGGCCGTGGCGGACCCCGGCAGGACGATCGGCGAACTCGGACGGCAGCAGCCGGCACGGCCCGCGGGGGAGCCGGCCGCGGAACGCGGTGCCGCCGCGGAGCTGGACGGCGGGCCCGCGCGGCGGGCCGAGCCGCGCCCCCTGGCACAGCCGGTACCGGAACCCGTCACAGAGACACCCCGCGACGCACCGGACATCCTGCGCCAACTCTTCGGCGAACTCGTCGGAACGGGCCCGGCCGGCGCCGACGACGACTTCTTCACCATCGGCGGCGACTCGGTCATGTCGATCCAACTGGTGGCCCGCGCCCGCCGCGCCGGAGTGATGATCGCGCAACGCGACGTCTTCGAACGGCGGACACCGGCGGCGATCGCGGCGGTGGCCACAGCCGCCCCCGCCCGCCCGGCGGCCGACGACGCCGCCGGCCGCGGCATCCCGCTGACCCCGGTGATGCGCGAATTCGCCGAACGGGCGGGCATACCGCACCGGTTCACCCAGTCCGTGACCCTGGCCGTCCCCGCCGGCACCGACCCCGCCACCCTGACGGCCGCCCACCGCGCGGTGCTGGACCGGCACGACATGCTCCGGGCCCGGCTGACGGGTGACGAGGGCACCGACCCGGCCACCTGGTCGCTGACCGTGCGCGAGCCCGCGGCGCACGGCACGGTCACCGAAGCCCGCCGTATCGACGCGACGGGACTCGGCGGGCGGGAACTGGACGATCTCGTACAACAGGAGAGCCGGGCGGCGTACGGACGGCTCGATCCCCGGGCCGGCGTCATGACCCAGCTCGTCCTGCTGGACCGGGGGACGGCGGAGGAAGGCAGGCTGCTCTTCGCCGCCCACCACCTCGCGACCGACGTACTGTCCTGGAAGGCCGTGCTGCACGACCTGGAAACCGCGTACGACGCGCTCGCCGCGGGCCGCAGCGCGGCGCTCCCGCCGGTGCCGACCTCCTTCGGCCGGTGGGCACGGACCCTCGCGGAGTTCGCCGGCACCCCGGCGTGGCAGGCCGAACTCCCGGTGTGGCAGCGGATCCTCGCCCCCGGTGAGCCACTGCTCGGCGGGCGGCCCCTCGACCCGGACCGCGACGGTCCCGCGCACGCCGGGCGGGTGTCCGTGGAGCTGCCGGTCCCGGTGACCGCCGGGCTGCTCACCGCCGTACCGGCGGCCTTCTACTCCGGTACCGGCGACCTGCTGCTGGCCACCCTGGCAGCGGCGGTGGCCGAATGGCGGGCGGCACGCGGCGACGGCACCGGGCCGGTGCTGGTCGACGTGGAGGGACACGGCAGGGAACCGCTGACCGACGACATGGACCTGTCCCGCACGGTGGGCTGGTTCACCTGCGCCTATCCCGTACGGCTGGACCCCGGCACGCTCGACCTGGCCGAGGTACGCGCCGGCGGGCCCGCCGCGGGCCACCTCGTCAAGCGCATCAAGGAACAGCTCGGCGTCGTCCCCGGCAACGGCCTGGGCTACGGAGCCCTGCGCTACCTCGACCCCGGCACCGGCAGCGCACTGGCCGGACTGGCCACCCCGTCGATCGGCTTCAACTACCTCGGCGCCCTCGTCGGCAGCGGCGGACCCGGCCCGGACGGTGGCTGGCGGCTGCTCCACCTCGGCGGCGAAGTCGCGGAAAGCACGCTCCCCGGCCACGCGCTGGAAGCATCCGGGACGGTGGTCGAAGGACCGGCCGGGCCCGAACTGCACCTGGCTGTCGCGTCCTCACGCAACCTCGTCGACGAAAGCGCGGCCCGCGAACTGTGCGAGGGCTGGGCAACCCTGCTGACCGGGCTCGCGGTGTACGCGGACCGGCCCGGCGCCGGCGGGCACGTGCCGTCGGACTTCCCGCTGGTCGCCCTCAGCCAGCACCAGATCGAACAGCTGGAAGCGGGGATCGGGGAATGAACATCGCCCTGCACACCACGGCCACCCACCTGCCGGGCCGCACCGGCCTGGCGGAACTGCCGGAACTGGCCGCGCTCAGCGACCCGGAACGGGCCGCCTGCCTGGCCCTCGGCATCGAGCGGGTGGCCGTCGGCGACGGCCTGACCGCGGTGGATCTAGCGGCTCGCGCCGGGCGGCAGGCCCTCGCCACGGCGGGGCTCGCACCGGACCGGCTGGACGGCCTGATCATGATCGAACCCCGGGCGCCGGAGGCGTTCTCCACCTCCGAGACCACCCGGCTGCAGACGCTCCTCGGCGCGGACCGGGCCTGGGCGTTCTCGGTCGGCGGCCTGGGCTGCGCCTCGGTGGTGCCCGCCCTGCTCGCCGCGGCCGGGCGGCTCGCCACCGACCCGTCCGCCACCCACCTCCTCATCGTCCACGGCAGCACACCGGTCACCTCCCGCCGCTACCGGCACCCGGTGACCGTCAACGGCGACAGCGGCCAGGCGGTGCTGGTCTCCCGGGACGGGCCGCTGCACGTCCGGGACATCCTGCTGGAGACCAGCGGCGAGTTCTGGGACCTGTTCCGGGTCGACTACCGGGACCGGGCACCGGACCAGTGGCGCGAGGAGTGCACCGACCTGCCCACATACGCCTTCCGGCTCGCGGTGGAGTCCAGGAAGCGGATCGCGGCGCTGACCCGGCGGCTGCTGGAACGCAACGGCGTGGACCGGGACGCGGTCTCCTGCTACATCGGACAGAACCTGTCGTCCGCCGCGCTGCGGATCGTCGCCGAGTCGCTGGACGTGAAGCTCTCCGACGCCTGCGCCGACAATCTGCGGGAGAACGGCCACCTCGGCCCCAACGACGCCCTGTTCAACCTCGCCACCGCCATGGACCGCGGCCAGCTGCCCGAAGGCGGGCTGGCCGTCGTACTCAACATGAGCCCGGCGGCGGCGTGGAGCGCGATGCTCGTCGAGCACGGCGCCGGGGAGGGCGGTGCCGTCTGCCTCTGAGGACTGCCTGGGCTGTCCGTGGACGGCCCGGGGCCCGTTCAAAGGGCGGCAGCATCCGGCGCCCCCAGCGAATCCAACAGCGCGAGGAACCGGCGGAACCCCTCATGAGCCGCCTCGGGCGTACGGTCGACGGCGACTGCGCCGACCTTCCCGAACGCGGGCAGCGCGCCCAGCATGTGGAGGATGACTCCACGGCGGTCTTCGTGCCGGTAGAGCAGCCCCCGGAGGGCGGCAGCGTCGAGGACCTGTCCCGGGGTGAGCGAACGGTAAGCGGCCTTGTGCAGGCGGTCGGAGGCGACGTAACAGCACGGCTCCCCCTCCGGCGTCAGAAACTCCCCGGTCCCCGGGACGTAGCTCCCCCCGGTCGCGCCGTGGAGGAACATGAGCGGCGCCGTACCGCCGCCCATCCGCAGATTGATCTCCACGGCGCGGTGCCGGAACCCGGCCGCCCCGCGAACCGACACGAAGTCGACACTGGCGAAACCGACCATGCCCTCGGCGGCGAGGGCACGGCCTGCCCGGTGGGCGAGTTCCCGCAGCTCCGGCCGGTGGTCCGCGCGGGCGGGGGCGGAGCAGCCGACGTACGTCTGGCGCAGGGCGGCGTCGAAGAGCTGGTCCTGGGTGGAGATGACCCGTACGTCGCCGGAAGGGGCCACGTGCACCTGGGCGGACGGGGAGCGGACCTCGGGCCCGTCGAGGTACTCCTCCACGACCCCGCCCATGGCGTCCAGTTTGCCCGCGTAGTGCTCCCAGGTGTCCGGAGGAGTCGCGAACTCGATGCGCTCCGGAAGAACGCCGCGGATCCAGCTCGCGGCACCACCGCCCCGAGGCGCCCCCCGGAAGGTGAACATCGCGTTCCCGCCGGCACCGAAGCCGTCATTCAGCTTGATCATGGCGCGGTCCACGTCGGGATGCGCCGCCCGCAGCCCGGCGAGGGCGTTGACCAGGTCCCCGCGGTCCCGCACACCTTCGATACCCCGGGGCACCGGCACACCGGCGGCCCGGAACAGGGCGCGTGCGCCGCTCTTGGTCCCCAGGGCGGACAGGTCCGGGTCGCACGCGTAGAGCGGCACCCCGAGCCGCACGGCGAGCGTCCGCTCGTAGCGTGAGCCGTTGAAGGCGAGAAGGCAGGCGTCCTCCGGGTCCGGCACCCGGCTCCTGATCCGTTTCACCACGTCCGGCCGCTGGAGCACCTTCCGGGTGAGCGGGGCGGGGCGGCCGTCCCCGCAGTCGACGAAGAAGAGCCTGCGCCGCGCGTCCGCGACGGGCAGCGAACGGACCAGCCCGAGCGCGTAATCGACCAGCGGCCCGGGCAACGGCCGGCTGGTGACGTAGACGAGACGCCGGCGGGGATCACGGAGCAGATGCAGAAAGGCGAGCAGGCGCTCCTCGTAGTGCACGACCCCCGGAATCTTGTCCATCCCGGCCTGGTCGAGCGTGAAACTGGGCACGATCACCACGACTCCGGGCGAACCCTCACCCCCGGCCACACCATCCGGCCCGAACGGACCGGACAACCGCTTCCGCAGCTTCCGGAACGCGGCCGCCTCCTCCGCCATGTCCACTTCGCTCGCCCCGTCCGGTGTCACGATGGCAGCCCTCCAGCCGTGTCGGCGCCGTGACCTGAAGCGCCAGCATGGCAAACGGCCCGCGGTACGCGACCGCCACACGCGCGGCGCCCGGCAGATACCAAACGCGGCCACTGAACCGCAGCGGGAGTGCACGCGCCTCACGGAAAACTCAACTGCCTTGCTATCGTGCCTTCTTGAATGAGGGGGAAGGTGACGCGTGGCATGGTCAGTGTTTCTCAACGGTGGGGACCCGGGAGCGCGGCGGCTCGGTTTCGGGGCCATGCAGCTGCCGACGGAACCGGCGCCTGAGCGCGCGGCCGCTGTCGCGGTCGTCCGGCGGGCCGTCGGGCTGGGTGTCCCGCTGATCGACACCGCTCACCTGTACGGCGCGGGAGCCAACGAGGAACTGCTGGCCGAGGCCCTGCACCCGTACCCCGACGGGCTGGTCGTCACCACCAAGGTCGGCGTCGCCCGGTCTGGGCCGGACGGCGAGTGGCGGCTCGACGGGCGTCCGGCCGTCCTGCGCGACCAGGTCGAGCAGGCGCTGCGCCGGCTGCGTCTGGAGCGGATCGAGCTGCTGCAACTGCACCGTATCGATCCGCGAACACCCCTCGACGATCAGCTCGGCACGCTGCGGGACCTGCGGGCCGAGGGCAAGATCGGCCGGATCGGGCTGTCCGAGGTCACCGTCACCGAACTCGGCCGGGCCCGCGAGACCGTCGACATCGCGAGCGTACAGAACCGCTACAACGTGCTCGACCGCGAGCACGAGCCCGTGCTCGCGGTCTGCGAGGCGGCGGGGATCGCGTTTCTGCCGTGGCGTCCCGTCGCCTGGGGAAAGACGGGGGAGCGGGCCGAGGTCGCCGCTGTGGCGGCCGAGCCGGCGGCCACCCCCGCGCAGGTCGCGCTCGCCTGGCTGCTCGCCCGTTCGCCGGTCGTCCTGCCGATCCCGGGCACCGCCCGCATCGGTCACCTGGAGGAGAACCTCGCCGCGGAAGGCCTCGGTCTGAGCCAAGCCCACCGCGACAGACTCGCCCGGCTGGCGGAGCCTGGGTGAGGGCCGGGACCCTGCCGACGAGTGCCGGGGCTACTGGCCCGTGCGTCCCGACGGACCGGCCCGCAGGGCCCTGCCGCGGCGGTGGAGATCTTCCAGGGCACCCAGCACGACCGTGTGCCGGTGCCATTCCAGCCACCGGCCGGCCTGGGCGGCCATGCCGTCAAGGGCGGTGGCCTGGGTCCGTGTGAGGTCCTGGTTCGTTCGCAGGAGGTGGAGGGAGAACACCCCGACGGTACGGCCCGCGGACGAGAGCATCGGGATGCTGTGCGCGGTACGGCTGCCCACCGTCAGGATCATTTCGCGGGCCGGCTCGCTGAGCGCCGGATCGGTGGCGACGTCGGAGACGACCCGGACCCGGCGCCGGGCGGCGAGGGAACAGGAGGTGCCGTCCTCGACCACGGCGAAGAAGTCCAGGAACTCCTCGCTGAGCCCGCTGTGGTGCTCCATCCGCAGCCCGACCGAAGGTTCCAGCGTCTGCAGGTCACCCATCGGCGCTTCGGTGCACGCCAGTGCCTGGTGGAGCACCTGCTTCAACACGGTGCCGCGGTTGACCTTGTCCGGCCGGTGACCGGGCAGGAAGCGCAGCGGGGGAGCCGCCCGGCCGTTCCGGCCGGGGAACCACAGACCTCGCTCGTCGTCGGGGCGGGGGACGGAGACCACGGCGGACGCGAGGTTGCGCAGCTTCAGGTTGTGCTGCTGCGAGCAGCTCTTCATCAGCTCGAACGCGGTCTCCGTGTCCGGCAGCCGGTAGCGCTCCTGGAGCAGGCCCTGCGCCTGGGAGATCAGCGGATGCGCGAGCAGTTTGCCCCGAAGATCCCGTACCTCCCGGCGAAGCCGGTCGATCTCCGCCTGCGCGCCGTCCGCCGGCCCGCCGTTCCGGGCGCCATTGGCCCCCGGAAGTGCCGCGGACGTACCGGGATCGTGCGCCGCCGCCGGCGGATCCAGTGGCTCTTGCATGATGAATTCTCCCTGATCGGACCGTGAACGGGGCACCGCGAGCGGTCGGCAGGCTGGTCGCTGGGGCGGCGCCGCGTCCTCTGCGAACCTAAGCCATCCGCGCGCGGCGCCCCACTGGGCACGGGCCTTCCGGGACTTCTGTGGTAAGGGTCACTTGGCTGTGCGGGGCCTACTGGGCGGAGAGGTCGTCGTGTGCGTGGGTGACGCCGTGGCCTGGGCAGGTGATCCGACAGCGCTGCCGTGGGAACGGGGATTGTGACGGCTCTTGTGAGCCCTCGCCGTATTTCAGGGGGACACCCGCGCTGTTCTGCCAGTGGCAGAACAGCGGCCGGACCGGGCTCGATGATCACTACAGTCCAGTCTCATGACGACGATTACGACACGTACGGTCGAGTACCCGGCCGACGGTTTGACGATGATCGGGCACCTCGCTCTCCCGGCCGGTGCCGACCGCCGGCCCGCGGTGCTGCTCGGACCAGAGGGCACGGGGCTCAGCGACGTCGAGCGCCGCCGGGCCGATGCTCTCGCCGAGCTGGGATACGTAGCGCTGGCCTTCGACCTGCACGGCGGGCGCTATTTGGCAGACCCCGAGGAGATGCTGGCCCGTTGCATGCCACTGCTCGCTGATCCCGACCGGATGCGGGGCATCGGCCATGCGGCGCTCGACGTGTTGCGCACCGAACCGCGGGCCGACCCCGACCGGATCGCCGCCGTCGGTTACGGCACCGGGGGTGCCATCGGGCTGGAACTCGGGCGTGATGGCGTCAACCTGCGCGCGATCGGGACAGTCAACGCACTGACCACGGGCCGACCGGGAGAGGCGGCGCACATCCGCTGCCCGGTGTGGGCCGGGGTCGGGTCGGAAGACCCGATCATGCCGCCCGCGCAACGGAACGCGTTCACCGCGGAGATGCAGGCCGCGGGCGTCGACTGGCGCCTCGCGGTCTACGGCGGCGCCTTGCACGCCTTCCACCACCCGCCGGTCGACCACACCGTGCGTCCCGGCGTCGGCTACCACCCACGGCACGCGCAGCGCGCCTGGCGCGACGTCGTCGACCTGCTCGCCGAGTGCTTGCCCGTGACGGAGGATCTGGGGGCATGACCCAGGTAAGCATGCTGGCGCCGGGCCTGTCGGCGTCGGGCACTGACCGTCCCCTCCCCTCTATCTCGGTCACACCCCATGGTGTCCAGGTGCAGCCCCGTCTCCCGGCAAAGCGTGCGTTGGAGCGTCCGCGCGCCGCGTGCAGCACCACCTGCGCACGTACCCGCAGCCGGTGCTCGTCTTGTGCCCGTAAGCCATCTCTTTCAGGTTGCGTGGTGAAGCGGATCCAGGGCGGCCAGTTCGTCCTCGGAAAGGCGCAAGGACCCGGCCGCCATGTTCTGGGCGAGGTGATCGAGGTCACCAGTGCCGGGAATGGCCAGAACGTGTGAGCCGCGGTGCAGCGTCCACGCCAGCCGGACCTGGGCGGTGCTCACCGCCCGGGCGCGGGCAATGGCGCGCACCTGGCTGTTGTCCTCGGTGGATGCGCCGGCCGTGCGTCCGCTGCCGGCGATCGAGTAGAAGGGCACGAACGCGACGCGCTGTTCACCGCACAGGCGCAGCAGTTCCTCTTGCTCGGGTGATGCGCCGATGCCGTACATGTTCTGGACACAGACCACCGGTGCGATGGCCTGGGCCTCGGCGAGGTGGCGGGGGCGGATGTTGGACAGGCCCAGGTGGCGGATGAGTCCGGCGTCGCGCAGTTCGGCGAGCGCGGCGAAACGGTCGGTGAGGGAATCGGTGCCGACGATGCGCAGGTTGACCACGTCGAGGTGGTCACGGCCGAGCCGGCGCAGGTTCTCCTCGACCTGGCCGCGCAGCTGCCCGGGGGTGGCGTGGGGCAGCCAGGCGCCTGAGGGATCGCGGCCGGGGCCGACCTTGGTGGCGATGACAAGGCCGTCAGGGTAAGGAGCGAGGGCGTGGTTGATCAGCTCGTTGGCACAGCGCAGCCGCGAGAAGTAGAACGCGGCGGTGTCGATGTGGTTCACGCCGAGCTCGACCGCCCGGCGCAGCACCTTGATCGCCTGGTCGCGGTCGCGCGGGACGGCGTCGGGCGCGAACGCCTCGCCGTGCTGGGGCAGGCGCATCGTGCCGAAGCCGATCCGGTTGACCGTGCGGTCGCCGAGCTTCCAGGTGCCCGCTGCCGCCGCGGTGGTCGTCTGTGAGGTCATGGCGGGATGATCGGCGTTCGGTAGCCTGACGGGCCATTGTTTAACGCATATCTGAATCCGTTGGGCGGGTGTCATGACGAAGCTGGCGTTCTCGGCGAACGATCTCGCGCAGGTGCGGTTCGCCGTCTCGCCGATGTGGGAGGTCGCGCCCAGCTTCCGGCTGTTGACGTCGAAGACGGCTCATCCGGTTCACCGGTCCTGGGTCGAGCAGGTGCGGCCGCGTGTGGTGGCCGCCGGCCTGGACCGGGGATGGCTTGCCGAACTGATCGGGCCCTCCGGCTACGTGCCCGACTTCCTCACCCCGGCCCCCGCAGGGCCGGCTCCCACGCCGGCAGCGGAATGGGATGCGATCTTGGCCTCGCCTGCCGAGCGGGTCCGCCAGGACCTCGACCACCTCGCCCGCCACCAGGGACATCTCGGCCCACGCCTCTTGAGTCTCCACGCCGACCCGTCCGCTTGCCTGACCAAGGTCAGGCAAGAAATGGAAATGTACTGGCAGCTGGCTCTCGCCCCGTACTGGGCGCGGATCAGGACCGCGTTGGACGCCGACATCTTCCACCGGGCCCGCACAGTCGCCGAGCACGGCGCGGTCCGTCTCTTCGACGGCCTGCACGCCTCGGTGAGTTGGGACGACAACGCGCTCAGACTGGTCCGCCGCAAACGAAGCATGCCCCGCCAGTCCGCGGGCGCGGGGCTGCTGCTGATTCCGTCCGCGTTCACGGGACCCGGTCTGCGCACCAGGGTAAGACCGCCGGACCCGCCGCAACTCGCTTATCCGGCCCGTGGTGTCGGCACGCTATGGGAGACGCGGCCTGCCATCGGAGCCTGCGCGCTTGCTCCCGTCCTCGGCCGCTCGCGAACTCTGCTGCTTACCTCACTGGAGGCCCCGGCCTCGACCACCGAACTGGCCCGCCGCACCGGGCTCTCCGCGGCCGGGGTGTCCCAATGCCTCACAGCGCTGCGCAACGCTGGTCTGGTCAGCGCCCATCGCGCCGGCCGTTCCGTTCTTTACGCCCGCACCGCTGCCGCTGAAACCCTCCTCGAAGCCTCCTGATGATCAGAACGCCTCGGCGAGCACGCCAGAGCCTCGACGGCCGACGATGTCAACGTGGGTGCGGTTCCTCGCCCCCAAGGCCGCGACACGCCTCTCCGGGCGCCTGCTGTCAGACGGGTGGCCAGTTTCGCAATGCCGCGTCGGCCACCTGCTGGAGTTCGGAGCGGTCGGCGCCGCCGGCGGCCTGGACGGCGATGCCGTTCGCCACGGTCATGAGGTAGCGGGAGAGCATCTCCGGGTTCGCGTCCGGGGGCAGGTCGCCCTCATCGACGGCCTGCTGGAACCGGTGGCGGAGGCGGGTGCGGCCGTCCTCGCGCCAGGTGGTCAGGGCGTTCTGGGCCACCCGTCCGGAGTCGCCGATGGCCAGTGAGCCCTGCACGCCCAGGCATCCGGCGGGGCAGTCGGGGCGGGTGGTCGTGTTGACCGAGCCGGTGAGGAACGAAATCGGCCTGGCCACCGCCACGCGGCTGGCGTCCGAGGGTGCCCATGTATTCATCACCGGCCGGCGCAAGGACGCGCTCGACAGTGCCGTCGAGTCGATCGGTTCCGCGGTCACCGCGGTGCCGGGCGACATGGCGGAGCCGGCCGATCTGGACCGGCTGTACGACGCGATCCATGACCGGGGCCGGGGCCTGGACGTGCTCTTCGCCAACGCGGGCATCGCCACACTCGCACCGCTGGCGCAGGCCACCCAGGAAAAGTTCGACCAGATCTTCGGTGTCAACGTCCGGGGCACACTGCTGACCGTGCGGAAGGCGCTGCCGCTGCTCAACGACGGCGCCTCGGTGATCTTGAACGACTCCATCCGCGCCGACGACGGCCGGGAGACCTTCGGCCTGTACGCGGCGTCGAAGGCCGCGGTCCGCCCCCTCGCGCGGACCTGGGCCAACGAGCTGAAGGGCAGGGGTATCCGGGTCAACACGGTCGCGCCGGGCGCGATCGACACCCCCGGGGCCGACCTCGTCATCGGCCAGGTGAACGCGGCCGCCGTCAAGGCGGAACTCGCGGCGGGAGTGCCGATCGGCCGGATAGGGCGCCCGCAGGAGGTCGCCGCCGCCGTGGCCTTCCTCGCCTCCGCCGACAGCAGCTTCATGCTCGGCACCACCCTGCACGTCAACGGCGGCGAGAATCAGTTCTGACCCCGCCATGCCGAGCCCCGGCCTGTCGCGGGCGATTCCCCGCCCGCGACATTCCGCCCGGCCGAACGGCGGTCTCCCCTTCGCGAGGGGCTTGTGCTGGACTGTCCCGGGATGGTTCCTACGCGACAATGGGGTGAATGCGGTGCCTCTTGAGGGCGAGTACGAGCCGAGTCCGGCGCAGTGGGTGCGCGATCAGGTCGAGCTGTATGAGAGTTCGGGTGGCACACAGGGCACCACGCTCTGGGACACGGGCCTGCCGGTCGTCATCGTCACGATGCGCGGCGCGAAGAGCGGCAGGATCCGCAAGATTCCGCTGATGCGCGTGGAGCACGAGGGGCGGTACGCGGCGGTGGCCTCGAAGGGCGGCTTCCCGCGCCACCCGGTCTGGTACTTCAACCTCAAGGCCGACCCGCGGGTGGATGTCCAAGACGGCCCCGTACGCCAGGGCATGACGGCCCGTGAGGTCACCGGGGACGAGAAGGCCCAGTGGTGGCAGCGCGCGGTGGCCGCGTTTCCGCCGTACGCCGAATACAAGGAGAAGACCACCCGCGAGATCCCCGTCTTCGTACTCGAACCCGAGCACGTGGCCGGGCCGGCGAAGGACCCGGCGCCGACGGGGGACTGAGCTTCGCTTTTATCCCCGCTCCGTGATCGTCTGCGGTTGGCGGCGCATGGGCGGAGACATGGAACGGCCATCGCGGGACTCTCCAGGTAGGTGAAGACCGGGAGGGCGCGATGGCCGTCGCTGTCAGTGTGCTCGGGGCCGGCTCGGCCCGCCAGAGCCGCATCAGCTTAAGGTGTTTCCGGCAGGGGTGGCATGCCTGTCTGGCCCGGCGGGCGGACGCGTTGTTCGAGCTGACCGACGCTCTGCTGGCGACCGGCCCGGTCATCTCGCTGCCGTATCTGTCGCTGGACGGGCTGCACCGGCGGGGCCATGGCAGCACCTACGCGGCCCAGGGCCGCGTGGACGCCGAAGCAGCACGCGGCCTGCTCGCGGGCTCGCTGCCCGGCGCCGCCCATCCGGTGTTCGCGGTGGATGTGAGCGTGTGGGCCCGCAGCGATGCCGAGTGCTCGCCCGGCCGCGGCTACTACTACCACCCCTGGCAGGCACTCGGCGGGGCAGCCGATCGTGGCCGGCTGGGCCTACTCCTGGCTGGCCGGCCTGGAACTGGCCACCAACTCGTGGACCGCGCCGGTGGACGCCCGGCGGCTGGTCCCGGAAGAGAACCCCAGTGCCGTGGCCGCCGGCCAGATCCGCGGACTGCTGCAGCTGCGTCCCGACCCCGGCTCGCGCACGGCACTGTTCGTCTTCGACGGCGGCTACGACTCCGTGCACCTGGCCCTCGGCCTTGCCGGAGTCCCGGCCCAGATCCTCGTCCGGGTCCGCTGCAACCGGTCCTTCTACGGCGACCCGCCGCCTCGCCACAGGCCCGGCGTGGGACGTCCCCGCCGCCACGGTGCGAAGTTCGCCTGCGCGGATCCCACTGCCTGGCCGGCGCCGGATGCCGTGCACACGTGCGCGGACGAGCAGTACGGCGCGGTGACCGTGCAGCTGTGGCACCGCCTGCACGCCAAGACCCAGCAGCACGACGGACATGGCAGCCGCGGTCCCCGCCCGGTCATCGCGGGCACCCTGGTCCGGCTTTGCGTGGACCGGCTGCCCGGCCGCAGCCGAGCCCCGAAGACCCTGTGGCTGTGGTGGACCGGGCCACCCGGCCACACCCCCGGTCCCGACCTGCTCTGGCGGGCCTACACGCGGCGCTTCGACATCGAGCACACCTTCCGCTTCGCGCGGCAGACGCTGAACTGGACCCTGCCTCGCCCCCGCACCCCCGCCCAGGCGGACCGCTGGACCTGGCTGGTCCTTGCTGCCTACACCCAACTCCGCCTCGCGCGGCCCCTGGCGGCCGATCACCGGCTGCCCTGGGAGAAACCCCTGCCGCCACAGCGGCTGACACCCAACCGGGTCCGGCGGCAATTTCGCTCGCTTCAGGCGGCAGCGGGCTCCCCCGCCGGCCCGCCGAAACCCTGCGGGCGCTCACCCGGACGCCCTCAAGGCACCTACCGAGGCCCCGCACCCCGCCATCCAGCAGTCAAAACCACCGCATGACCAGCGACCCTTTACCGGCAAGGATAAAAGCGAAGCTGAGCTTCGGTCCCCACTCGCCCGGTCCGGCAAGGCGCCGCGCGGCTGGGGGCGGGAGCCCGGCGACCGTGTCAGTCGACCAGCTCGCCGGACGCCATCAGCCGCGTCAGCTCGGTACGGGAGCGGATGCCCAGTTTGCGGTAGACACGGGTGAGATGGGCCTCGACCGTCTTGCGGGAGACGAAGAGGGAGACCGCCGCCTCGGTGTTGTTCAGGCCGCGGGCCACCGCGCGGGCCACCTGGAACTCCTGCGGCGTCAGCTGCTCCCATACGCCGTCCGGCGCGGCCGGTGCGGTCAGTGGGGCGCCGGTGGCGGCCAGTTCCCCGGCGGCGCGCCGGGCCCATGGCACGGCGCCCAGGCTCTCGAAGCGCGCCAGCGCCGAGGTGAGCGGGGCGCGGGCGGCGGCGGGATGGCGGTAGCGGCGCAGCAGTTCCGCCTCGCACAGCAGCGTACGGGCCTGCTCGAACGGCTCCCGGACGCGCTCGTGCGCCGCGAGCGCAGCGGCGAACGCAGCCCGCGCCGTCTCGTGCGACGCGGCCAGCAGGCCCCGGCAGCGGGCCGCGGCAGCCTCGGCGGCCGCCAGCCTGGTGGTTCGCGCCCGCTCCTCCAGCCACTCCGCGACCTCCGTGGCGCGCGCGGTGTTGCCCGTCCGCAGCTGCGCCTCGGCGAGATCGGCGGCGCAGGGTGCGACCAGCGGATTGCCCACTCCTTGCGCGGTGAGCAGCGCGAAACTCTGCTCCAGTTGGTCGGCGGCGGCGCAGTGGTCCCCGTGCGCGAGCGCCGCCAGGCCCAGCGCGGCGGTCAGGTGCATCTCCAGGCAGCCGATGCCGTACCCGCCGACCTCCCGCCGGGCCCGGCTCACCTGTTCCTCGCACCGCACCCGGTCGCCGCGCAGGGCGTCCAGCCGGGCCAGACAGGCCAGGCTGTAGCCGACGCAGGAGATCTGACCCAGCTCCTCGGACCAGCGCAGCGCCTCGGTTGCGTCGCCGTATCCGGCGTTCCAGTGGCCGACGCGGGCTTCCAGATCGCTGCGTACGGCCAGGGTGAACGGCAGTACGCCGGGCGCGCTGTGCCGGCGGGCCGACTCCACGGCGGAGTTGAGCAGCCGGCGGCTGCGGTCGCGGTCCTCGACCCAGTTCCAGGCCTGCCCGGCCAGTGCGTACAGCTGCTGGTTGCGTACGGGATCGCCGGTGCAGTGCCCGTCGGCGGCGCCCAGCATCGCCACGCCCCGGCCGATCTGTCCGGAGAGCGTGAGCGCCGACCCGAGCAGGGCCATGCTCAGCCAGCGGTCCGGCCCCGACTCCGAGGCCAGTTGGAAGGAGTCCTCGGCGATCCGTACGGCGGAGGCCACCCGGCCGTCCATGCTGGCGGGTACAACCGCCTCGGCGAGCAGGACACATGCCCGTACGGGATCGGTGCGGCGGATGTTGCTCGCGGCCTCGATGAGGAGTTCGTAGGCGCGGGCGGGCTCGCCGTTCCAGGTGTGGATACGCCCCAGCAGCAGCTCGATGTCGGCGCGTACGGCGGGTTCCGTTGTCGTGCGCAGTGCTTCCTGGCACCACTGGGAGCTGGATGCCGAGCCGCCCAGGAAGGCGTCCGACGCGGCGCGGTGCAGCAGGTCCGCGCGCGCCGCCCGGTCTCCGGTCAGTTCCGCGGCGCGCCGCCAGGCCAGCGCGGACTCCTCGAACGCGCTGCGCCGACGGGCCTCTTCCGCCGCTTCGGTCAGAGCGGCGGCGGCCCGTTCGTCGGGCCCGGTGGCGGCGGCCGCCCGGTACCACGCGTGCAGCGGCCCACGCGTGACCTCGGCGAGAGCGCCGAACGCGGCGAGCCGGTGGGCCAGCGGCGCCCGCCCGAGCACCAGCGGACGCAGCACGGGGTGGCGGAAGTCCAGCCCGTCACCGTTCGAGGTCACGAGGCCGTCCTCCTCGGCCGGGCAGAGGGCCTTCAGTGACAGCCCGAGCACCTCCAGCGCCTCGCACAGCCCGGACAGCGCCGTCGACCGGTGTGCGGCGAGCACGGTGAGCGCCTGCCGGGTGTCCTCGGGAAGCGCGCTGATCCGGGCCGACCAGGCGCGTTCCAGGTGGCGCCCCAGGGACGGCGGATTGTGCATCGGCTCCTCGCCGCGCGCCTGCTCCGGGGTGAGGGAGTGGGCGGCCTCCAGCAGGGCCAGCGGATTGCCGCCGCTGACCTTGACCAAATCCGCCACCACCGCCGGCGCCGCCACGATGCCCGCCTGCCGCAGCAGCTGCCCGCACTCGCTCCGCGACAGCCCGGTGACCTCGACGGACGGCAGACCGTGCGGCGACCCCGGCTCACCGTGCTCCTCGCGCGAGGTGAACGCGAGCGCCACCCGCTCGCCCGCCACCCGCCGCGCGACGAACAGCAGCACCCGCTGGGAGGACGGATCGACCCACTGGAGATCGTCGACGAGCACGGCCACCGGCTTCTTCTCGCCGAGCGCGGCCAGCACGTTCAACGCGCCCATGCAGGCCGCGTACGGGTTGGCCAGCGGCTCGCCCGACAGGGCCAGACATGATTCCAGCGCCGCGCGCTGCACCCCGGGGAGTTCCCTGAATTCTGAACCAAACGGGAGCAACAGGTCGGCGAGGGCCGCGAAGGGCAGGACGGTCTCCGATTCGATGCCCCGCGCCCACAGCGCGGCGTCCCCGGCCTGCTCGGCGGCGTACTCCAGCAGCGCCGTCTTGCCCACCCCGGGCTCGCCCCACAGCAGCAGGGCCGCGCCCCCGTCCGCGCCCGCGGCCAGCAGGTCGTCGATCAGGCGGCGTTCGCGCCCGCGGCCGACGAGGCCGGGGCCCGCCGGGCGGGGGAGCCGGGACCAGCCGGAAGTCCGTTGCCTGCCGTCCATGTCGCCCCCCGGGCGCTCGCATGTGCCCTGTACGCCCGTACTCCGGCGCCGGGACCATCATGCTCCCCAGCAGGGCGCCCCTGAAGGGCCTCGCACATTCTGCGGGCACATATGGGGACCTCCCCGAAGCGGCGCCGCGACGGAGGGCGTTGAGTGGCAGTACGCGCGGACAAGGAGAACACGGGGGGCACGTCATGACAGGCTCCGCAGGGCCCGGTCCTCGGCTGGATTCGGTCGAGCTCAAGGTCACGTTCTCCGGCGCGCGGGCGGAGGTGGCCGCCAAGGCTCTGGCACCGGACGACGGGGGCGTCTGGTGCCAGGTCTTCTTCTGCGAAGGCCCCCGCCACCGTCACCCGAACGAACTCCCGCTGCTGGAGGCCGGGGTGATCCTGCGCCTGCGGTCACGCCAGGGCAGGACGGGCGACACCACCGCCAAACTCCGGCCCTGCCGCCGGGCCCGTATCCCCGGCCACTGGCTGGACTTCCGCCGGCACGAGGACGACGAACTGCGCCTGGAGAGCGACTGGGCGGGGGAGCGTCAGGTGCTCTCGGCGTCGCTGACCCGTACACGTGACCGCCGCGACATCGACGCGGTGACCGCCGGGGAGCGGCCGCTGCACACCGCATTCTCCCGCGCGCAGGAGCGCTTCCTGGACGACTGCGCCGACCTCGCCGTCGACTTCGGACAGCTGACCGTGTACGGGCCGGTGCGCGCCCAGCGCTGGCGCGACGTCCGCCGCCGGCACCACGAGCTGACCGTGGAGCGCTGGTCGCTGACTCCGCGCACCGGGCCGCCGCTGGACTGGCTGGAGGTCTCCGAACGGGTGGAGCCGGAGGGCGCCGAGGTGGTACGGGCGTCGCTGCTGGCCCTGCTCCGGCAGCTGGGCCTGGAGCCGGACCTCGAACAGGAGAGCAAGACCCGGCGCGTCCTGGAGGCGCTGACCAGAGACGCGTGAGGGCGCGTGGGAGGTGGGCAGCATGGGGGGACTGCCGTTCCGCCTGGATGTGTTCGAGGTCCGGGACGAGTGGGTGATCATGTGTACGTCACCGCTCGGCCGGGCCAGCACCAAGGTGCGTCCGCCGTACGCGCCCGACGCGCTGCCGCTGATGCTCGCCGAGATCAGGATGGCCCTGATCCGGTCGGCCAGCCCGGTCATCACCCGCCGCGCCTCCCTGGTGGAGAAGAGCGTCCGGGACTTCGGCGAGCGGCTCTCCGACACCGTGCTGACCGGGGACATCCGGCTGCTCTTCGACCGCTGCCGCGAACACGCCCGGCGGCAGGGCGAACCGCTGCGCGTCGTACTGGGCCTGGACGGCCCGCAGGTCTCGGGCATCCCCTGGGAGTTCGCCATCGACCCGTACGCGCGGGACAGTTACCTCGGCCTGCGGGTGCCCGTCGTCCGCTCCCCGCAGCTCATGGACGCCCCGGCGCCGGTCCGCATCACGCCGCCGCTGCGCGTGCTGGGCGTGATCTCCCGGCCCACCGACCTGCCCGCACTCCAGGCCGACCGCGAACGCGACGAGATCACCCAGGCGTTGCAGCGGCTGAGCACCGACGTCGCCGTCGACTGGCTGCACGGCGACGGCTGGAGCGAGCTGGCCGAGGCGGTCCGCACCCGCGCCCCGCACGTCCTGCACTTCGTCGGCCACGGCGGGTTCGACCCCGAGACCGAGTCCGGCTACCTGGAACTGTCCGCCGAGGACGGCACCGCGATGCATGTCTCCGGCACGGACCTGGGCCGCCTGATGCATGACAGCCCGCAGCTGCGGCTGGTCGTGCTGAACGCCTGCGAGTCGGCGACCAGCGGCGCCGAGGGCGTCTTCAGCAGCACCGCCGCGAAGATCATGCGGGAGGGCGTGCCCGCGGTGGTGGCGATGCAGTACGAGATCACCGACCCGGCCGCGCTCGCTTTCGCTTCGTCCTTCTACACCGGCATGGCCCGCGGGCTGCCGGTCGACCGGGCGATGACGCTGGCGCGCGAGAGCGTGAAGATGACGCTGCCCGGCAGCCTGGAGTGGGCCACGCCGGTGCTGTTCCTGCGCTCCGACGAGACGCAGCTGTTCGTCGTACCGGAGGCGGACGGGCCGGCGCGGGCGGGTACGGGCAAGGAGCCGGCGGGGGAGGAAGGGGCGCCCGGCCCGGGCGGTCAGGCGCCCCCGGCCGGCGCGGGGCAGTCGGCCGTACCGCCGTCCGCCGAGGCACAGGAGGCACCGGCGCAACAGGAGTACGTGGGTGACGTGGCGTCCGAGCGGACCGTGCCCCAGCGGGCGCCCGGTCCGGGACCGGCGTCGGGCCATGGCGCCCCTGCCGGACCGGCCGTGCAGCCCCCGCCTGCGTACCCGCCGAACCAGCCGCCCCGGGAGCAGCCCTGGATGGCCGGCGTACGGGAGAAGTTCGCGCGCTACATACGCGCCGAATCACCCACCCAGCCACCCGGCCCCGCGCCCACCACCCGGGGCGCCCACCCCTACCCGCCGCCCACCACACCACCCGCGTCCACCGCGTCCGCCGCCCCGTCCGGCCGGACACCCCCGGTCTTCACCCCGCCTCCCACCGACCGCCCCCGTACGCCCGGACTGCTCCCCGGCCTCGGCCCGTGCACCCAAACCGCCCTCGGCCCCCGCGAGCTGTTCGCCGCCGCCTGCGCGGACGGCTCGCTGCGGGTCTTCCGGCTGGACCGGGCAGAAATGCTGGCGGAGTGCGCCCTCCGCCAGCACGGCCCGGTCCTGCGCCTCGCGTGGAGCCCCTGGCCGCGCAACATCGCCACGCTCCACGAGAGCGGCACCACCGTCGTCTGGGACATCGAGACGGAGGTGCCCGTACGGATCCTGCCGGGGCACGCCGGGCAGACCACCGCGCTGGCCTTCAGCGGCGACGGCCGCTGGCTGGCCACGGCGGTCGGCGACCGGATCCGGGTGCACGACGCCGACGGCCGCACCGTACGCAGCCTGGTCGTCGCCCCGGCGCCGCTGGTGCCCTGCCTGGCCTTCGCGCCCGGCGACCGGCAGCTGCTGGCGGGCACCGCCGACGGCGCCGTACGCCGGCTCGACGTCCACGGGCGGACCACCGCGCAGTGGCCGCACCCGCAGCCGGTCTGCGCCTTCGCCGTATGCGCCGACCGGCTCGCCACCGGCAGCCCCGACGGCCGGATCCGTGCCTGGTCCTGGAGCGGGCGGCTGCTGCACCGCGTCCACCAAGGCGGCCCCGTACGGCAGTTGGCGTTCGCTGCGGACGGTACGGCGCTCGCCGCGGCGAGCGACGACGGCATCCTGGTCCGCTGGGACCGCGACGGCGTCCCGCGGGACCGCGTCGAGCAGGCCGGGCGCCCGGTCGGTGTCGCCTTCACCGGCCGGGACGGCGCGGTACTGACCGCGTCCGACGACGGCCTCGTGCAGCTCCACCCCCGCACCACCGCCCCCACGGGGCCGGACACCGAAGAGGCCCCATGACCGAGATCGAGATCTTCTGGCCCGCCGCGTACCCGCTCGACGCGGTGCACGCCACCGACACCCTGCTGCGCGAGTCCGGCATCCAGGCCACCTACCGGCGCGCGCCGATGCGCCGCGGCCCGGAGACGTACGCACTCGTGCTGCTGGCCGGGCACACGCTCCAGCCCTTCCTGCGGGCCGTGTTCGAACGGATCGGCGCGGACGCGTACTCCGGACTGCGCACCTTCGTCAGCGGCCTGATCGGACGCAAGCCCGCCGCGGACGCCCCCGGCGGGGTGGTCTTCGAATGCGTGGGCACCCGTGCCCAGTTCGTCTTCACCCACGGCCTGCCGGACGCCGCCTACCAACAGGCCCTGACGCTCGACCCCGGCAGCACGCCGGGCCGGTGGGCCTGGCAGGACGACCGGCAGTGCTGGATCCGCTTCGAGGAACGGGCCGAGGCCGCCGGTCCCGCCGGCTGACCCGGCCCACCGTACGACCGACATCACCGGCAGCCCCCACGGGCCGACGTACCGACTGGACAAGGAGGCCGTCATGGCCTATCCGCAAGGCCCGCCCGGCGAGGACTGGGGCGGCAACACCCCCTGGACCGGCCAGTCCCAGCCACCGCCCACCGGGCCCCCGCCACCCCAGCAGCCGCCGCAGTACCAGACTCCGTACCAGCCCCAGTACGGGCCCGGCTACCAGCAGTACGCCAAACCGCCCCAGAGCTATCTGATCCCGGCGATCCTGGTGACGCTCTTCTGCTTCCTGCCCACCGGCATCGCGGCGATCATCTTCGCGACCCAGGTCAATGCCAAGTCCGGTGCCGGTGACTGGGCCGGAGCGGAGGCGGCGTCGAAGAAGGCGAAGCTGTGGACGTTCATCAGCCTCGGGGTCGGCATCTTCGCCGGGCTCATCGTCCTGCTCTCCAGTGCCGCGGGCGGCGGCTACTGACCGTGCCCGCACCGCACCTCATGCGGCGCCGGACGCTCGAAGCCTGGTCCGGCGCCCTCCTGTTCGCCGCCCTGACCGTGCTCGTGGCCTTCCGCGACCCCGAAGCCCCGGGCCACTACCCCAGTTGCCCCTTCCGTTCCCTGACCGGCCTCCTCTGCCCCGGCTGCGGCACCCTGCGGGCGCTGCGCGACCTCACCCGGGGCGAGGTGACCGCGGCCCTGGCGCACAACGCGCTCTTCGTGGCCGCCCTGCCCCTGGCCCTGTTCTCCTGGCTGCGCGCGGTCCGGGGCCGGCCGCCGGTGCTGACCTCGGCGTGGGCGGGCGTGGCGGCCGTGGGCGTGCTGCTTGCCTGGGGTGTGGTGCGCAACTGTGTGTGACCGGGCGGACGTTCCGGGCGCCCGGGGCGCCCGGGTGTGAGCACCGTTCAGGCGTAGCGCACGGGCAGGCGACGGAGTCCACGCAGCCACGACGGCCGCGAATGCCAGACGAGGTCGGCCGGGTCGGTGTCCAGGGCGATGCGGGGACAGCGTTCGAAGACGGTCTTGAGGGCGATCGCAGTCTCCAGGCGGGCGAGGGGGCCTCCGAGACAGTGGTGCACGCCGTGGCTGAGCCCGAGGTGACCCCGGGCGTCGCGCCGGATGTCGAACCGGTCCGGGGCCGGGAAGCGCCGGGGGTCGCGGGACGTCGCGGCGAGGACGACGACCACCTGGTGTCCGGCGGGGATGGTGGTGCCGGCCACGTCCATGGGCTCCGCCGTGTAACGAAGGGGCGAGTGCATCACTGAACCGTCGTACCGCATGATTTCCTCGATCGCGCCGTCGAGCAGGGACCAGTCGGCGCGCAGCGCGTCGAGCTGGCCGGGGTGGCGCAGCAGGGCCAGGACACCGTTGGCGATGAGATGGAGGGTGGTCTCGTGCCCGGCGAAGAACAGGAGGAAGGCCATGCTGAGCAGTTCCTCCGCCGAGAGCCGGTCACCCTCGTCGGCCATCGTACGGGCCAGCGCGCTGAGCAGGTCGTCGCCCGAGCTTTCCCGGCGCTTGGCGTCGACGAGCCCGGTGAGGAACTCCGCTGTGGACCGGGCCGCGGCCAGCCGCGATTCCGGGTCGGTCGGACAGGCGCACTCCGTGGCCCAGCCGTGGAAGGTCTCACGGTCGGCGTCCGGAATACCGAGAAGCTCGCAGATGACCGTCGTCGTCAAGGGCAGGGCGAGACTGGCGATGAGGTCGGACCGGCCGAGCGGCAGGGCCTTGTCCAGAAGGTCGTCGGTGACCTCCTGGATGCGCGGGCGCATCGCTTTGACACGGCGGGCGGTGAAATCCGTGGCGACCAGCTTGCGGAGGCGGGTGTGTTCGGGCGGGTCCATCTGATGCATGGCCCGGAGAAAGACGCCCACCCCGCTGTCCCCGGGTGAACAGTGGGACGGGTCGTTGCTCAGACGCGGATCGGCCAAGGCGGCGCGGGCCTCCTCGTAACCCACGATCGCCCAGACCTCGCCGTAATCGGCGATGGTGACCCGGTGTACCGGACCCTGTTCCCGCAGGAGCCCGTAGGCCGCATACGGATCGTTGGCGAAGTCTCGTGCCGATGCAAGTGATTCGATGCTCGGTGCGGACATGAGCGCTGGTTCCTTCTGTTCATGGCGGTGTGCACGGCAGCGCAGCCGCCGGGGCGGCAAGGACCATGGGTCACAGTAGGGGCGATCACGGCTGCCGAGCGGTGCGGCACGTCAGGCACCGCTGTCGATTGCGGCCGCCCGCTCGTCGCGGGAGCGGTGGGGGGAGCGGCCGCGGGCCGCTCACGTGCGGGTCCTCGGCATCCGGCGTAATCCATCGGCACCCGATCCGGTGAGCCGTCGCGCGAGTCGCGCGGTGCGTTCGGCATGCGATCTGAACACTAAATGCAGGTCTCCGGCCTTCCGCCCGCACCATACGGATATCGGTGTCCCCTAGGAGCAGAATGTCGCTGCCGTCGGCCGCCTACCCGCGGCTACCCTCTCTCGCTGGATTGAGATGGTTCGCATCTTTCACCGTGTTCATCTGCCATATTGTGGTGTATGACGCTGTCGTCCGAGGGGGGCTGCCGAGCAAGCCGCTCTTTTTGATGGGTACCTCCAGCGTCTCGTTGTTCTTCATTCTCAGCGGATTCGTGCTGACGTACGCGTGGCGGAGTTCGGACACGGCCCGGATGTTCTGGCGCCGTCGCCTGGCCCGGGTCTACCCGAGCCACCTGGCCGTCTGGGCGATCGTCATGCTGCTCTTCTGGGGCCTCGGTGTTCCTCGGGCCGACATGAATCCGGGGTCCAGTGCGTCGGCATTCGGCGACCTGGCCAACGCCTTGCTGGTGAACACCCTCGTCCCTTTGCGTGAGTTCCCTGCCGCCGGTAACGCGGTTGCCTGGTCGCTCACCTGCGACCTCTTATTCTATTTGCTGTTCCCCGCACTCTTTCCGCTGATCGCGCGGATTCCCGGCAAGTGGCTCATCACCGCGGCTGCCGTCACGGTGGTTCTCGCGTGGCTGGTGCCGCTGTTGCTCTCGCTGAACCTGGGCGGCGGCTCTCCGGGAAGCCGATTCGCGGCGGTCGGCATGTCCGAGCTCCAGTTCGCCCTCGTATACATGTTCCCGTTGAGCCGGCTGCCGGAATTTCTGCTGGGCATGATTCTCGCCAGAATGCACGTTGCCGGATGGGCCCCCGGTTTCCGGGTCGTGTCCGCGGTCTGCCTGCTGGGCGCGGTGCTGCTCATCGGGCCGATGCTGCTCCCCGTACTCTTCATGCTCACCGCCGCGACGGTGATCCCGGTCGCCCTGCTGATCCTGGCCACGGCGGCCATGGACGCACGCAGCGGGAGGTCGCTGCTGGGGACCCCGACGATGGTGTATCTCGGCGATCTGTCGTACGGGTTCTACCTGATCCACCTCCCGGTGATCCTGTGTGTCCTGCACTACTCCGGCGGCACCTGGGGGCCGGTCTGGACCGCCTCCGTGTCACTCGCCGTGGCGTTTCCTGCCGCGGTGCTGCTTCACACCCTCGTTGAACGCCCGTGTATGCGTCGGTTCTCTGTCAGGAGGACGAAGATGGCTGCCGTTCCCACTCTTCCGGTGGGGGAAGAGGCCTGAGCGACCGGGACATGTTCCGAGCCGATCGCCGCGACCGCGCTCTCTCGAATGCCCGCAGGCAGCGGACACGAATGGCCTGTCTTGTGGTGCCCGTGGCCCCGATCTGCGGTGGGGTGGTCGCGCGAGATCAACTCTGGAGTACCAGGTAACAGGTCACCGGTGCGCAGCCGGTGCCCGGCCACCTGCCAGGGTTCCCGCCCGCGCGCGAGTTTGAGCCGTGGCCCCCGCGATATCGCGAAAGGGCGGCGGCGCCACATGAAATGAAGGGGTAGGCGAAATGACGCCAGTAACCGTCGAGCAGTCGGCCCGTGATGCCCATCAAGTGCTGCTGGAGGCGGGAAAGGAGACGGGGCCGGCGATGCGGGCGGCGATCGGGCTGCTGCCCGAGCGGGTTCGCCAGCTGGCAGAACTGCACTTCGTCTGGCCCAGTACCGACGAGCTCGTCGGCCGGGAAGGCGGGGGGAAAGCGGTGCGGCCGGCCTTGGTGCTGCTGGCCTGCGACGCCGTCGGGGGCGCCCGCTCCGCCGCGGTGCCCGCCGCGGTGGCGGTGGAGTTGGTCCACAACGGGTCCCTGCTGCACGACGACATCATCGACCGCGACCAGCTGCGGCGAGGACGGCCCGCCCTGTGGGCGACACAGGGGCGCCCCGCAGGGATCCTGGCCGGCGACGCGCTGTTCTTCCTGGCGGTCCAGGTCCTCAACGGGTCCCCGCCCCCGCTGGACACCGCGGGCATGCGCTGCCTGATCAACTGGGTACAGCAGCTGCTCGAAGGGGAGTGGGCCGACACCCTGCTCGAACGGAAGTCCGACGTGTCGGTCGCCGAGTGCTCGGCGGTCGCCGCGGCCAAGACGGCTTCCCTCACCGCGGCCGCATGCGAGCTGGGGGCTCTGGCCGGCGGCGCCGGAGCCGAGCGTACGGCCCATCTGCGGGCGTTCGGCACCCACCTGGGGCTGGCCTACCAGATGGCCGACGACCTGCTGGGCATCTGGGGCGACCCGCGGCGCACCGGCAAGCCGGTCGGCTCCGACCTGACCTGGCGCAAGAAGTCCCTGCCCGTCGCCGCCGCGCTGGCCTCCGGAACCGCGGCAGGAGAAACGCTTGCCCACCTCTACTGCAACGGGTCCGAGCCGTTGACCGCCGACGAGGTCCAGCAGGCCGCCGAGCTCGTCGAGGAGGCGAACGGGTGCACCTGGACCGTCCGGGAGGCGGAGCGCCACATCCACTCCGCCCTGGAACATCTGGCCGCGGCCCGCCCGGATCCGGTGCCCGCCGCCGAGCTGGCCTCACTGGCCCATCTGATCACAAACCGCGATCGCTGACGGTCCCCGCAAGCACTGGAGCAACCGTGATCGACCTGCCCGCCTTCCACTGCCCCCTCCCCATCGCCGTGCGCCCGGACGTGCTGGAGTTCGACAACCGGCCCAACCAGTGGATCGACACCTGCCCGGTCCCCGTCGACCCCACCGCCCGCGCCCGCATCCGGACCACCCACTCCGGGGCGTTCGTGGCCTGCGCCAGCCCCGACGGGGTACCCGAGCGGCTGGAGTGGGGCGGGCGCTGGTTCCTGATCGGCTTCACCGTCGACGACTGGATCGAGTCGCTCACCACCGTCGAAGAGGCCGTCGCGGTGGGCTGCACGCTTCAGCGCGTGGTGGACACCGGCGCGGACCCGGTACGGGCCGACCTGCCGTTCGGCGGACACTTCGCGGAGATGGTCCGGGACTGCCGGTCCTTCGCCACCGATACGCAGTACAGCCGGTTCGCCGCCGCCTACCGTGCGTACCACCAGGGAATTCCGCTGGAGGCGGCGTACCGGATCACGGGCCGTACGGTGCCGCTCGCCGACCACCTGAGCCTGCGCAGCTGGCTGTGCGGGGCCCCGATCGTCTGTGCCGCCCTGGAGATCTACAACGACATGGAGATCCCGGCGCACGAGCACGACCACCCCGCCATGAGCGCACTGCGTGAGTCCGCCGGACTCCTCCTGGGCTGGGCCAACGACATCTGCTCGCTGGGCAAGGACATCGAGGACGGCGGCGGCGCCAACAATCTCGTCGCCGCGCTGATGGACCACCACGGCCTGGACGTTTCCGAGGCGACCGCGGAGGCCATCGCCGTCTGGAACCACACCATGGGCATCGTTCTGCGCCTGCGCGACCAGGCGGCGGCCGGTGCGGGCCCGGCGCTCGAACGGTTCCTGCGGGATCTCGACAACACCATCGCGAACACCATCCAGTGGCACGCCAACAACCCTCGTTACGGCGACCTGCCCCCGATGGCGGTCGTCGCCGAACCGCCCGCGGGCCCCGGCCCCCGCCCGTCCGCGCCACTCGATGCCTGGTGGCAGCGTCTGACCTCGGCCCTCGGTGCGGAACCCGCGCTGGCAGCGCAGAGAGCCGTATGAACCGCCTCCACAGCCACAGGAGCCCGACCACGTGAGTGCGACGACAGCATCTTTCACCACCGCCACCGCCCCCGGCGCGCTGCCTCTCATCGGACACGCCTGGCAGCTCGCCTACCGGCCCATGGAGTTCATGCGCTCCCTGCACACTTATGGTGATCTCGTCGAGATCAGGATCGGCACCACGCCGTACTACGTGCCGTGCCACCCTGAACTGCTGCATCACGTGTCGACCAATGACCGTGTCTACGACAAGGGCGGCCCCATCTATGACCACATCCGGCAGTTCGTCAGCGGTGTCGGCACCTGTCCGCACGCCGAACACCGGAGCCAGCGCCGCCTGATCCAGCCCGCCTTCCGCCCCGACCGGCTCGCACACTACGCCCGGACGATGCAGGAGGAGATCGCCGGGCTGACCGGGGCGTGGCACGAGGGGCAGGCCGTGGACCCCTTCCCCGTCTTCCACGCGCTCAGCCACCGCATCACCGCCCGCACCGTCGTCTCCGCCCGTGCCGACCAGGCCGCGGCCGACGTGATCAGCCGCTCGTCCGTCGTGCTGTTCGACGAACTGTCCCGGCAGATCCTCACGCCGTCCTTCCTGCGGCGTCTGCCGACCCCCGGCAACCGCCGCTACCGGCACGCCGTACGCGCACTCCGCCAGGCGGGCCAGCACATCATCGCTGACTATCGCAGGGCCCCGGCACAGGACGCGGACCTGCTGGAACTGCTGCTCCGCGCCCAGGCGGACGCCGACGGGGAGACCGGGACGGCCAACGAGGAGATCCATGCCGAGATGCTCAGCATGCTCCTGGGCGGAACCAACTCCGCCCCCGTCCTCACCTGGGCCATGGTCTGCCTGGACCAGTACCCGCAGATCCGCGAGCGCCTCCACGCCGAGGTCGACGCCGTCCTGGCCGGCCGGCCCGCCCATTACGACGACCTGCCGCATCTCCCTTACACCCACCGGTTCCTGAACGAGACCATGCGCATGCACCCCCCGGGGTGGATGACCACGCGTACCGTGACCTGCCCGGCCGAACTCGCCGGGCTCGACCTCCCCGCCGGCGCCGCTCTGATCATCAGTCCGCCGGCGGTGCAGCTCCGCCCCGACGTCTTCCCCGAACCCGACCGCTTCGACCCGGACCGCTGGGACCGGCAGCACGCTCCCGCACCGCCTCGCGGATCGTTCCTCCCTTTCGGAGCCGGGCCTCGCCAGTGCATCGGCGACACATTCGCCATGGTCGAGATGGTGCTGACCGTCGCGACCATCGCCGCTCGTTGGGAACTCACCATCACCCCCGGCAGTGACATCAGCCATCCCCCGTTCCAGCTGGCCCACCTGCCTCGTCACCTCGGCCTTCGCGTCACCACCCGCGACTGACCTATGCCAACCCCTCGCCCAGCGCGGTGATCACCTCGGGGGAGTGACCCGCCGCGCGGAGCGGGGCGCGGACGTCCCGTTCCAGGTCGGGCAGGTAGCCGAGCAGCACGTCGGCGGGGCCGTGGATACGGACACCGGAGGCCGAGGCGGCAGGCAGCAGGAGCGTCTCGGCCGGGCCGAGGGTTTCCCGTACCGCACCGCACGTCACCTCCGTCGCGGCGCCGATGTTGCTGAGCACCACACACGTCTCGAACGCCGGCACGGCGGCCCCCGGGGCCCGTACCCGCCAGTTCTCCAGCGCGAAGTACGGCCCGGCACACAGCATCCGGCGCTGCGCCCCGCCCTCCGCCGGCAGCCGCAGCCCGGGGTGGAAGTCCGGGCGGTGCTCCGGCTTCCACTCGCACAGCAGCGCCTCGACGTTGGCCCGCCACTGCTCGTCGCCGATCGGGGCGCCGTCCTCCATACGGTGGCGCATCGCGTGCTGTTGCAGGTCGGAGGTCTGCTCGATCTCGTAGACGAGGGTGTCGGGGCCGAAGCTGTGCGGCGTGCCGCCCGGTACGTACAGGGTCTGGCCCGCGCGGACGGGCAGACGCCGCAGCACGGCGTCGAAGTCCTGGTCGAGCAGCGCCTGCCGCAGCCGGTCGTGGTCCACGCCGGGCCGTACGCCGGCCAACGCCGTGGTGCCGGGCGGCGCGTACAGGATGTGCCAGGCCTCCGTCTTGCCGTTCGGCTCGCCCGCCCGCTCGCGGGCCGCCGTGTCGTCGGGGTGCAGATGCACCGGAAGGGGGCCGTGCGCGTCGATGAACTTGGTCAGCAGCGGGAACCGGGGCCCGCGCCAGCCGCGCCCGACCAGTTCGTCGGGGTGGCTGTGGGCCAGCTCCCGCAGGGTGCGTCCGGCCAGGCTCCCGTTCAGGACGTGGGAGTGTTCCCCCTCGACATCGCTGACCTCCCAGGTCTCCGCGACCGGCCCGCCGGGCAGCCCGGTGCGGCCGAGCCGTTCGGCGATGGCCCGGCCGCCGAAGACATGCTGCTTCACCGGGGTGGTCAGCCGTATCGGGTACCAGTTCACCGTTCGAGTACACCCCTTTTCCCGCCGCTCCGGATTCATTACGCCGACCACTGGCGCGCCCCGGACCCGGCCGTACGGTCCGGACGGGAGCACGGTGATTCGGCCCTCGGGAAATCCGCCGGTTTACCCGTCCGGCGCACGGGCACGCGATGAACTGTCAAGGAAACGGCTCGACCGAAAAGGAGCGCGACCATGACCGCCGACAAGAAGGCTTCCAGCAAGGCCGAGCGAGCCAAGGGCGCGGTGAAGGAGAACGTCGGCCGTGCGGTCGGCAACGAACGCATGACGGCGGAGGGCCGCGCGGAACGCGCCAAGGGTGACGTGCGCGAAGCCGGCGAGAAGGCCAAGGACGCCTTCAAGCGGTGACGCCCTCGGTGTGACCCTGTCCGCCCTTTCGGTGCGGGGTCGCGCTGTGCCCCTTCGTGCCCTCTGCACAACCCTCTGAGAAAGCGCGCCTCTTCGCGTGCACACCAGAGTTCCGGGCGGTGGTCCGGCGGAATTCCCACCGGGGCGCCGCCCGGCCCATTTGCGCGAAAGATATCCGCGGAACTCAAAGACAGGCTCTCAGCGGGCGCGGACGACCAGTCCCGCCTCATAGGCCGTTATGGCGGCCTCCACCCTGTTCCGTACGCCGAGTTTGCCGAAGACCGTGCTGACGTGGGCTTTGACCGTGCCTTCGACCAGCTCCAGACGACGCCCTATCTCGGCGTTGGACAGCCCGGCGCCGAGCAGCGACAGCACCTCGCGCTCGCGTGCGGTGAGCTGCCCCTCGGGCAGCCGCGCGGGAATCGGCCCGGCCGGACGGCCCTCGCGCAGCCCCGCCACCACCCGGGCGGCAACCCTCGGCGACAGATAGGCCCCGCCCGCCGCCACCGCGTGGACCCCGGCCAGCAGCTCCCGCGGATCGTCCGCCTTGAGCAGGAAGCCGTCGGCGCCCGCCCGCAGGGCACGGGCGATGAACCCGTCCTCGCCGAAGGTGGTGAGCATGACCACGGCCGTGCCGGGCAGGTCGCGGTGGATGCGGGCGGTCGCGTCGATCCCGTCCAGCCCCGGCATCTGGATGTCCAGCAGGGCCACCTCCGGCCGCAGCCGGATCGCGGCGTCGACCGCCTCGTGCCCGTCGGCCGCCTCGGCGACGACCTCGATCGCGCCGTCCCTGTCCAGGATGGCGCGCACCCCGGCACGGACCATCGCCTCGTCGTCAGCCAGCAGTACCCGGACCATCGGCGCAGTCTAGCGACGGGCCCAGAAGCCCCGGCACGACGATCGTCGGGGACCCCTGACGAAAGTAAGGGCAAGGATCACCTCCGTGCGGCCGACGCGGGCCGGGACCGGTGCTCCCTACGGTCGAAGCATCGCAGGAACTCCGGAAGGACGCACGTGATCACCCTCAGAGGGCTCACCAAACGCTACGGCGGCACCGCAGCCGTCGACGATCTGACACTGGACGTCACCGAGGGCCGGGTGACCGGCTTCCTCGGCCCCAACGGCGCCGGGAAGTCGACCACGATGCGGATGATCCTCGGCCTGGACCGGCCGACCGCGGGCACGGCGCTCATCGACGGCAGGCCGTACGCCGCGCTGCGCCACCCGGTCCGCGAGGTGGGCACCCTGCTGGACGCCAAGGCGCTGCACCCGGCCCGCTCGGCGCGCAGTCATCTCGTGGCCCAGGCCCGCAGCAGCGGCATCCCCGTGCGCCGGGTGGACGAGGTGCTGGAGACGGTCGGGCTGGCCACGGTGGCGCGCCGCCGGGCCGGGGCGTTCTCCCTCGGCATGTACCAGCGGCTCGGCGTCGCGGGCGCGCTGCTCGGCGATCCGAAGGTGCTGGTCCTCGACGAACCCGTCAACGGCCTCGACCCCGACGGGGTGCGCTGGATACGGGAGCTGGTGCGGGACCAGGCCGCACAGGGGCGGACGGTGTTCCTGTCCAGCCACCTGATGAGCGAGATGCAGCTGACGGCCGACCACTTGGTCGTCATCGGCCGGGGCCGGCTGCTCGCCGACGCGCCCCTGCGCGAACTGCTGGCCGGCGGCGCGGCGGGCCCGGTCCGGGTGTGCGTTCCCGATCGGGAGGACCGGCGCAGGCTGGCCGGTCACCTGACGGCGTACGACGGCGTACGGGTTTCGGCGGACGGCGCGGAGGGCCTCGTTGTCCGGGGCCGTACCGCCCGGGAGATCGGGGACCTCGCCCACCGGCTCGGCGTACGGATGCACGAACTGCGCGGTATGGGCGCCTCGCTGGAGGAGACGTACATGGAACTGACCGCGCGCAGCGTGGAGTACGGGACGGCAAGCGCGGCGCACACCGCCGCTGACGGCGCTCCGGCGCGGAAGACGGGGGTGTGAGTGATGCCCGCTCCCGTGCCATCCGAAGCGCCCGGCCGCATCCCGGTGCGCTCCGGCGGCGGGGGTTTCGCCGGGGCGGTCGCCGCCGAGTGGACCAAGCTGTGGTCCCTGCGGGCCCCGTACGTGTGCCTCCTGGCCGGGACCGCGGTGACAGCGGTCTTCACCTTCTACTACGGCTCGATCGCACGGATCGACGACAAGCCGGTCCAGCCCGTCGGCAACGCGCCGGCCGCCTCCGTCGCACTCGTCCAGTTCGCGGTCATCGTCCTGGCGATGACCGCCGTGACGAGCGAGTACGCGACCGGCAGCGTACGCACCTCGCTGCTGTGGGTGCCCGTACGGCATCGCCTGCAGCTGGCCAAGTCGCTGGTGGCCGCCGCGGTGTCCGGCGTCGCCGGGGTGCTGTGGGGCGTGCTGGGCGTGGCGGTGGCCTGGACGCCCTTCCGCGGTCACGCCGCCTTCCGGATGCCCGAGGTGCTCGCCCAACTGGCGGCGATGGGCCTGTACTGCGCGCTGATCGCGGTACTGACGGTGGGCGCGGCCTTCGCCGTGCGCCATGCCGCGGCGGCTCTGGCGCTGCTGGCTTTCCTCGTTGCCGCCCTGCCCAACCTGCTCCTCGGGCTCGGCGGACCCGTACTGCCGGCGATCAATGACTACCTGCCGCAAACCGCGGGCGACCACTTCATGCGAGGCGACGGGGCCGCTCCCTACCCCGCGCCTGTCGCGCTGCTGATCATGCTGGCGTGGACGGCCGCCGCGCACCTGGCCGGCCGGGCGGTGCTCGGCAGGCGCGACGCCTGAGAGCACGCAGCCCAGTTTCGTCAGAGCACCCCGCCCGGCCCCGTCAGCCACCGTCCGGCTCGGCCGGCAGCACGTCCTTCGCGACCAGTCGCGAGCCGGAGTAGCAGAGGCGGTACACATCGACCTCGCCTAGCAGGTTGCCGTTCGACCGGTAGAAGTCGCAGACGGCGCCGGCCGGGGCGGGCTGTGCCTTCAGGGTGTCGGACGGGTACGGGTACGGCTGCTCCGGCAGGATGTCCGCGAACCCGGCCCGGTCCTGTCCCGTCCGCAGGGCCGCGTAGTCCGCCGGCCGCAGTACGCAGGAGCCCAGCTGGTGGGCGAGGAGGGCGGCGGACCCGAGCATGACCAGCCCGGCCCCCGCGGGCAGGGCGAACGCCGAGGCGAACCGCAGCCGGGCACGGCGCCGGGCCGCGGCGAGCCGCCGCACCGACTCCGGCTCCGGTGCGGCCCCGCCCGCCGGTTCCGGCCTGCCGTCCGCCGCCGCGACGGCCCGCGGACGGTGGTCCGTACCCACCCGGTCCGGCAGGACCGCGACCACCTCGAACCCGCCGTCACACGGTCCGGCCCGCAGCGTTCCCCCGATCAGCGACACCCGTTCCCGCAGACCGGCCAGCCCACGATTGCCCCGTACCGGGTCCACCGCGATCCCGGCGGGCGGCGCGGAGTTGCCGACCCTTATCTCCGTGCTGCCCTCCGCGCGGACGAACGTGACGCGCACCTCGTTGCCGGGCGCGTGCTTGACGGCGTTGGTGAGCGCTTCTTGCACCACCCGGTACGCCGCCCGGTCGACCAATGGCGGAAGGGTCGGCATCGTGCCCGCACGGTGCAGTTCCACCGTCACACCGGAGGCCCGCAGCCGGGCGACGAGGTCGTCCACCGACTCCCGCGGTCCCGCCGCCGGTGCACCGTCCGTGCCCGTGCGTTCCGTGCCCATGCGTTCCGTGCCCGCGCGTTCCGTACCTCCGCGCAGGACGCCGATCGTCTCCCGCAGCTCCTCCACCGCGTCCGACATCGCCGCACGCAACTCCTCGAGGTCTTGACGGTCCTGTCCGTTCAGCGTCGGCGAGAGTTCCAGGGCACCCGCGCGCAGCGCCACGAGGCTGAGGGCATGTCCCAGGGAGTCGTGCATGTCGGCCGCGATGCGCGTCCGTTCCCGGAACCTCGCCCGCTCGGCGATCAGTTGCTGCTGCTGTTCCAGGACGCGGGCCCGGTCCCATCCGCCGCGCACCAGCGCCTGCCGCGCACGCCAGTACCGGCCGGCCAGCCATGGCAGCACCATCGCCGCGGGAAGCATGGTCAGCGTGTAGAACCACCACACGGCGCCGGCCCGCAGCGCGGCACACAGCAGGAGGTCGGCGGCCAGGCAGCCGCCGAACACCAGCAGGGCCCGGCCCGTACGTTCCGACCGGGCTCCGAGGACGTACGCCGACGCGGCCAGCGCGGGCAGATATCCGTTCCCCGGTGTGAGGGAACTCGTCAGCCCCAGTGCGCACAGCCCATGGACGACGGCCACGGCAGCCCCCGGCCACCTGCGGCCGCCCGCCACCGCCGCGGCCAGCACGAGCAGCGGCAGCACCAGGCCCAGGGCGACCGAAGTCCTCGGGTGGTCCCGGTAGTCCAGCACGGCGGCCGCCGACAGTACGGCCCACAACGCCGCGTCACGGACGGCCGGCACCGTTTTCACCGTCACCCCTGGCCCGGAGTCGCGGAGGGCGCCATCACCGGTGCGCTCACCTGCTGACGGATCACCGGGACAGGCCCCGCCCGGATCGCCTACGCCTCCGCGTCCTGCGGGTACCAGCGCAGTTCCACCGTGTTGCCGTCCGGGTCCACGACGTACAGGGACTCCGCGTCGCCCCGGGCGCCGTACCGCCGGCCGGGGCCGTCGACGACCGTGAAGGTGCCGGAGTCGATGACCCGTTGCCAGTCCAGCGGCTCGACGACCAGGCAGATGTGGTCGACGTTGGACTCGCCGCGCTCGCCTTCGACGAGGTCGATGATCGTCGTCGGGCTCACCCGGACGGAGGGGAACGGAGCCTTGCCCGCGCGCCACTCCTCGACGCGGACCGGTTCGAGGCCGAGCGGGCCGCAGTAGAAGCCGAGGGCGCGTTCGGCGTCCGCGACGTTGAGGACCAGGTGGTCGAAGGCGATGACGCGCATGGGAATCGTCCGTCTCCTGAGAGGTGAACCGGTTCGTACGGTGGTGTCCGCCGTCGGCCGGTGGGGCTGGGGTGAACGATAGCGGTCGCATTCGGTCGCATTGATCATCTGTGTGATCAGATAGGGGTCGGCCGTCGGTCCGCGTGCGAAGTCCCGGCTCGGGGCCGCCCATTGATCCAGACCAATCGGGACGTTCTGGAATCAACTACAACTTTACCGGCTCTTGGTATTATTGAACACTCTTTTTACACCAGCCTCTCAAGCAACAGGCGGCAGCCGTAGACCAGTTGACGGGTCAACGACCTGCCGCGTCCACGAGGCAAGGCGAGAGGCAGGAATCGAGAACATGACGAAGAACCGCACCGTGCGGCACGGAGGGCGCGCACTGGTGCTCGCGGCGGCCGCCGCGGGCCTGGCCGCGGCGATGACCGTACCCGCCGCGGCGGCCGACGGCCCGGACCGCAAGCAGCTGATAGCCGACTGCGCTTCCGGTGAAGGCAAATGCACCTTCAACGAGCCGGTGCTCGGCAAGGCGTACCTGGGCGACTTCCGGCAGGTGTCCAACTCGCTCTACAACTGCAGCACCTCGCCCGCCACCCAGTCGATGGGCTGGTCGGACACGGTGGGCTCCAGCGACTCGGCCGGCGTCTCCGTCACCGCGGGCGGGAACCTCGCGGGCATCATCGACCTCAGCGTCACGGCGACGTACAGCCACACCTGGAGCAGCTCGCACACCGAGGACAGCTCGCTGAACATGACGGTCAAGCCAGGCGAGGTGGGCTGGATCTCGCGCGCCCAGGTGATGCAGACCGTCTCGGGCACCTGGCAGACCCACTACGACAGCCCCAAGTGGGGGCACTACTACTGGTACGTGCCGGCCACCGTCACCGGCCCCGCCGCCAACGGCACGGACGGCGTCAGCAACGCGGTGGTGGTCAAGACCCGCAAGATGACGGCCTCCGAGAAGGCATCCTGCTCCGCCGGCGCGCACCAGGGCGAAACCTTCCAGCTCAAGCGCTGAGGTCCGGCCGCGTACGAGGTGCGCGGCCGCAGCCGCCGAGAGCGGCAGTCGCAGGGCACCGCGTCCGGCCGTGGACGCGGTGCCCCCGCATCCGCGCCCCCGTGATCGCGCCCGCGTCAGCCCGCGGCGCCGTCGTCCATGCGCAGCCGTACCAGCTCGTCCAGACGCTCCAGGCTGCGGTCCAGCTCGTCGTGGACCCTACCGGCGCCCGGGTCGTGCTGCTCGTCGAAGAAGGACAGGTGGACCGTCACCTCGCTGGCGCCGCTGCCGATACCGGAGACCTGGAGCCAGCCGGCGTAGCTGCCGCTGTCCCTGGTGCCCCACTCCAGCCGCATCTGCTCCCGCTGGGCGCGGAAGAGACCGGCCTCGTCCTCGCCCGTACGGTCCTCGTGCACGGTCACGGCCGGCAGGCCCTCCGCCTGGACGTGCAGCCCCTGCGGCATCCAGCTGTCGAGTTGCCCCACGATGCTCGCCTGGTCGTACACGTGTTCAGGCAGCGCGGGCATCGTGCGGGAACGCTCGTATTCGCTCATGCCAAACCCATCCTCGTCGGAAGCCTTCCGTGCCCCCTCCGTATCCGTGTGCCCGCAGACGGGGACCGAAGGCGCACAACCACCCGTTCGCTGTGACCGGGTCCGCCCTTCAGCCTCACGGCGCCGGGGGTGGGGGCCGGGCCGGGCAGGGGAAAGCCCTCCGCGCGGACGGCTGACCGCGCGGAGGGCGCCGGCCCCTGCGGGCCGGTGTGCGTCATGGAAGGGTGTCAGTCGTCGGAGAGGGGGACGTTGTAGACGACGCGGCCGTTCAGCTCGGGGCGGGGGCGTACGTGCTTGCGGTACGGGGATTCGTTGGAGACCCAGAGCCGCTCGGTGGCGGGCCAGTACGAGAGGTTCTCAGCGGCCGCCGGGGTACGGCTCCACACGCGCACGGGGCCGCCGGAGTCACCCCGGTACAGGCAGTACGGCTCGCCGAACACCCGGCGGGCGTCCGGGCACATCGCGGAGAAGTAGAAGCGTCCGTCCTGCTGGACGACGCCCTGCGGACCGGCCAGCGGGACGCGGTACCCGGCGCCGGCCCGCACCAGACCGCGGTTGTCGGCGCGCAGGAGGTGGGAGGACGGGCTCAGCGGCCACCGCACCACACGGGAGGTCGGCGAGCTGGTCTCGACGGTCACCAGCGACGGCGCGAACGCCGAACCGTGGTCGATGGAGGCACCGCTGAAGCACGGCGTCTCGTTCGGCCTGCTCCCGCACCCGTTGCGGCCGACGAAGCTGTACTGGGCGATCTGCGGCAGCGCGGCCGACTGCCAGTTGGCGCTCACCGAGCCGCGGCCGACCCCCACGCGCCCCGAGGACGTGTTGGTGGCCCACAGGTGGCGTACGTCGAAGACGCGCAGCCGCTCGCTGCTGTACAGGAACAGGTAGGGGCCGTACCAGGAGAGGGTGTCGCCGTGCCCCTTCAGGGCGGTGAACCCGCCGCCCCTGCTCTGCGGGGTGACGAGCAGGGCGCTGCGGTACCGGGGGCGGCCGCGGTCGGTGACGTCGGTGAAGGACACCTTCATGAAGTGGTCGACCTGCTTGGCGCCGCGCCACGGGCGGTTGCTGCTGTTGCGCGGGGCGCTGGGGTGGGTGTAGCTGGACGCCCAGCTCGCGGCGACGATGCTGCGCCCCTGCCAGCGGCCGGACCGCGGCTCGGCCTCGCCGGACCCCGTCAGTCCCTGCGGCACGTAGTCCCAGCCCAGGTCGTCCGAGGACCCGCGCTGCCAGCAGAATCCGTCCGCCTCGCCGAGCGGCACCTTGGTGGGGCAGCGCGACAGGTGCACCGCCGGGTGGGCGCGGGTGTTCAGCCAGGAGGTGAGGGACACCGGCCGCAACTGGCGGTGGCGCCGTTCGAGCGCGAGGACGCGGCCACGGTCCGAGTCGTCGTACCGGAGCTGGAAGCCCTGGTGGCTGATGGGCGTGATGACGCCCCTGGATCTGCCGCCGGGCATGGCGCCCTGCGGGACCTGCTCGTGACGGAAGGCCCGCTGCTCACCCTCGTGGGTGTAGCGCGACGCGTCCGCGGCGGCCGGCGGCGGCTCCTGGGACGTCGCCGCCGGGGCGCCGACCGTGAGGGCGGCCGCCAATGACCCCACAGCGGCCACCAGGGCTGTACACCGAGAAAACTTCAATTCTACCAGCCACTCTTTCCGCAATTCCGTCCCCGGACCGCGTGCACGGCGGGTGCCGGGGCACGGCGCGGTGCATGTGCGAGGCGGGGGGAGGTGGTTGCAGCGTCATGGGGCTCCCCGAATGGCAGCTCCCTGATCACGCAGAAAGGATTCCACCGAAGGGCCGCCTTGGTGGAGTACGTCGACGTCAACAGGCGCGTACTTCACCCGTACGAGCTATGAGTGGTGACGATGACGCTGGTGCTGAAACGTTTTCGTCGGAAAATAGGATGAGCATTCAAAAAGGTAAAAGGAATGCGGAGGGGGCTGTCCGGGGGGCGTTTTTCCGGCGCCCACGGAAATGCCCGACGCGGAAATGCCCGTCGAGGGAAGGGCCGTCGCGGAGGTGTCCGTCGAGGGTGCGGCGAAGGCCGTCGGTGCCGCCCCGCCGGACTTCCGCGGGGCGACACCGAAAGCGCTATCCGGCCGCTCCGGCGCCCGTCGCGCACGCGGGGTGGCCCCAGCCGTCCGGGTTCTTCGCGATCGTCTCGCCCTTGCCGTACGACTGCCCGCAACGGCACTGCCCGGGGAAGCGCGCCTTGACGGACCCCCGAGGCCGGGAACCGCCGCCCGGCCGCGCGGACGGGACCCGGGCGGCTCCCGGCTGCCGCGCGCGCCCGCCGGAGGGGGCAGCGGCGGGCTCGGGCGCGGGGAGCGCGGAGCCCAGGGCGCTGCCGATGGCCTGCTGGGTGCGCGCGGTCGCGCTGGCCGCGCCGTCCGCCGCCGCGTTCAGGGGGTCGCCGTCGACCTGGTGGGCCGGTACGTACACGAACTCCACGGTCCGCCCGGTGAGCAGCTCGTCGATGCCGACGATCAGGTCACGGTTGGCCACCGGCTTGCCCGCCGCGGTCTTCCAGCCCTTCTTCCGCCACCCCGGCAGCCACGTGGTGACCGCCTTCATCGCGTACTGCGAGTCCATCCGCACCTGGAGCGGTACGGCGGCGTCGGTGGCCGCCAACAGCTCCCGCAGCGCGGTCAGTTCCGCCACGTTGTTGGTCGCGGTCCCCAGCGGGCCTGCCTCCCAGCGCTCCACCGTCCCCGCGGCGTCCCCGATGACCCATGCCCAGGCCGCGGGCCCGGGGTTCCCTTTCGACGCCCCGTCGCACGCGGCTGTGATCTGTTCTGCCATCCCTCGATACTGCCAGTACCGGAGGCCCGCGCCGACCACGGGCCCGTCGGGCCCCCGGAGCCCCGGCAGGCGCGCGGCCCGCCGGGGACGTACCGGCTCAGCAGATGGGGCGCTGGGCGTGTGCCGGGTCGAGCGCGTTCTGGACGAGGCGGGTCGCCGTCCGGTCGTAGGTGATGTTGATGTGGGCGGTGGTGTTGAGGAGACAGTGGCCCTGGAGGGTCTCGTTCTTGACGTTGCGGGCCGGCGGCAGGAAGGCCGAGGTGTACGGGGTGACGACCTCGTCGTACCAGGTGGAGATCACCGTGTAGTCGACGGCCGGATCGGTCTCGCCGCCCACGTTCAGTTCCTTCAGGAAGCGCGAGCCGGTGATCTGCTGTTCGCACGCGGGACAGGCCGCGCCGACGACGCGGTCCGCGCCGGGAACGACCCGGACCAGCAGACCGAGGCCGATGAGCGAAGTGCCGTGGTTGGACGGGACGAGGGCGACGAGCCGGCCGACCTTCGCCGCTCCGCCCAGGTTCTTGATGTAGTGCCGCGGCATCATGCCGCCCTGCGAGTGCCCGACGATGTCGACCTTGTCCACGCCGGTCGCCGCCCGCACCCGGTCGACGAACGCGGCGAGCTGCCCCGCCGACGCGGCGATGTCGCCGGTGCCCAGGACGGGCCCGGTGGTCCCGCCATAGTTGAGGGCGAAGACGCAGTATCCGGCGTCCTTGAGCTTGGGGGAGAGGGCGGCGAAGTTGGCGTACCGGTTCTCGAAGGTGCCGTGGACGAGGACGACCGGGCGGGGGTGTGCCCGGCCGGGGGTGCACGACCAGTCGTTGGCGCCGGTGGGGAGGGCGGTCGGCCTGGTGGCGGAGTAGAGGAAGGCGGACAGGAAGTTGCCCTGCGGGGGGCCGACGGGGTCGGCGGCCGTCGACCTGCCCGCGGCGGCCGCCGCGGGTGCGGCCCGGCCGTCCGGTGCCTCGGACGCCGTCCCCGCCGTGGCCGGTGCCGCGGTCGCTCCGGCCAGCATCAGACCGGCCGCCACCGCGAGCCCGGTCAGTGCGGTGACCGGCCGTCGCCGGCGTCTTGCGCGCATGGTCCCGTTGCTGCGCATCAGTTGTTCTCCTCATGCCGTGGTTCGGTACGGGCGCCACAAGGGCGGACGCCACGGCACCGGACCGGCGTCCCGGGACCGCGTGCTACGGGGCGGTGTCCGGGGAGCTACCGGTGCGTAACGTCGGGACCACGCTCGCGCCGTACGGCCCGTCACACCAGAGGGCACGGTGAAGGGAGGGGAAAGGTGTCACCCACGTGACACTTCCGCGGGCCGCCGGGTCAGCCGCCGCAGCCCCCGGCGGCCGGCTGAGCGGCGGCCGCCCGCGCACAAGGCTGGACCGGCGGGGCCGGAAGAGGGCACGATCCCGGCCCGGGGACCTGTGCGTCCCGTTGCCCACGGTCCGGAGGAGGCCCGCGATGCACAACCCGCCGGGTGACACGTTCGCGCGCGGCCCCTGGCACGAATTGCCCGGGTCCTTCGGCGCGTTGCTCCGCCCCCGGATCGACGCCATCGCGTCGGCCATGGTCGAGGCCATCCGCCAGGAGGTGCCCGCCTACCGGCGGCCGCTCGACTCCTCCATGGGGCGGGACCTGGTCGATTCGGTGTGCCGTGCGATGCGCCAGTTCGCGGAGCTGACGGAGGCCCCGGAGAGTCCGCAGGACCATCACGTACGGCACTTCCGCCACCTGGGGCGCGTCGAGTTCCTCAACGGGCGCACCACGGACGGCCTCCAGGCCGCCTTCCGCGTCGGCGCGCGGGTGGGCAGCCGCCGCTACGCGGAGATCGCGCGTACGGCCTCGCTGCCCACCGAGATCGTCCTGCCGTTGCACGAAGCCGTCCTGACGCACATCAACGCCCTGTCCAACGAGGCGGTCCAGGGCTTCGTCGCCGCCCAGGCCCGCGCGGAGGGCGAGGTGCAGCGCGGCCGGCGGGCCCTGGCGCAGGCGCTGCTGGAACAGCCGCGCGGTACGCCCCGCGAACCGCTCGAAGCCCTCGCGGCGCGCGCCCGCTGGCCGCTGCCCGCCAGGGTCGCCTGTCTCGTCGTACGCGGTGCGGCGGGCAGCCGCCGCACCGTCCCGGTGCCGGACGCGCTGGCGCTGCCGCGCGGCGCGGACCTCGTGGTGATCCTTCCGCAACCGGCCGACGGCAGCGGTCAAGCGGCGACGGACGACGTACGCGACGCGGTCCGCGGCCGCACCGCCGCGCTCGGCCCGGCCGTCCCGCCGCACGACGCCTGGGTGTCCCTCGTCTGCGTACGGCTGGCGCTGAACCACCACCGGGACACGGGCGCGCCGGACGGCGGCCTCCTGGTCGTCGGCGACCGGCTGGCCGATGTCCACCTGCTCGGCGGCGCGCACATCGGGCGCCTGCTGGGCGACCGGATGCTCGGCGTGCTCGACGGGCTGCCCGCGGGCCGGGCGGCACGGCTGGCGGAGACCCTCGACGCGCTCCTCATGTCCTGGGGCCGCACCGCCCCCGAGGTCGCCCAGGCCCTCGGAATCCACCCGCAGACGGCACGCAAACGCCTGCGGCACCTGGACGCGCTCTTCGACGGCCGGCTCGCCGACCCTGAATTCCGCTTCGGGGCCCTGCTGGCCCTGCGTACGCGCGCACTGCGGCGGTGAGCGGAGACCGGCCGCCCGTACAGCGCCGCGCCCGGTACGGGACGGCCGCGCGCCCGCAGGGGAACGCGCGGCCGTCCGTCCCGTACCGGGCGGTGCATACGGCTCGAACGGCCCTCACTCCTTCAGCGGGTCGTGGCCGATGTCCATCAGGCCGTGGCGCCAGTCCGCGCCCCCGGCCTTCGGGTCGGTGCCCTCCGGGTGCTGACTGCCGATGATCTCGACGACGCGGCGCATGGCCTCGGCGTCGCTCTCGGTGAGGTCGGTGCGGCGCTTGCCCAGGATCTCCAGCACCTGCCGCCCGAGGGGCCGCCCGGCCCGGTCGGGGACCTCCTCGCTGTTCTCGCCCGCCGCCTCGACGCTCAGCCACTCCCGCAGCTCGCGTGAGGTCATGTTGACGGCCTTGTGGAACTCGTCCCACAGCCCGTCTCCGACCTGCGCTGTCATGGACGCCTCCTGGAGATCGTTTCGAACGTACGCACACTGGGTGTCCAGCGACCCGCCCGGACAAACCCGGCCATCACCCGCGCAGCCCCACCAGCACCGGCCGGTGATCGCTGCCGAGGCGGTCCGGGAGCACGACGGCCCCGGTCGCGCTCAGCCCGCGCACCAGGACGTGGTCGATACGGACCAGCGGGAACGCCGCGGGCCAGGTGAAACCGGGGCCCCGCCCGGCATCGTGCTGGGCGGAGGCCAGCTGCCGCGCCAGCGGCGCCAGTCCCCGGTCGCGCAGGCTGCCGTTGAGGTCGCCCAGCAACACCACGCGCGCGGCCCGGTCGGCGCGCACCCGGCCGGCCAGCTCGGCCGCGCTGTGGTCCCGGGCCCCTATGGTGAAGCCCGCGTCGGCCCGTACCCGTACGGACGGCAGACGCACGGCGTAGAAGGCGGTGTCGCCTCCGGGGGTGCGGACCAGGGCCCGTATCGCGTGCGGCCAGGCGCCGCCCAGGTCCAGGTCTGCCACCTCGCCCACCGGGTAACGGGACCACAGACCCAGGGTGTTCGCCGTCGCGTGGTGGGGGTAGGCCGCGGCGAGCGCCCGCTCGTACGCGGGCAGGGCGGACGCCGGGACCTTCTCCAGCGCCACCACGTCGGCGCCCGTGCCGATCACCTGCCGGGCGACGTCTGCCGGGTCGGTGCGCCCGCCGCCGACGTTGTACGTCAGGACGTGGAAGTCGGCCCGCGCGTCGCTCCCTCCCGGGAGGTAGCCCGGCAGGAACACCCCGGCCCACACCACCGCGGGCACCAGCGCCGCGGCCACCCCCACCACGGAACGGCGCAGCGCCGCCCACCCGAGCAGGACCGGGACCGCGGCGCCGAACCAGGGCAGCGCCGTCTCGGCCAGACTCCCCAGGTGGCCCGGGGTGTTGGGCAGCAGGCCGGGGAAGGCCAGCAGCACGGCGAGGAGCAGGGACGGCACGGCGATACGCAGGCCGGGCCGCCGCCGGAAACCGGTGGCGGCCCGGGCCGGTCCCCGCCCCCGGCTCACCAACGCCTGCCGTCCGTACGGCGCGCGAGGCAGCGCCGGCCCGCGACGGCGTACGCCACCGAGGCGCAGCCGGCCCCCAGGAGCCCCGCGCAGATCAGCCGGGTGGCGGCCGGCGGGGACAGGGCGACGGCGGTCACCACCGCCGCCGGCAGGACGGCCACGAGGAACAGGACACGGAGGCCCTCCGCCACACCCACGGGGCTGCTTCCGGGCGGATTCGGTACGGTCTCGCGCCGACGCGAGGCGCGTTGCCCCAACGGGCGGTGCTGCATGGGACGTTCATTCATGGTGCTCTCCTCTGGGACGAGCCGGAGGCCGCTCACGGGTGACAGCCCCGCCGGGCCGGGACGCTGCCGGGTGCCTACGCGGCGTTCATGGGGCGGTGCTCGGCGGGCAGCAGCAGGACGCGGTCGTCGGCGTCGTACTCGTACAGCTCGGCGTACCGGCCCCAGGTGACCGCGGTGGCCAGCTGCCGGCGCGCGGCGTGCTCGGGGAGGTGGCCGCGGAGCCGGCCGATCAGGTACGGCTCGCGCAGCCGGCCGCTGCCGGAGGCCAGCAGGAGTGTGCGGATGGTGGCGATCAGCGGGACGTTGGCGAGCGTGGCGGCGGCGAAGAGGTGCTTGCGGGGGAGGATGTCGGCGCGCGCGAAGCCGCGGCCGGTGGCCGTGAGGTGCAGCCGGTTGGCGGCGACCTTGGCGTAGCCGAGCAGCTGGGCGGCCTCGACCAGCGGCATCAGGTCGTCGACCGCGTAGGACAGCGCGTCGGCCAGCGCCGCCAGGTCCGTGGAGCCGCCGCGGGTGTCCAGGAACTCCAGCAGACCGGTCAGGGACTCCACGGTGGCGTCCGGCAGCGGTCCGGCGGCCCGCAGCGGGTCCTGTCCGGCCGGACCGGGGGCGGCCGGGCCGGGGACGGCCGTGGTGCGGTGGCCGGTCAGGGCTTCGTAGGCGTCCTCGACCAGTGTCTCGAAGCCGTGGTCGCGGCGGTCGCGGGGCCGTGGCAGATCGACGCGCAGTTCGGCCTTGACCCGGCCCGGATCGGTGTCGAGCACCAGGATGCGGTCGGCGAGCTGGACGGCTTCCTCGATGGAGTGGGTGACCAGCAGGGCGGTGCGGGTGGGGGAGTCGGGGTGGGCGAGCAGCTCCAGGAGTTCGTTGCGGAGGGTCTGCGCGGTCAGGACGTCCAGGGCGGAGAACGGCTCGTCCATCAGCAGCACGTCCGGCTCGACGACCAGGGCGCGGGCGAAGCCGACCCGCTGCCGCATACCGCCGGACAGTTCCTTGGGATAGGCGTTCTCGAAGCCGTCCAGGCCGACCATGTCGATGGCGCGCAGCGCCCGCCCCCGCCGCTCGGTGGCGTGCACGCCCCGGGCCTGGAGCCCGAGTTCGACGTTCTGCTGCACCGTCAGCCAGGGCATCAGGGCGAAGGACTGGAAGAGCATCGCGGTGCCGGGGTTCGGCCCGGTGACCGGCTCCCCGCGGTAGTGGACGGTGCCGCTGGACGGCGCGAGCAGCCCGGCGAGGTGACGCAGCAGCGTCGACTTGCCCGAGCCGGACTTGCCGAGCAGGGCGACGACCTGCCCCTCGTACAGGTCGAAGGAGACGTTGTCGAGGACCGGCAGGACACCGCCGGAGGGGCCGGGGAAGTCCTTGCAGAGGGTGCGGACGCTGATGACGGAGGTGCGCATGGTGGTGCTCCGGGGTGGTGAGGTGGTCGACGGCACTGCGGCTTCGCGGCTGGTGGTCCAGCGGCTCGGCGGGCCGGTGCCACGGGATGACGGGGGCCGTTACAGCGCGCAGCGCTTCATCGCGAAGCGGTACAGCCGCCGCCAGAACAGCCGGTTGATGACGACGACGTAGACGCTCATCAGGACGGCGCCGAGGAAGTTGCGGGCGAAGTCGCCGTCGGCGGTGGCCTGCTGGATGTACGCGCCGATGCCGGCCGCGGTGAGCGTGGTGGTGCCGTAACTGACGGTCTCCGCCTGGATCGAGGCGTTCCAGGCGCCGCCCGACGCGGTCAGCGCCCCGGTGACGTACGAGGGGAAGACGGCCGGCAGGATCAGCTTCCGCCAGCGCAGCCAGCCGCGCAGACCCAGGTCGGCAGCGGCCTCGCGGAGGTCGCCGGGGATGGCGCCGGCCCCCGCGATGACGTTGAACAGCACGTACCACTGGGCGCCCAGCGCCATCAGGGCGATGCAGCCCCAGTTCAGCGAGATGCCGGAGGCGCCCAGGACGATCACTGCGAGCGGGAAGACGAAGTTGGTCGGGAAAGAGGCCAGTACCTGCACGACCGGCTGGGCGAACCGGTTGACTTTCGGGTTCATCCCGATCCATACGCCGATGGGCACCCACACCACGGTCGAGAAGGCGACCAGCAGCAGCACCCGGCCGTAGGTGATCAGTGCCAGCACGGCGTCGTGGCCGATCTCGGGCAGCGGCACGTGGGCGAGGACGTAGGAGAACGCCTGCCACCCGATCGCCGCGACGGCCACGGCGTAGAGCACGGAGAAGACGAGGTCGGCCTGCCTGCGGCGGGCGGCGTCGTGGTGCAGCCGTCCGCGGCCGGTGCCCAGCACCCGCATCGCGCGGTCGAGCCGTTCACCGGCCGGGCGCAGGGCGCGCGCCAGGCGGCCGGGCAGCGTCGAGCGGCGCAGCAGCTGGAGGAACCAGCTGCGCGGCTGCTCGGCGATCTCGCACTCCTCGGTACGGAACCGCTCGGCCCAGGCGGTCAGTGGCCGCCAGAAGAAGAAGTTGACCGACACCACCGTCACGATCATGACGAGGACGGCCAGGGCGACCCGGGAGCCCTCCCCGTCGTCCAGCGCCTGGGCCACGTACGAGCCGATGCCCGGCAGGGCGTTGTCCCGGTTGTTGACGCTGATCGTCTCGGAGGCGCTGAGCGCGAACCAGGCGGCACCGAAGCTGATCATGCCGTTCCAGACCTGGGCGATCATGCCGCTGGGCACGTCCAGCTTCCAGAACCGCTGCCACCGGGTGAGCCCCATCAGCCGGGCCGCCTCGTCCAGCTCCCTGGGCTGGGTGGTCAGCGACTGGTAGAAGGCCAGCGCCATGTTCCACACCAGCGCCGTGAAGACGGCGAAGACCGAGGCGCATTCCAGACCCAGCGTGGAGTGCGGGAACAGGGCGACGAAGCCGGTGACGGTGATGCTGAGGAAGGTCAGGACCGGTACGGACTGCAGGATGTCGATCGCCGGGACGATCACCTTGGCGGCCCGCCGGGAGCGTGCCGCCCACGTGCCGAACACGAAGGTGAAGAGCACCGCGGGCACCAGCCCGGCGAACATCCGCAGAACGGAACGCGCCGCGTAGTACGGCAGCCGTCCGGGATCGGTGGAGACGGCCGGCGGATTTCCGGGGTGGAAAGGCTGGCCGGTGGTGGCCCCGACACGGGCCACCAGATAGAAGAGTGCGAGGACACCGCAGAGAATCAGGATGTCGACGGGACGCATTCGGGCAGCGCGTATCGCGCCGCCGGACGGGAACTGGCGGAGTTTCGTCATGGAGGTACCCGGAAGAATTCATGCGGGCAGGCCGGCGCGGCGGCGAAGAACTCGCCCCGCGGGCGCGCTGCCCGGCAGACGGAAGCCGCGGGCCGTACGGCCCGGTCAGCAGGAACGTCGGCGAGCGGGACTGGGAGGATCGCCGTACAGCACAACGACCACCTCCTCGAATTCTTCGGCACAAGATTGCGCGGCCTCGTCCGGCCGGCACCGGAAAGAATGATGGCACGCCATTGCGGCCCGGTCAAAAACTTTCCGGAGTTTTCCGGAAGCTGAAAGCCTCTTCAGAATTACCGGCGCCCGGCGGGTCGGCGCGGGGCGCCGAAGCGGAATCCGAATTTTCTGAAGGCGAGTTCAGGATTCTTCTGAAGGTGCGTTCAGAATTCATCGAAGAGGCGGTCGGGGAACGCCGGTGGGGGTTCCGCTCTCCCGCCCCGGGCCCCGGGGCGCCGGCGCACTCCGGGGAGATGGGACAATGGTGGCGATGATTAAGGAAGACCACCGCAGCGAGAACCAGACCGACCCGGCAGCCGCCTCCCAGGACACCGAGGCGGACACCGTACGGCGGCAGGCCCGGCTGACCCTGGCCGGCCAGGCCCGGGACGCCGACGAGCTGAAGATGCTCCTGGAGATGCTGGGCCTGCACCCCTCCCAGGAGGGCGAGAGCTGAGCCCGTACGAGGGCGGGCCCGGCCGCCCGGCCGGACCCGCCCTCGTACCCGCTCGGGATCAGCGTCCCTGGAGCGCCTTGACGTTGTTCCCGAACGACCACGCCTTCGAGCCGTCCCAGTTCAGCGACCAGGTCATCAGACCTTTCAGCCCGCCGCGATAGGTGTTCCACGCCTGGCCCACCAGCCCCGGTGACATATGGCCGCCGCCCGCCCCCGGCTGCGCCGGCAGGCCGGGGACCTGCTTGTCGTACGGGACCTTGATGGTCGTGCCCTGGATCACCAGGCCCTTGTTCAGGCAGTCCGTCTGCTTCGTGAAGCCCTGGACGGTGCCGGCGGAGTACGCGTCGCCGGAGCAGCCGTACATACTGCCGTTGTAGTACTGCATGTTCAGCCACCAGAGCCGGCCGTTGTCCGCGTACTTCTTCACGATGGGCAGGTACGCGCCCCAGATCGAGCCGTACGTCACGCTCCCCCCGGTGACGTACGCGGTCTCCGGCGCCATCGTCAGGCCGAAGTCGGACGGCATCGCGGCGAGCACACCGTCGATGATCCGGATCAGGTTGGCCTGCGAGGCCGACAGCGTGTTGATGTTGCCGCTGCCGGTGAGGCCGGTCTCGATGTCGATGTCGATGCCGTCGAAGTTGTACTTCTTCAGGATCGGCACGACCGTCTCGACGAACCGGTCGGCGACCTTGCTGGAGCTGAGGTCGATGCCGGCCGCGGCGCCGCCGATGGACATCAGGATCGTCTGGCCCGCCGCCTTGGCCTCGCACATCTCGGCCGGAGTCGCGACCTTCACCGTCGCGTCCATGCCGTCCTCCCACAGGACCGTGCCGTCCGGGCGGATGACGGGGAAGGCGGCGTTGAGCACGTTGTAGCCGTGCTCGCGGATACGGGGGTCGGTGATCGGGGTCCAGCCGAACGGCGGGTGGACGCCGTTGGCCGCGCCGTCCCAGTTCTCCCAGTAGCCCTGGAGCACCTTGCCCGCGGGCCTGGACTTGACCGGGCAGGTGGTCTCCCGTGGCGCGGCGCCCGGCGCCGCGGCGGTCAGCAGCGAGACGGCGCAGGCCGTCGCCAGGCCGGTTCCGAGCAGGCGGAACGCCCGACCGAACATGATGTGCTCCTTTCCGGCCGTGGCCGGCGGTGACTGGGGAGGGGTACCGGTGGAGCGTGGGGAGGTGACGCGCGGATGGGGCGGCGTACGGGGAAGGGGTACGCGGTGCCGGTGGTGCGCGGCGCAGGGATGCGTGGTGCCGGTGGTGCGCGGGGGGTGATGGGGGTGCTGCGCGTTGCGTTGCCCGAACCGTAGGGTGGCCCGCCGGGGCCGTCAATAGGTCTGGACCAACTCGGTGGCGTGCGGCTCCTGACGGGACGTCGGCAGGTCGCGGGCCCGCCGGAGCGGCGAACAGAACAGGAACACGGCGGCCAGCGGAATGCCCGCCGTGGTGATCCACATGGCCGCGCGCAGTCCGAGCACGGAGCCCAGCGCGCCCCCGAGCAGCGCGCCGAGCGGGATCGTGCCGTAACCGAGGAAGGTCGAACCGGCGGTGACGCGGCCGAGGAGGTGCGGTGGACAGTAGCGCTGCTGGAAACCCGCCTTGATCACGTTGCCGGCCACCACGCCCGCGGCGACGCAGCAGCCGCCCGCGATGAAGAACACGACCCCGGCGCCGTCGGTGGTCAGCGGGATCAGCAGCGCGAACAGCGCCAGCCCGAACTCGAACAGCAGCGTCGCGCGGGCCGTCCCCACCCGCGCGGCGGCCCGGCGGGCGAGGAAGGCGCCGACCACACCTCCGGCGCCGGTCGTCGCGACCAGACCGCCGACCACCGCGGGGGACAGGCCGACGTCCTGGACGAGGAAGATCACCAGGACGGCCTGGTACCCCATCAGGGCCAGGTTGGAGGCGGCGCCGAACAGGGCCAGCGTACGGAGCCAGGGGTCACCGGCGATCAGCCGCAGCCCTTCGCCGACCTCTCCGACGAGCGCTCCCGGGCGCCGCTCCGTCCGCTCGGCGCGGGGCTCGCGGTGCCGGATGACGGACAGGCACAGCAGCGCGACGAGGAAGGTCGCGGCCTGCGCGAACATCCCGTTCACCGCCCCCGCCGCCTGCGTGATCAGACCGCCGGAGCCCTGCCCGGCGACCTGCGCGGCGGACGCACTGCCGTGCAGCTTGGCGTTGCCCTCGGCCTGGTCGTCAGGGGCGAGGATGCTGGGCAGATAGGCGGTGTAGGCGGTCTGGAAGAACACCGTCGCCGTACCCGTCAGCAGGGCGACGGTCAGCAGCAGGCCCGTACTCAGCAGGCCGCACCACGCGGCCACCGGCACACCGGCGAACAGCACGCACGAGACCGCGGCGGCGGTCAGCATGACCGGCCGGCGCCGCAGCCGGTCCACCCAGGCGCCCACCGGCAGACCGATGACCAGCCAGGGCAGCCAGGCGGCGGCGCTCAGCATCCCCACCTCGAAGGGCCCGGCGTGCAAGGTGGACACGGCGACCAGCGGCATCGCCACGCCGGTCACCGAGGCGCCGAACTTGCCGGCGGTCTCGCCGCACCACAGCAGCCGGAAGTCGCGGTGGCGCCGCAGCAGACCGGCCTGCCGTTCCGCGTTCCGGCTCACGCGTCGCCCCGCTCTCTGCGCGGGAAGGACTGGAGCTGTACGACGACGGGGAGCGCGTCCGGCGCGGCCACGGCATCCGGGGCCGGAGTGTGCCGGGCGATCACCTCGAAAAGATCCGCGTTCAGTGCCGCGAGCTGTCCGGGCGTCAGCCGCAGATCGTGCCGGTCCGCCACGGTCCCGGCCTGCCGCCAGGTCTCGTCCCAGTCCTCGTTGACGTAATCGGTGACCCGGGAGAAGTACTGCTGCACCAGTTCGTGCAGATAGACCGAGAGGGCGCCCCGGGAATCGGGATCGTCACGGAAATCGGCGGTGTTCAGGTCGTTGGTGACGTCGACCCGTTTCCACCAGCGCTCGCGTCTGGTGCCGCGCCCGGTCTCCTCCTCGATGAATCCGTGCTCGGCGAGGTGGCGCAGATGCCAGCTGACGGTACCGGTGTTCTCCCCGAGGCGTGCGGAGAGCCGGGCGGACGTGGCGGGCCCGTCGAGGGTGAGCAGTTCGAAGATGCGCATCCGCAGTGGGTGGGCCAGCCCGCGCAGGCTGCGGGCGTCCAGGCGGCGGGCGGGGCGGGGATGCGTGGGACGGGTGGCGGCGGTGTGGTCGGAGGGCTGGTCGGGGGTGTGTTCAGGCTGGGCGGACATGGCGGCAGCCTAAGGTGCAGAGAAGTCTCTGCATAGGGGTTGCAGAGACTTCTCTGCAATCTGTCTCGCCTTTGCAGGTGTGTGGCTCCCGCACCCCACCCGCACAACAAAAAGCCCCGGTCCGTATTGACGGCCGGGGTGAATCTCTGCGTATATTGGGCGTTTGCATGTCTTGCTAATTCTTACATGCATGACTCGCCACTAGAGAACACGGTATCGGAGCGGAGCTGAATTGTCAAACGAGGAATTGCGGCGCGAGCAGGAATTCACCGACCTGCTCTACGAGCGCCTCGCCGAACTGCGGGCCGGAACCGAGGCCGCCGTTCAGCGCGCGCTGCCGCTGGAGGGGAACAACTTCCAGGCGCGGCTGGAGCGCGATGTGACGGTGGCCGAGCAGTCCGGGCTGCTGGCCGCCCTCGACGCCGGGGAGAACGGCCTGTGCTTCGGCCGCCTCGCGTTCCGTGACGGCGCCGACCACCACATCGGCCGGATCGGCATCCGCCGCGACGACGCCGACCGCACGCCCATGGTCATCGACTGGCGGGCCGATGTCGCCCGCCCCTTCTACCTCGCCACCGGCCACACCCCCATGGGGCTGCGCCGCCGGCGCCACCTCACCACCCAGGGACGGCGCGTCACCGCCCTGCACGACGAGATCCTGGACCTCACCGACACCGAACGCACCGGCCACGAGGGCTCCGACGCGGACGCCGTACTGCTGGCGGCCCTCGACGCCGCCCGCACCGGCCGGATGCACGACATCGTGCAGACCATCCAGGCCGAACAGGACCGGATCATCCGCGCCCCGCACCACGGCGTCATGGTCGTGGAGGGCGGCCCGGGCACCGGCAAGACCGCCGTGGCCCTGCACCGCGCCGCGTACCTGCTGTACGCGCACCGCGAGCACCTCGCCCGCCGCGCCGTGCTGATCGTCGGCCCCAACCCGGCCTTCCTCGGCTACATCGAGGAGGTGCTGCCCTCGCTCGGCGAGACGGGCGTCCTGCTCGCCACGCCCGCCGAACTGTTCCCCGGCGTGACCGCGACCGGCACCGACACCGTGCGCGCCGCCGAGGTCAAGGGCGGCGCCGCGATGGCGGACGCGCTGGCACGGTACGTACGCGACCGGCAGGCCCTGCCCGACCCCGTCCGCGCCATCGACCACGAGGACGGCGAACTGCTGCTGGACGCCGAGATCGCGGCCGCCGCCCGGGAGCACGCGCGCGCCACCGGGCTGCCGCACAACCTCGCCCGCCCGTACTTCGCCTTCCACGTCATCGACGCGCTCACCGCGCAACTGGCCGACCGGATCGGCGCCGACCCGTACGGCGGGCCGAACCTCCTCGGCCCGGACGACATCGCCCAGCTCGGCAAGGCGGTCGCGGCCAGCCCCGACGTCCACGCCGCCATCCAGGAACTGTGGCCCGAACTCACCCCGCAGCAACTGGTCGCCGACTTCCTCGCCGACCCCGTCCACCTCCCGGACGCCGACGCGGACGCGATCCGCCGGACCAACGGCCACCACGGCCCCTGGCCGGAGGACGACGACTGGACGCCCGCGGACATCCCGCTGCTGGACGAGGCGGCCGAACTCCTCGGTGAGGACGACTCCGCGGCCCGCGCGGCCGAGGAGGCGGAGCGCCAGGAGCGGATCAAGTACGCCCAGGGCGTGCTCGACCTCTCCTACGGCTCCCGCACGCAGGAGTTCGAGGACAAGGACGACGAGGACTCCGAAGTGCTGGCCGCGCACGACCTGATCGACGCGGACCGGCTCGCGGACCGGCACGAGGAGGCCGACCACCGCAGCGCCGCCGAACGGGCCGCGGCCGACCGCACCTGGGCCTTCGGCCACATCATCGTGGACGAGGCACAGGAGCTGTCCGCGATGATGTGGCGGCTGCTGATGCGCCGCTGCCCGACCCGCTCCATGACGCTGGTCGGCGACCCGGCGCAGACCGCGGAGCCGGGCGGCTGCGGCACCTGGGAGTCGATCCTCGCGCCGTACGTGGACGACCGCTGGGACCTGGTCCGGCTGGGCGTCAACTACCGTACGCCCAGCGAGATCATGGACGTCGCGGCCGAGGTGCCCCGTGCGACGAACGCCTTGTTCGAGCCGCCGCGTTCGATCCGTTCCACCGGCGTACGGCCCTGGGCCCTCGGCACCGCCGCGAGCGACCTGCCGCGGACGGTCGCCGACGCGGTGGTACGGGAGACGGCAGGCGTCGCGGCGTCGCGTCCGGCGGACGCGGCGGAGAGCGGCAGCGACGGTACGGGGGAGGGCCGGCTCGCGGTCATCGCCCCGCGGTCCCACCACCCGGCGCTGTCCGCCGCGCTGTTCGCCGCCCTGCCGGACGTGTCCACCGGCGCGGCCCTCGACCTGACCTGCCCGGTCGTGCTGCTCGACCCCCGGCAGGCCAAGGGCCTGGAGTTCGACACCGTGCTCGTCGTCGAACCGGCCGGGTTCGGTACGAGCGACCTGTACGTGGCCCTCACCAGGGCGACACAGCGGCTGGGCGTGGTGCACGCCGAGGCGCTGCCGACGGCGCTGCGGTCCCTGGCGGACGCGGAGCCCGCGGCGGCCGGTCCGGGACGCTGACCGCACGGTCCGCGCGCCTCGCCGTCCGTACGGTACGGGCGCCGCACACCCCGTGCGGCGCCCCCGCACCGCCCGCGGACGCTTTGCCGAACCGGCAAAGAAGCTGGGGAGAAGGCGCGCCCGCCGAGGATGATTCCGGTGGCGGCCGATGGAAGCCGACGCCGCCGGACCACCGAGCGAGGAGCCCGCGATGCACCAGCGCACCGATGACCCCACCTTTGCCGAGGCCGGCAGCACCACCCACCGGGCCGCACACCGGCTGGTGGAAGTCCCCGGCGGCCGTATCCACCTGGTCGAGCAGGGCACCGGCCCGCTGGTCCTGCTGCTTCACGGATTCCCCCAGACCTGGCACTCCTGGCGCCGGCAGCTTCCGGCCCTGGCCGCCGCGGGCTTCCGCGCCGTCGCCGTCGACGTGCGCGGCTACGGGCGCTCCTCGAAGCCCGCCGACGTTGCGGCGTACCGGATGACGGCGCACGTGGCCGACAACGTCGCGGTCGTACACGCCCTGGGGGAGCGGACCGCGACCGTCGTCGGCCACGACTGGGGCGCCACCATCGCCGCGAACACCGCACTGATCGAGCCCGACATCTTCACCGCCGTCGGTCTCCTCGGCGTGCCCTACGCGCCCCGCAACGGCGTTCGTCCGTCGGACGCCTTCGCCATGATGAGCGGCGACGAGGAGGTCTACGTCAGCTACTTTCAGCAGCCGGGCCGCGCGGAAGCGGAGATCGAGCCCGACGTACGCGGCTGGCTGGCGGGCTGCTACGCCAGCCTGTCCGCCGACACCATGGGCCCCGAAGCCGTCCCGGGCTGCTTTTTCGTCCCACCGGGCAAGAAGATGTCCGACCGGTTCGTCCGCGGTGTCCGCCCCGGCTGGCTCTCCGAGGCCGCATTCGACGAACTGGCCGAGGAGTTCGAACGGACGGGCCTCACCGGCGGGCTCAACCGCTACCGCAATGTCGACCGGGACTGGGAGGACCTCGCCGCCTGGGACGGCGCGCCGATCACCCAGCCCTCGCTCTACATCGGCGGCGACCGCGACGCTTCCACGACCTGGCTGGCCGACGCCATCGAGGCGTTCCCCACCACGCTCCCGGGCCTGTCCGCCAGTCACGTACTCAAGGACTGCGGGCACTGGATCCAGCAGGAGCGGCCCGAAGAGGTCAACCGCATCCTCACCGAGTGGCTCCGCTCGCTGACCTGACGGCTCCCACGGCGGCCGCGCCGCCAGGGCGCTACTGGGCGCTCGCGGCCGGTCGTACGACGAGTTCGTTCACGTCGACGTCGTCGGGCTGGGCGACCGCGAAGGCGATGGCGTTCGCGACCGCGGACGCCGGGAGGGCCACCGCGCGGTAGGCCCGCATCGCCTGCCGGGCCAGCGGATCGCCGATGCCGTCCGCCAGTTCGGACTCGGTGACGCCGGGGGAGACGACGGTGACGCGGATGTCGCCCCCGGACTCCTGGCGCAGCCCCTCGGACAGGGCACGCACCGCGAACTTCGTGGCGCAGTAGACCGCGGCGGTGGGCGACACCTCGTACGCGCCGACCGAGGCGATGTTCACGAAGTGCCCGCCGCCCTGGTCGCGCATCACGGGCAGCGCGGCGGCGATCCCGTGCAGCACGCCGCGGACGTTCACGTCGAGCATCCGGTCCCACTCCTGGGTCCGCAGCGCCTCCAGGGGTGACAGCGGCATCACACCGGCGTTGTTGACCAGGACGTCCACCCGTCCGTACGTGGCGCGCGCCGCTTCGACGAAGGACCGCACGTCCGCGGCGTCGGTGACATCCAGGCTCCGGTACGCCGCCGAGCCGCCGTCGTCGGTGAGCTGCCCGGCCAGCTCCTCCAGCCGGTCGGTACGGCGGGCACCGAGGAAGACCCGGTGCCCGTCCGCGGCCAGCCGCCGCGCGGCGGCCGCACCGATGCCGCTGCTCGCCCCGGTGATCAGGACGACCTTGCCGGGGGCGGCGGCGTCCGCGCTGCCGTGACCGCCGACGCCCGTAGCCGGGCCGGTGTTCGTCCGCGCGGGAGTGTTCGCTTGCATGCTGTGCTGCCTTTCGGGGGGCCGTGTGTCTGCCCTCCAAAGGCTGGCCCACGGCAGCCGCCGTCACCAGGACGGACCGTGCCTGGGGGCCTGGCACCCACCCTTGGCCCGCCGCGCCTCCCCGTACTGGCAGGGCTGAACGTCCGCACGCCCCGCTTGCCACACCGGTGCACCGGAGATAACCAGAGGCAGGAACGTACCGTCGGAGCCGGGAGGGCGTATGGATGTGTCGGAGCGATACCGTGCGGCGTGGGAGAGCTACTGGCGCGACACGCCGGACGCTCCGGGCGCGGCCATCTTCGACTGCGCCGCCGAGCTGGGCGCCGGACGCCACCTGCCGTTGCTGGCCCCCTTCGCTGACGCCTCGCTGCCCGTGGTCGACCTGGGCTGCGGCACCGGCACCCAGACCCGTTACCTGGCCCGGCACTTCCCCCGGGCCATCGGCGTGGACCTCGCCGAGGCCGCCGTCGCCCACGCCCGGCGGGCCGACCCCGGCGGCACCGCCCGGTTCGAGCAGCTGAACGCTGCCGACCAGGATGCCGTACGGCGCCTGCACGAGCGCGTCGGCGACGCCAACGTCTACCTGCGCGCGGTGATCCACCAGAGCGAACCGGACGCCCGCCCGGCGGTCGCCGCCGCGGTCGCGACCCTGATCGGCGGCCGCGGCCGCGCGTTCGTCGTCGAATTGCTCTCCCGCGCCAAGGAGGTCCTGGCGCACGCGGCCGGGGGCGCGGACGGTCCGCCGCCCAAGCTGGCCAGTATCTTCGCGCACGGCCTGACCCCCGCCGACGCGGACGACGCCGCCGTACCGGGCTTCTTCCGCGATCTCGGCCTGCCGGTGCTGGCGAGCGGCGAGATCGACCTGGTGATGACCGAGCACCGTGCCGACGGGGTACGGATCGACCTGCCGGCCCAGTGGATGGTCCTCGGCCCCCGGGAGCCGGTGTCCTGACACGGACTCGGAACGGACGCCGCGTCCGCGCCGGCGGCCGGGCGGCGCTGGCGGAGGGGCCCGGAAGCGCTGTCCGGTTCCCGGGATATCTTGCTCGGGCGGCGGGCCGTCTCCGGGTACGGCCCGGCGCGCTCACTGCCACCCCCAGCTGCTTGCCGCCGTGCCGTAGCCAGGGGAGAAGAACCGTTTCACCAGCCCGACGGGGCGTTGCAGGCATGGAGTTGCACATGGGCGCACAGGACGCGCAGGACACGGCCGGCAGACTGCGGGCGATCAGCGACGAGCTGTCGGACCGCTTCTACGAACGGGCCGACGTGGTACGGACACTGGTGGTGACGCTGCTGGCCGGGCAGCACTCGCTGGTGCTCGGCCCGCCCGGAACGGCCAAGTCCGAGCTGGCCCGGGAACTCACGGGCCGGATCGAGGGGGCGGCGTACTGGGAGATCCTCCTGTCGAAATTCACCGCGCCGACCAGGATGTTCGGCCCCATCGACGTCGCCGCGCTGGCCCGGGGCGAGTACCGCCAGGTCTACGACGGCCGCGCCACGACCGCCCATGTCGCGTTCATCGACGAGATCTTCAAATGTTCCACGGCGGCGCTGAACGAGACGCTGGGCTACCTCAACGAGCGGATCTACCACCCCGAGAGCGGCGGCGAACCGATCCACTGCCCCCTGATCGGGGCCATCACGGCCAGCAACGAACTGCCCGCCGGCGAGGACTGCGCCGCGATCTACGACCGGCTGCTGGTACGGATCGAGGTCGGATACCTGGAAGACCCCTCGAACTTCGCCGCGCTGGTCCGTTCTGCCGTCAGCCGTCCCGCGGCACCCGTACGGACCAGCATCGAACTGGCCGCCCTGCAGCACGCCGTGACCCGGGACGTCCCGGCCGTGGCCGTACCCGACACGATCGTGGACGCGGTGTGCACCCTGCGGGCCGCCCTGCGCCGCAAGGAACTGATCGCCTCCGACCGCCGCTGGCGGCAGGCGGTGGGCCTGCTCCAGGCGTCCGCGTACCTCGACGGCCGCCCCGCGGTCGCCGAAACCGACCTGTCGGTGCTGACCCACGTGCTGTGGGACTCCCCGGCCGAACGCCCGACCGTGGAACGCGAAGTACTCCAACTGGTCAACCCCGACGCCAAGGAAGCGCTCGACCTGGCCGACACCATCGAGGAGCTGGAGACCCAGCTCGACGCCATGGCCGGACAGTCCCGCGAGGCACTGAGCGAGTGGGTCATCAAGAACGCCCACAGCAAGCTCGCCAGGACCGGGCAGCGGCTGGAGAAGCTGCGCGACGAGGCGGCGGGCGCAGGCCGCTCCACCGCCGCCATCGACCGGGTCATCGGCCGCCAGCGCGCCGTACGCGCCCGTGTCCTCACCGAGGCCCTCGGCGTGGACGCGAGCACGGTACAGGCCCAGCTCTGAACGCCCGGGGGAACAGCGCCATGGGCGAGACACCGCACCAGCTCGACGAGCAGGCGAGCCGGGCCGGGAAGTGGCTGAGCCTGTCCACCGCCGCTCCCGAACGGCACACCACGGCCGTCATCGCGGACCCGGCCGACCGCATCACATGGCGCGACACCTACGAGCAGTCGGCCGGACTGCGCGAGCTGGCCGAGGAACTGGACGCCCGCCACGACCACACCGCCGACCTCCTGGCCGACACGTTCCTGGCCGCGTACCAGACCGGCACGCGGATCCGCGAGCGCGCGGAGATGGACCCTTCCCGGCTGGTCAACCACCAGGTCATCACTTCCCTGGTGGAGTCACCGGACTTCGCCGAACTGCACCGGGAGACGGCCGGCGACCCGTACGCCGCAGCCATGGCCGTACTCGCCCAGTCCGCCGAGCTGCGCCGGATGCTGGAGCGCCACCGGCACGCCCAGGAACGGGCCGAGCAGGCGAAGCAGGCCCGGCAGGGCGCCGAAGGCGCGGCAACCGCCGTGGGCGAGGCACTGCGGCAGGCCGCCGACGCGGCCGACGGGAACGGCACCGTGCCGACCCCGGCCGCCGACGCCGTCCAGCAGGCGATCCAAGCCGCCGAGACCGCCGAGGCCGCCGCGCGGCAAGCCGCCCAGGGCGCCGCACAGGCCCTCGCTGCGGCGGCCCCCGGCACCCGCACCGCCGCCCGGAACGCGGTGGCGCAGGCCACCGAGAGCGTGCGGGAGGAAGCCGCGCTGATGCGCGCATGGGGAGTCGACGCCGGCGAGCTGGAACGGATGCCGTTCGACCAGCGCGCCCGGCTCGCCGAGCGGCTGCGCACCAGCCGGCTCGCACAGTGGGCCGAACTGATCGGCCGCTTCCGGCAGATGGCCGCCGGTGAGCGCGCCCGCAAGGTGGAGAACACCGCCGGGGAACTGGTCGGCGTCACGCTCGGCGACGACCTCTCCCGCGTCATCCCCTCCGAACTGGCCAACCTCGGCCTGCCCGAACTGCGCGCGGTGTTCGCCGCCCGCTACGCCGCCGGAGAGCTGATGCTCTACGACAGCCAGGGCGAGCAGACCACCGGCCAGGGCGCCATCATCGCGTGCGTGGACACCTCGCACTCCATGTACACCGAAGGGCCCGGCGGAGGCACCCGGGAGGCATGGGCCAAGGCGTGCGCCCTGGCGCTGCTGGACCAGGCCCGCCACGCTGGGCGCGACTTCGTCGGCATCCTGTTCTCCGCCGCCGACAAGATCCGGGTCTTCCGCTTCCCGGCCGACGAGCCGGCCGGCCTCACCCGGACCCTCGACTTCGCGGAATCCTTCCTCGGTGGCGGCACCAGCTACCAGGCGCCGCTGACGGTCGCCCGCGAACTGCTGGCGGAGGAGTTCGACGACGCGGCACGCCGACGCGGCGACATCGTGATGCTCACGGACGACGAATGCGACGTCACCGAGGAGTGGATGCGCGGCTGGAACGCCGCCAAACACCTGCTGGGCTTCCGCGTCTTCGGCGTGGCCATCGGCGCCCCACGCGCCGCCGAGGCCGACTCGGTCCTGGACGCCCTGTGCGACAACCTCCGCTCCATCGAGGACTTCACCGACGTCCACGCTGCCGCCGACCTCTTCCGCGTGATCTGACCGGCCCCTGCACGCAAGCTCGGGCCGGCGTGCGATCCTGACGCGCGCCCGCGTTCGGGTGTGCGCGGCCCGTCTGTGCGTACGGGCGCATGGCGCGTAGTCGCCCTTGGGGCAGTGCCTTTTCGGACGGGTGCGTACCGGCTGCCACCGGACGCGCTTCAACGCATGGCCCGCTCGGGCAGGCTCCCCGCCTACATCGTCTGAACACGTGCCGTACGGGGGTGCCGGTGAGGCGCAACAAAGATCTCATGACGGCTCTGCTCAACGCCCGCAAGGCGCTCACCGAGGAGGTTTCGGGGCTGGGCCGGCGGCTGGACGACTCGCGGTGCGAGGCGGCGGGGACGGAGCGGACGCTGTCGCTGCTGCGGCGGGAGGTCTCCGACGTACGGCAGTCGATCGCGGGCCTCCAGCAGTCGCTGGACGCGCTGGCGCGGCATCCGGTGTTCCGTACGGAGTTCACGGAGTGCGCCGAGCGGCAGGAAGTCCCCGGTGAGGTCGAGGCCGAGGCCGAGGACGAGGCTGAGATCGAGGACGAGATCGAGGTCGAGGACGAGGAGTCCGAGTGGGTGGAGCCGGAATTGGTGGACGCAGGGCAGGAGCCGCCCTTCCCTCCGCTCCCGGACACCGAGGACGCCGAGGACGCCGAGGACGTCGAGGACGCCGAGGACGACGTGGCCGACCACGAGGACGGCATCGGCCGGGACACCGCCCCCGGCACCGCTGCGGACCCGGGCACCCAGGAGGACATCGACCACGGCGTGCTGCTGCTGAAGGCGGCCCAGACCGGGACGGTCGCCGTCGTGTGCCACCGCGAGACGTGGGAGTTCTTCGCCGCCTGTGCCGCCGGTGACGAGCACTTCCGCTGTGCGACCGGGCTGGTGGACGAGGGCGACGGCCGGGTACGCGCCGTGCTGTCCGGGCGCTCCGTCATCGGTGCGCTGATCGCCCTGCGCCGTACCCGCGACGAGCGTCACCTCGACGGTACGTGGGCCCTGGCGAGCGCCTTCTACTCCCGTATCGCCGAGGGCCTGCGCACCACGGGCCGGGACGGCACGCGGCCATTGACCGTCGTCTTCGACGACGGCGTGCCGGAACCGGACGCGTAACGATCGCTGCCGCATGCACCCAACTCATGCCCGCTTACCGGCCACTTGGCCGGAGACCATCGATTGTTTTTCGATCGGAATCAATCGACAATCGATACATGCCTCGTTACTGCATCGCCATACTCCGGGCCTGTATCGCCGTGGCCCTCCTGCTCGGCCTCTTCGGCCAGGCCGTCGTCATCCCCGGGACGGCGGCCGATGAGGTCGACCGCTTCCCTCCGTACGCCCCGTTCGCCGTGCCCTACGCCGTGGTGGCCATCGTCGGCGTCGCCTGTGTGCAGGTCGCGCTCGCCGCCGTGTGGATGCTGCTCACCATGGTCGAGCGCGACGCCATCTTCACGCCGCGGGCCTTCCGCTGGGTCGACACCATCATCGCCGCCTCGGTCGTGGCGACGCTGCTGGCGGCCGGGGTGACCGCGCACCTGGCGCTGGCCGAGATCCCCGCTCCCGACGACGGCATGGACGTCATCGGCGCGCTGGGCGCCGCGGTCGCGGGCCTCGGCGTGGGCGCGGCGTTCGCGATGCTCGTCGTCGTGATGCGCGGCCTCCTGCGCAAGGCGACGGATCTGCAGACCGAGATCGCCGAGGTGGTCTGATGGCGATCGTCGTCGAACTCGACGTCCAGCTCGCCCGCCACAACCTGTCCGTCGGCGAGTTCGCCGACGCCGTCGGCATCACGCCCGCCAACATCGCCGTACTGAAGAACGGCCGCGCCAAGGCGGTGCGGTTCACGACGCTCGACGCGATCTGCCGCACACTCGGCTGCCAGCCCGGTGACGTACTGCGGTGGGTTCCCGACGACGTCACGGACGACGGCGGGAACCAAGGGGGGTAAGGGCCGTACCTCGTGTACCTCGTGGTGTCACCGGTGTGCGCGGAAGAACTCCGTGAGGTCGTGGGCGACCGGGCTCGCGACGGCCATCAGATGGATGCCCACCACCGCCTCGGGGTGGGCCTCGCCGAGCCGGGAGGTGATGCCGGCGCCCAGGTCGCCGCCGACAGCCGGCAGCCGCCCCCGCAGGGGCGGCCCCGCCGCCTCCCCTCACCCTCGGCGGGCGACACGCGGCGGAGGGCCGGCTGTGAGGCTGGCCGGGCCGGATTCCCTGCCGCGAGAGGGCTGCGCCATGGCGATCACCGGTCTCGACCGGACGTTGGCGGGACGTGTCGTACGGCAGCTGGTGAGCGTCAACGTCCTGGACCTCGCGACCCGGCTGGCGGCGCAGGCATTCCTGGCCGCGTTGCCGATGCTCATCGCCGTGTCGTCCTTCTGCCCGTACGCGGTACGGCAGGAACTGCTGCGGTCGCTGCGCTCCCTGCTCGGATCGGGCAGCCCCCTCCTGGCGCAGGCCGAGCAGGTTTACGGGTACCGGGAGCAGGCGCTGCACAGTTGGGGAGTGGCCGGCGTGCTGGTCGCCCTGTTGTCCGCCACGGCCTTCACGCGGGTCCTCCAGCGGGTGTGTGAACGTTCCTGGCGCCTGCCGCACGCGGGGGCGCGGATCGTGGCGTGGCGCTGGGCACTGTGGCTCGTGGTCTGGATCGTGGCGCTCCTCTGCCAGGGGCTGCTGCACCGCGCCTTCGGCGCGGGGCCTGCCCTGGGAGTGCCCCTCCAGATGGCCGGTGCCGTCCTGATGTGGTGGTGGTCCCAGCATCTGCTGCTCGCCGGGCGGGTGCCCTGGATGCCGTTGCTGCCGGGAGCACTGCTGACCGGTGTGGGCGTGGTGACGTTCTCGCTGCTGTCCGGGATCTGGCTGCCGCGCACGCTGGCCCGGAGCGTCGAGCGGTACGGGCCGCTCGGCTCCGTCTTCACGCTGCTGTCCTGGCTGATCCTCTTCTTCGCCGTCGTCGTGTCCGGCATCGCCGTCGGCCGGGTGCTGGCCCGTACCGAGGCCGTCCGGCGCCGGTTGGGGATGCCGCCCGAGCCGTCCAACCCGTCCAAGCCGTCAGGCTGACCTCGCGGCCACCCGGCCGTCGCGCGCCGCCTCGGCCAGTGCCCGGTGGTCGCGTTCGTTCTGATCGGCGTAGCTCTCGGCGAACCGTGCCAGCGCGCGGTCGAAGGTGTCGGAGCGGCCCAGATAGGCGGCGATGGCCACGCGGTCGCCGGACCGGGCGTGGGCCCGGGCCAGTGTCGCGCCGCACAGCCGGCCGAACAGGCACATGACGTCGGGCGACATCGTGTCGGCCTGGGGGATGGCCTTCCAGTCGCGCAGCTGGCGCAGGTAGAAGTCGCGCTGCCGCCCGTCCAGCCCCTCGACCCGTTCCCAGCCGAGGAACAGGTCGCTGGCCGCCTGCATCAGCCGCTGCCCGGAGACGACCCGTTCCCCTTGGTTCACACCGGGGTCCGGGGCGGTATGCGGCGCGAGGACCGACTCCTGCGCCTCCTTGGCCTGGAGGAAGAGGGGGTCCGCGTCGTCCCGGCCGAGCAGCAGCAGGACCCAGCAGCGGGTCCCCACACTGCCGACGCCGACCACTTTGCGGGCCATGTCGACCACGCGGTACTGCGCGAGGAGCGCCTGCCGGTCGGCCTGCAGGGTCCGCGCGTAGCGGTCTACGAGCTCTCGCAACTGCTGCTCCAGGCGGTCGCGTTCGACGCCGGGGAGGAGGTCGCCGAGCGGTACGACGAGGGGCGGGTCGGGCGTGATCCGCAGTTCGCCCTTGACGGAGTGGGCGAGCCGCTCCATCGCCTGGAGGTGGTCGCGGGTGCGGGCCTTGGTGAGGGCCCGGGAGACCCGCCGTCGGGCCTGTTTGCCCAGTTCTCCGCCCAGTGTGGCGTGCAGCTCGTCCGCGTCGATCCGGGCGTACCAGACGTCGAGGTTGCGCATCCCGGCGAACGCGGCCATCGCCTCGCGGTACGCGCGGACCGTCTCCCGGACCACATGTGACCGCTCCGGCGTGCCGAAGCCGTTGGCGCGGCCGGCGATGACGAGGCTGGCCGACAGCCGCTTGACGTCCCACTCCCAGGGGCCGGGCAGCGTCTCGTCGAAGTCGTTGACGTCGAACACCAGGTGCCGCTCCGGGGAGGCGAGCAGCCGGAAGTTCAGCAGGTGCGCGTCCCCGCACAGCTGGGCCGTCAGCCCGGTGGACGGCATGGCGGCCAGGTCGCCCGCCATGATGGCGGCGGCTCCGCGGAAGAAGCGGAACGGGGATTCGAGCATCCGCCCGTACCGGATCGGTATCAGCTCCGGGAGCCTGCTCGCCGACTGCCGTTCGAGCACGGCGACCGGATCGGGCCGGTCCGCGGCGGGGGCGAACTCAGCGTGGCCGGAGCGCGGCGCGAGCGTGCGGGCCGCCCGGCCGAGGGCGGCCCGTTCTTGGGCGGTGAGATGGGTGTGCTCGGTGGCGGACATAGCGGCTCCCTCCTGGGGACACGAAGTTCGGCCCGTACGGCCGGTTCGCCATCACCCGGGCGGTGTGAGGCGGGTGGCGGGGGGAGAACTCCGCGGTGGCCAGGGGTGGAGGCCGGTCCGTTTCCCCTTGGCCCGGTGCGCCGGGCCGTCGCGGGGTCGCCTTGCCCGGGTGATGCCCGTACCGGCCGTCCGGCGCACGGTGGCGGCATGGAACCGACCATGCGAAGGCAGCGGTGGCTGGCGCGGGCGTCACTGGCGGCCGCCGCCGCGGCGGTGCTGGTGCTGGGCGTGTTCGCGGGAATCCGCACGCTCGCCCTGGTGGGAGTCGGACTCGCCGGTCTGGTGGTCACGGCCGCCGCGGTCTGGTGGGCCCTGAGCCGGCGGGGCGTCCTGCGGGTCCTCGCCTTCCTGCTGGCCCTGGCCGCCCCGGCGTGGGTCGCCCTGGAGTTCACCGGCGCCCATCTGGCCTGGGTCGCCGCCCTGTCGGCGGGGCTGTGGCTGGCCGCCGTCGGCGCGGGCCGGGCCGCCCTCGTCCTGCACCACCGGCCGGTCCCGATGCCCGAGCGGCCCGCACCGGAGTTCCGCCACCCCGTCCTGATCATGAATCCGCGCTCGGGCGGCGGCAAGGTCGGCCGGTTCGGGCTGTCCGAGAAGGCCGGGGACCTGGGCGCCGAAGTGCTGCTCCTGGAGGGGCCGGGGGAGACCGACGTGGCCGAGCTGGCCCGCAAGGCCGCGGCCGGCGGCGCCGATCTGCTCGGTGTCGCGGGCGGGGACGGCACCCAGGCCCTGGTCGCCGACGTCGCCGCCGCTCTCGGCCTGCCCTTCCTGGTGATCCCGGCCGGTACGCGCAACCACTTCGCCCTCGACCTGGGCCTGGACCGCGACGACCCGTCGAAGGCCCTGGACGCCCTGCACGACGGCGTGGAACTCCGCGTCGACCTCGGCCGGGCCGCCGGCCGGCCCTTCGTCAACAATGTGTCGTTCGGCGCCTACGCCGAGGTGGTGCAGAGCCCTTCGTACCGCGACGGCAAGTCCCGTACGACCCTGGAACTGCTGCCGGACCTGCTCATGGGCCACCGGGGCGGGCAGCTCACGGCACGCGCCGGGGAGCACGTCTTCGACGGCCCGCAGGCCCTGCTGGTGAGCAACAACCCGTACGGTACGGGCGACATCGCGGGGCTGGGGCGCCGGGCGCGCCTGGACGGCGGTGTACTGGGCTGCGTCGGTGTGCGGGTCAGCAGCGCGGCGCACGCCGCCGGCCTGGTGCGGGGCGGGCGGTCCGCCGGTCTGACGCGGGTGACGGCGGCGCACGTCGTCGTCGACGCCGATCAGGAGCGGATCCCGGTCGGCGTCGACGGAGAGGCACTGCGGCTGCGCGTGCCGGTGCACTGCGAGGTGCGGCCGCTGGCCCTGCGGGTGCTGGTGCCCCGGCGACGGCCGGGTGTGCGGCCGGCCCGGCCGCCGCTGGACTGGCGGCTGATCGTCAGGCTGGGGCTGTACCGGCGCGGAGCCCGCGGGGAACGGCGCGGTGCCGGGGCAGGCGGCGGACGGTTCTGACGGACCTCCGCCGGGGCCCGGCGGGCCTGCCTACAGCGGCGCGTTGTACGCCTTGTGCGCCTCCCGGTGGCCGTAGGTGGCCAGGGACCAGATCACCAGGACGTCGAGAGCGATGATGATCGCCGACCACACGGGGTAGTACGGGGTGAAGAAGAAGTTCTCCAGCGCACTGAAGATCGCGACCCCGATGCCGACGGCACGCGCCCAGGTACGGCCGTTGAAGACCTGGAACGCGGCCGCGACGACGACGAGGCCGGAGACCAGCTGCAGCCACCCCCATCCGTTTATGCTGAAGTCGTAGGCGTAGTTCTGCTGCGCCCGGTAGAAGTTGTGGTCGATGATCGCGGCAAGCCCCGCGATCACGTGGTAGGACCCGATGACGGCCATGATGCACACGGCGAACACGACTCCGCCGAGCGCGACCGGGGATACGTGCGGCTCGGGTCCCGGTGCGCCCTGCCGGCTCTGTCCTGCCGACATCTGCTCGGTCATGCCTGCACCTCCTTGCTCGGTGGGCCGGAGCATCCCCCACGCGGCACCGCGCCCGGTTCACCCGCGGAGGATGAGACCGGGCGGGCACCGGCTCCCCGTCACCCGCCCGAGGTGAGGCCGGGCCGCGCCGCCCGGCGACAATGGCGGGGAGGCCAGTCCGCCCCAGCGGAGGTGACGCCATGGGCGCACAGGCGGGTGCGGGGCCCGAGCGAGCGGGAACGCCGTCCGGCGGCGGCGATTTCGAGATCCGGGTCCGGGGCAGGGTCGGAGCTGCCCTCACATCGGCTTTCGGCGAGCTGACGGTCCGGCTGCGCCCGGCCGAGACGGTCCTGTACGGGGCCGGTCTCGACCAGGCCGCGCTGTACGGCGTCCTCGACCGTATCCAGGCGCTGGGACTGGAGTTGCTGGAGGTCCGCCGGCTGCCCGCTCCGGGCGGCTCCGGCGGGCGGAACACGTGCGCCGAAGGGCCGTAAGAGCCTGTCTTTGAACCCCCGCCTGCGCCCCGACGGGGGCTCAAAGACAGGCTCTAAGGCATCTTCCAATACCGACCTGTCCCGCGCGACGCTGAGCGGGTACCGCCTGCCGCCGGGAGGTAAGGACATGCCTGCTGCGCTCCGTGCCGCGCGAAGATGCCGGATTCCGGCCGGGTCCCGAGGTGCCGGACGGGTGACCGACCTGCGCGGCCGGTTACGGGAACTGGGCTGCGACGCCGGGGCGGCGGACACGGCCGTGACGGCCTGCCTGATGTGGATCGCCGACATCCTCGTGGAGACCGCGGAGGGACTGGGCGATGCGCGGGCCGCGGAGGCGCTGGTGGACGAGGCGGCGGCGGTGCTGGTGTCGGCGCCCCGGCGAAGCCGTGCCGTACCGCACCCGGCGGCGGCCGAGCCGCTGACGGACCGCGAACTGACCGTGCTCCGGGCGCTGCGGACGGAGCTTCCGCTGCGGCGGATCGCCGACGACCTCTTCGTGTCGTACAACACCGTCAAGAGCCATACCCGCGCGGTGTACCGCAAGCTCGGTGCCCACTCCCGGGCCGAGGCGCTGTACCAGGCCCGGGAACGGGGGCTCCTCCGGTAGGGGGGCAGCGATCGCCCTCGCCGACGAGCAGTTTCAGCTCGCGGGCCCGCCGGACCGCGGCCGACCGCCGGGTCACCGCGAGCTTGCGGTAGACGCTCTTCAGGTGCGTCTTGACCGTGTTGACCGACAGGTACAGGTCGGTGGCGATCTCCTCGGTCGTCATCATCTGCGCGAGGCGGCCGAGCACCTCCCGTTCCCGCGCGCTGAGCCGCTCGACCGGGTCCGGGGCCACGGGGGCCGGCTCGGGACGGGTCAGGACGCGGGTACGTGAGCCACCGGACGAGTCGAGCACCGCCGCACACACCGGTCCCACCGTGCGCAGCAGTCCCACGGGCAGCCGGCAGTCGGCCACGGTGTCACCGAACCGGCCGGCCGATGAACCGTTCTGCTCCGCCGTCTTGGCGAGCCCCGCCGCCAGCGAGCAGATCTCCGCGACGAACGGGTCGGGCGCACTGCTCAAAGCGGCCCGCGCATACCCGAGTTCGCGACGCGCCTGCGCGGGTTCGCCGCGCGCGAGGCCGATCCAGGCGTGGACGACGTGCAGCGCGGAGCGGGAGCGGTCCCCCGCGGTCCAGGCCGGCAGGGGCGGCTGGGAGGCGTGCGTGGCGAGTTCGCCGGCCGCGCGGAACCGCCCGCGCAACGCCTCCAGCAGGGCGAGCTCGACCAGGCAGTCGCGGCGCAGCACCCCGTTCCCGGCGGCGCACGCGGCCTTGAGACCCGCGGAGAGGGAGACCGAGGCGGCCTGGAGGCTGCCGTCGCGCAGCTGGCCCTGGCCGCGGATCGCCAGGGTGAGTGCCGGGATCTCCGGGTGGGCCGCCAGCGTCGCCCGCGTCAGCCGCGGGCACAGCGACTCCGCCTCGGCAGCCGCGGACCCAGCGGCATCCGGGTGCCGGGAGCGCTGCTGGGCCATGCGGATCACGGCATGGGTCAGCCGGCAGCGGACGATCCGGTCCTCCTGGCAGGCGGGCAGCTCCCCGACGAGCCGCGCGGCGCGCTCCAGGGAGCCGGTACCGGCCGCGTCGTCGCCATGGGCCAGGGCGGCGGCCGCCGCGACGAGCGCGGACTCGGGCTCGTCCGCCTGCGGGGCCTCGGACAGCTGCCGGATCAGCTCGTCCGGCAGGCGGCTCCCGGTCAGCCCGAGAAGCTGCCCGACCGCCAGTTGCCGGACGATCAGCCGGCCGGCGCTGCCGTGGTCGCCGGCCGCGAGCCAGTGCCGTACCGCGTCGGCGAGCAGCTCGTGTTCGCCCAGCCAGGCCGCCGCCCGGCGGTGCAGTTCGGGCACGAGCCCGGGTGTCTCGTGGCGCAGGCACATCCGCAGCACGTCGGCGAACATCCGGTGGCAGCGGTACCAGCCGTGTCCGGCGGGCTGCAGGAAGGAGTTCTCCCGCACCAGCGCCGCGAAGTGGCCCCCCGCCTCCTCGCCCGCCAGCTCGGCCGCCAGCTCGGCGTTGACCAGCTCCAGAACGCTCGTCGTCAGCAGCAGCCGCCGCATGCCCTCGGGCTGTACGTCGAGGACCTCATCCACGAGGTAGCTGACCACCGCCTCGTCGTCCCCGGCGAACTGCGCCACGAACTTCTCCGGACTGGACTGCTTCTCCATGGACATGGCCGCGAGGCGCAGACCGGCGGCCCACCCGTCCGCGCGCTTCCTGAGGGTGCTCACCACTTGACGGGACACCTCGACGCCGTGCTGGGCGAGCAGCGCGGCCGTCTCCCGGTCGTCGAAGGCGAGGTCGCAGGTGCGCAGTTCGGTGAGTTCGCCGGACAGCCGGAAACGGTGCAGGTGCAGGGGCGGGTCCCGGCGCGCGAGCACCACCAGCCGCAGTGCGGGGGCCGCGTGCCGCACCAGGCCGATCACCGTCTCGGCGGTCGGTGAGCCCGGTTCCGTCCGGAAGTCGTCCAGGACCAGCACGACCGGGTCGTGCCGTGCGGTCAGCCCGGCCGTCAGCGCGGCCACGAGCAGCGGACCGCCGGACGCCGGCGCGGACGGCGCCACGTCCGCGCCCACCGCGCCGAGCGCGTCGATCACGCGCGGCCAGAAGACGCCGGGCTGCTCGTCGAGGCCGTCACAGGTCACCCAGGCCACCGGCCCGGGAGGCCGGCCGGTGTGCGCCCACTCCACGGCGAGCGCCGTCTTCCCGGCGCCCACCGGACCGACGACCACGGTCAGCGGCCCGAGGACGCCACCGGAGAGCCGGTCCGTCAGCCGGGGCCGGGGGACCAGCCACCGCGGCAGCGCGGGCACCGTGACCGAGGGAGTGAACAGGGGCCCGCCGCGCTGCTCCTCCGGGCTCGTGTCCATGGGCGGCACCTCGCTCTCGGAGCGGGAGGGTGCGGCTCAGGCAAGTGTGGGGCGGACACGGTGGAAGGAGCAGTGCGGCGGGCGCCCTTTCACCCGGGTGAAGTTCCCCCGGACATGCCACTCACGCCGAGTGCAGCGCCGCGATCAGCTCGTCCTCGCGGTCCTTCGTCAGCGACGTACGGATCACGCTGGGGTTGAAGGGGCGTACGGCCTCCCGCACCCGGTCCGGTGTGGAGCGGCGGACCAGCGCGAACACCGCGGCCCGGCCCGGTTCGAGGGTGCCGGCGATCTCCTTGACGAAGGCGTCGTTGATGCCGACGTCGGTCAGCTTGCCGGCGACCGCACCGGTGGCCGCGCCGACCGCCGCGCCGAACACCGGCATCAGGAACAGCATCCCGAACAGTGTGCCCCACAGGGCACCACCGGCCGCACTCGTCGCGGTGGGGTTGTACGACTGGCGGACATGGATCTTGCCGTCCATGGTCCGCCAGGCCAGCGCCGCATCGTCCAGATCGAGCAGTTCCTGGTGGGACAGGTCCTTGGCGAGCCGCAGCACCGCGTCCGCCTTCTCCTTGTCCGAGAATCCGAGTACGACGAGATCTGCCATCACTACCTCCTGGTGGAAGGGCCGGTTCCCCGGCCCGGCGTGGACGGGGCGGCGGCCGGCTCGCCCAGCCGCCGGGCCGCGGCCGCGAGCTCGGCGGCCACCGGCGCGAGCGCCTCTTCGGTGAGGAACCCCTCCGCGACGGGCACCCCGCCGGTGTCCCGGATGGCCTCCTTCAGACGGGTCGCCCATACGTGTTCGAGCAGGATGAACGCCGCCGCGACGCCCGGCTCCATCGACTCGGCCAGCCCTCCGATCTCGGTGGGGGACAGGCCGAAGGCGCCGCCGTCCGGCGAGGGGACGGCCGCCCGGGTGTCCCGCGGCCGGTCCGCTGTCAGGCCGAGCAGCGCGGCGACGGTCTCGCCCATGCTCTCCGCCTGGTAGTCGAGGGCGAACAGCCGCCCGTTCGGCTCCTTGCGTACGAAGAGCATGTCCAGGACGCGGACCTGGCCGTTCGCCTCCAGGACGCCCAGCTCCTCGATGATCCGGCCCTCGAACTTCGCGTCCGGACCGAACGCGACGGTCAGCAGCTGTACCGGTCCGATCATGGTCATGAGCGCCCTCCTCCGACGAACCCGGTGCAAGACCGCCCCCATCCAGCCGTAGCCCGCCGCCCGCCGCGTCACCCACCACAGGTGAGGGCCGCACGGCGGGGGCTCCGCGACGGTGGGCGGCGGAGGTGCGGCATGGCTCACGAGGGAACGGCGGACGACGGCACGGCCGCCGCGGGTTCCGCGGCCGGCGGTGAGCTGGAGCGCCTGCGGGCGGAGGTCCGGGAGCTGCGGGTCCGTGCCGGTACGCAGCGGCGACGGCGGGTCAGGTTGCTGGCGCTGCGGCGGATCGTCGCGGCCGTGGTGATCGCGCTGGTGGCCGTCTTCACGGTCACCTCGGTCGTCGGGGTGTGGGGCGCCCGCACCGCGCTGAACACGGACCGCTGGGTCTCCACGGTGGGGCCGCTGCCCGAGGACCCGGCCGTCGGCAAGGCCGTCTCCGCCTACCTCGCGGACGAGATCTTCGACCGGCTGGACGTCGAGCGGCGGCTGTCCGACGCGCTGCCGCCGCGGGCGTCGTTCGTCGCCGGACCGGTCACCGGCGCCGTCCACGGCTACGTACGCGACTCGGTCGACAAGCTGCTCGCGACGGAACGGTTCCAGGAGCTGTGGCGCTCCGCCAACCGCTTCGCGCACGAGCGGATCACCGCGGTGCTGGAGCAGCGCAGCGAGGGCGTGCGGGTACAGGGCGACACGGTCACCCTCAACCTGCTCCCGCTGGTCAACAATCTCCTGACCGCCCTGGAGGACCGGCTCCCCACCTTGTTCGGCAAGCGGCTGGACCTGCCCACCCTGTCGTCCGGGGAGGTCCCGGCCGGGCTGCGCGACCGGATCGGGAAGGCGCTGGGCGTGACCCTGCCCGCCGACTTCGCGCAGATCAAGCTCTACGACCGGGAGACCCTGGGGCAGTTGCAGCAGGCCGTGGTGCTGTTCGAACGCGGGCTGGTGGGCCTGGTGCTCGCCGTGCCGCTGCTGCTCGGCCTCGCCCTGTGGGTCTCCCCGAACCGCCGGCGCACCCTGCTCCAGCTGGGCCTGTGGCTCGTGATCAGCGTCACCGCGCTCTCCGCCGTCCTGCGGGCGGTACGGGACCAGCTGCTGGCCCAGGTGCCGTCCGGAACCTACCGCGACGGAGTGCGGAACGCCCTGTGGACCATCTTCACGACGCTGCGCGACCGCGGCGACCAACTGCTGTGGCTCGGTGTCGTCCTGGCCCTCCTGATGTACCTGCTAGGCCCCGGACGGCTGCCCGTCGGCCTGCGCCGTCAGACGGCCCGGGGCGTCCGGGCCACCGGCCGGTTCGCCGTGCGCACCGGCCGGAAGGTCTCCACGGGGAGCGCGCTGCACGCATGGGTACGCGGCCACGCCGACGTGCTCCGGGTCGCTGGCGTGGTCGTCGCGGCCCTGGTCGCGCTGCTGCTGTCGTCCTGGGCGAGCCTCTTCGTGACCGCCGCGGTACTGGCCGCGTACGAAGCGGCGATCACACTCGCACTGCGCGACGGCTCCTCACCCCGGTCAGGTGAGGCGGGCCCCGGCGCGGAGACCGAGCCTGCTGCCGGGGCAGCCCCTGAGGCAGGGAGGCAGGCATGACCACGCAGACGAACACGGGACCGGCAGACCCGTCCGGCGACGACGAACGCCGGCAGCTGTGGGGCCCGTACCTGAGCGAACGTCAGTGGGGCACGGTCCGCGAGGACTACAGCGAGGGCGGCGACGCCTGGTCGTACTTCCCGCACGACCACGCCCGCTCCCGGGCCTACCGGTGGGGCGAGGACGGGCTCGGTGGCATCAGCGACGCCAAGCAGCGCCTCTGCTTCGCCCTCGCCCTGTGGAACGGGCGCGACCCCATTCTCAAGGAACGCGCCTTCGGCCTGACCAACGGCGAGGGCAACCACGGCGAGGACGTGAAGGAGTACTACTTCTACCTCGACAGCACGCCCAGCCACTCCTACCTGCGCTACCTGTACAAGTACCCGCAGGCCGAGTTCCCCTACCGCGACCTCGTGGCCGTCAACCAGGCCCGCGGCCGCCAGGAGTTCGAGTACGAACTGCTCGACACCGGCATCTTCGACGACGACCGGTACTTCGACGTCACCGTCGAGTACGCCAAGGCCGCGGACGACGACGTACTCATCCGCATCACCGTCGCCAACCGCGGCCCCGACGAGGCGACCGCGCACGTACTGCCCACCCTGTGGTTCCGCAACACCTGGTCCTGGCACGAGGGCGCCGACAGGCCGCACCTGGCCGCGGCATCCGGCCCGAGCCGCACGACGACCGTCCGGGCCGTCCACTCCGAACTGGGCAGCTACGAACTGCGCTGCGCCGGCGCGGTCCCGCTGCTGTTCACCGAGAACGAGACCAACCACGAGCGGCTGTTCGGCACACCCAGCCGCACGCCGTACGTCAAGGACGGCATCGGCCGCGCGGTCGTCGACGGTGATGCGGGCGCCGTCAACCCGGCCGGGGAGGGCACCAAGGCGGCCGCGCACTACACCCTGACCGTCCCGGCCGGCGGCGAGGAGACCCTGCGGCTGCGGCTCGCGCCCACCGGCTCCACCCTGTCGGTGGCCCGCGGCTTCGACGCCGTGTTCCAGGAGCGGATCGCCGAGGCCGACGCCTTCTACCGCGACCTGACCCCGCCCGGGGCGGGCGAGGACGAGGCGCGGGTGCTGCGCCAGGCCCTCGCCGGAATGCTGTGGTCGAAGCAGTACTACGGCTTCGACCTGGAGACCTGGCTGGCCGAACACGGCCTGGACCCCTGGAGCCTGCCGCGGCCCGGCATCCGCAACCGCGAGTGGTTCCACATGGTCAGCGACGACATCATCTCGATGCCCGACAAATGGGAGTACCCCTGGTTCGCCGCGTGGGACCTGGCCTTCCACACCGTGGCCCTGTCGGCCGTGGACAGCCGGTTCGCGAAACAGCAGCTCGAACTGCTGCTCAAGGACTCCTACCAGCACCCCAACGGGCAGGTCCCCGCGTACGAATGGAACTTCGGGGACGTCAACCCTCCGGTGCACGCCTGGGCCGCGTACTTCGTCCACCTGATGGAGGAGCGCACCACGGGCCGCGCCGACCCCGCGTTCCTGGAACGCACCTTCCACAAGCTCCTGACGAACTTCACCTGGTGGGTCAACCGCAAGGACCCCGAGGGCCGCAACGTCTTCCAGGGCGGCTTCCTGGGCCTGGACAACATCGGCGTCTTCGACCGCAGCGCGCCGCTGCCCACCGGCGGCCGGCTCGAACAGGCCGACGGCACGGCCTGGATGGCCCTGTACTGCCAGTCCATGCTGCAGATCGCGCTGGAACTCGTCGAACACCACCCCTCCTACGAGGAACTGGTGCTCAAATTCGTCGAGCACTACCTGTGGATCGCCGGCTCCATGGACCGCGTCGGCGACCTCGACGACGGACTGTGGGACGAGGAGGACGGGTTCTACTACGACGTGCTGCGCCTGCCCGACGGCCAGGCCGTACGGCTCAAGGTCCGCTCGATGGTCGGCCTGCTGCCACTGTGCGCGTCGACCGTCTTCCGCCCGCGGCAACTGGAGCGGATACCGGGCCTGGGGGAGCGCCTGCGCAGCTTCGCGGACCGCCACCCCTCCCTCTCCGTCACGCTGGCCTCGGCCCGGGCGGGCGAGACCGGCGGGGCCCGGCTGCTGTCCGTCGTGGACGAGAAGAAGCTGCTGCGGGTCCTCGGCCACCTCCTGTCCGAGGACGAGTTCCTCAGCCCGTACGGCATCAGGTCCCTCTCCCGCCACCATGCCGAGCACCCGTACAGCTTCTGGGTGCACGGCGAGGAGTACCGGGTGTCCTATCTGCCCGCCGAATCCGACACCGGGATGTTCGGCGGCAACTCCAACTGGCGCGGCCCGGTGTGGTTCCCGATGAACGCCCTGGTCATCCGGGGGCTGCTCAACCTGTACGGCTTCTACGGCGACGGGCTGACCGTCGAGTGCCCGACCGGATCGGGCACCCGGATGACGCTGTACGAGGTGGCCGAGGAGATCTCCGGCCGGCTCGCCCGCCTCTTCCTGCGCGACCAGGACGGCCGGCGGCCGGTCTACGGTGGGCAGGAGAAGTTCCACCGCGACCCGTACTGGCGCGACCTGATCCTCTTCCACGAGTACTTCCACGGCGACAACGGCGCCGGCATCGGCGCGTCCCACCAGACGGGCTGGACGGGCCTGGTCGCCACCCTGATGAAGATCTTCGGCACGCTCGCGCCCGGCGACTTCCTGGCGGAGCCGGTCCGGAAGGAGAGGCCATGACCGAGCTGCCCGCGCACCCCGTCGTCCACGAGGTCAACACCCGGGTGTGGCTGCGGGAGATCCAGCGCCGCACCGGGCGTCCGGCCGGTCTCGCCGACGTGCCCAAGGACGCGTGGGACGAGATCACCCCGCTCGGTGTCGACGCCGTCTGGCTCATGGGGGTGTGGGAGCGCAGCCCGCAGGGCCGCGGCATCGCCCTGTGGGACCCGTCGCTGCGTGCCGCGTTCGCCCGGGCCGTACCCGGCATCGGGGAGGACGAGATCGCCGGGTCGCCGTACTGCATCCGGCGCTACGAGGCCGACGCGACGCTCGGCGGTGCCGAGGGGCTGGCCGCCGCACGCGCCGAACTCGACAGCCGGGGCATCGGGCTGCTGCTCGACTACGTCCCCAACCACGTCGCCCCGGACAGCCCCTGGGTGACCGAACACCCCGAGTACTTCGTGCGCGGCAGCGCCGACGACGCACGGCGCGACCCGGCCGGCTACCTCGACACCGGGACCGCCGTCCTCGCCCGCGGCCGCGACCCCTTCTTCCCGCCCTGGCCGGACGTGGTGCAGCTGAACGCCTTCGAGCCCGCCCTGCGCCGGGCGACCGCGGACGTGCTGGGCCGTATCGGGCAGTTCTGCGACGGAGTGCGCTGCGACATGGCGATGCTGCTGATGAACGACATCTTCGCCCGCACCTGGGGGCAGCGCGCCGGGACCCCGCCGCCGGACGACTTCTGGCCCACGGTCATCGGCGACGTACGGCAGCGGCACCCCGGCATGACGTTCGTCGCCGAGGCGTACTGGGACCTCGAATGGGCCCTCCAGCAGCAGGGGTTCGACTTCTGTTACGACAAGCGCCTCTACGACCGGGTCCTGAACGAGGGCCCCGAGTCGGTGCGGCAGCACCTGACGGCAGACGAGGCGTACCAGCGCAAGCTTGTACGGTTCCTGGAGAACCACGACGAGCCACGGGCCGCGGAGACGCTGCACCCGGCCAAGGAGCGCGCGGCGGCGGTCCTGATCGCCACCCTGCCCGGGGCGACGCTGTGGCACGAGGGCCAGTTCACCGGGCGCCGCACCCGGCTGCCCGTCTTCCTGGACCGGCGTCCGGACGAGCAGGCGGACACCGAACTGCGGGCCTTCCACGAGCGGCTGCTGGCCGGCGTGCACCGCAGCGGAATGCGGACCGGACAATGGCGGCTGCTGGAGTGCGCGGGCTGGCCCGACAACGACTCCGGCAAGAATGTGCTGGCCTGGTGCTGGGCGGGCCCCGCCGGACGGTTCCTGACGGCGGTGAACCTCTCGGAGCGGCCCGCGCAGGGACGCGTCCGGCTGCCGTGGCCGGAACTGGGCTCCGCCGGATGGCGGCTGACCGGGCTGCTCGACGGTGCGCAGTACGCACGCACCGGGGACGAGCTGACCGGCCCCGGCCTGTTCGTCGACCTGGACGCCTGGGGCACCCACGTCCTCGCCATCGGCCCGGACCACGACTGAACGGTCCCGGCGACCGCGCCGGCGCTGAGAGCCCGTGTCAGCGCCGGCCGAGCCTGTCGGGCGGCCCGGCCGCGGTCCACCCCGCGCCGGTCCCGGCGCGGAACGCGGTGACGGCGGATTCGACGGTGGGGAAGAACCGGTCGCCGCCCAGGGCGTGGGCCAGCCCGTACCGCCTGAGCTTGCCCAGCACCGGATCCTTCAGCTCGGCGAACACCAGACGGATGTGCCGGGCTTCGAGCCCCTCGCAGAGTTCCTCCAGCACATCGGCCGCGGTGGTGTCCACGTCGGTCACCGGCTCGGCGGCGACCAGCACCCACCGGGGCGGCGGCTCGCCGTGCGTCAGACGCAGCACCTCGTCGCGGAAGGCCTTGGCGTTGGCGAAGAACAGCGGCGCGTCGAAACGGTGGATCACCAGGCCGGGCAGCCGTTCGGCGTCCGGGTAGGAGCGGACGTCGTGGTAGCCCGCCAGCCCCGGCACCCGGCCCAGCACGGTGTTGTACGGCCACCACGCGCGCCGGAACACGTTGAGGATCGACAGGCCGACCGCCACCGCGATGCCGGGCAGCACACCGAGCAGCGCCACACCGAGGAACGCCGCGACCGACAGCAGGAACTCCGTCTTGCGCCGCTGCCACAGCCGTACCGTCCCGGTGAGATCGGCCAGGGACAGCGCGGCCGTGCTGACCACCGCGGCCAGCGCGGGCTGGGGCAGCGCGCGGAACAGGCCGGGGAACAGCACCAGCATGACGATGATCAGTACCGCTCCGACGACCCCGGTGAGCTGGGTACGGGCGCCCGCACGCTCGGCCACGGCCGTCCGCGAGCCGCTCGTACTGACGGGGAAGCCCTGGAACAGCCCTGCCGCCAGGTTCGCGCTGCCGATCGCGCGCATCTCCTGGTTGCCCTGGACCTCCTGTCCGGTGCGGGCCGCGAACGCCGAGGCGTTGGAGATGGTGTCGGCCAGGGACACCAGGGCGATGCCCACCGCCCCGGCGCACAGCGGAGCGAGGTCGTCCCACGCGAGGTGCGGGACGGACAGCGGCGGGAAGCCCGTGGGCAGCGTGCCGACCAGGCCCACGCCGCGTGCGGCCAGGTCGAACAGGGGCGTCGCGGCCATCGCCAGCAGCACCATGACGAGCACCGCGGGCACCTTCGGCAGCCACCGTTGCAGCACCAGGATCAGTACGACCCCGCCCAGGCCCACCACCACGGCGGCGGGCACCGCCTTCCCATCGGCCAGGCCACGAACGAAACCGGACGCCTCGCCGAGCAGCCCGTCGGCATCCGTCGAGAAGCCGCACAGCTTCGGCAGCTGGCCGATCACAATGGTCAGCGCCAGCCCGTTCATATAGCCGATCATCGTCGGCTTGGAGATCAGATCGGCGATGAAGCCGAGCTTCGCCACGCTCGCCAGGACCATGATGGCGCCGACCATCAGCGCCAGCACCGAGGCGAGCGCCACCGCCCGCCCGCTGTCGCCCCCGGCGGCGGCCAGCGGCAGCACCGTGGCCGCGATCATTGGGCCGAGGGAGGAGTCCGGGCCCAGCACCAGGATGCGCGACGGGCCGAAGACGGCGTACGCCAGCAGGCACAGGACGGAGGTGTACAGCCCGTTGATCGCGGGCAGGCCCGCCAGTTCCGCGTACGCCATCCCCTGCGGAACCAGCAGCGTGGTCAGCACGACTCCGGCGACGACGTCCTTGACGAGCCACTGCCGCCGGTACGCCGGGAACGTCCGGAGGCCGGGCGCCACCTCGCGGGCCTTGCCCAGGACCCGGGCGCCCCGGCCGCCGTCGGCGGCCGTCATCGCGTCCGCCAGGCTTCCGCCTCCAGCTTCTCCCTGGCCTGGGCCAGTTCACGCCGGGCCGGCTCGCCGATCTCCGGGTACTGCGGATCGATGCCGATCAGGACATGGGCGAGCACCGCGGCCGCGCAGATCCGCGCGAACCACTTGTGGTCCGCGGGGACGACGTACCACGGTGCCCACCGGGTGCTGGTGGCGGACAGCATCTCGGAGAACGCCCGCTGATAATCGTCCCACCGGGCGCGCTCCCGGGTGTCGGCCGCCGAGAACTTCCAGTTGCGCTCCGGGACGTCGATCCGCTGCAGGAAACGGATCCGCTGCTCCTCCTTGGACAGGTTCAGGAACAGTTTCACGATCCGGAAGCCGTTGTCGGTCAGATACCGCTCCCAGTCGTTGATCTCCCGGAAGCGCCGCTGCCAGAGGCTGCGCCGTCCACCCCGGCCCGGCAGCCGCTGGCGGTCGAGGTGTTCGGGATGCACCCGTACCACCAGGACCTCCTCGTAGTGCGACCGGTTGAAGATGCCGATCTCCCCGCGCCGGGGCAGATGGCAGGCGTAGCGCCAGAGGTAGTCGTGGTCGAGTTCCTCGGCGGACGGCTCTTTGAAGCCGACCACGTGCACCCCCTGCGGATTCACTCCCGTCATCACATGCCGGATCGTGCCGTCCTTGCCTCCGGCGTCCAGCGCCTGCAGACACATCAGCACCCCGTGGGTGCCCTGGGCGGCCAGCCGCCGCTGCTGGTCGGCCAGCAGCTCGACACCGGTCCGCAGCAGCTCCTGGCCGTCCCGCTTGCGCGCGATGCCCGCCTTGTAGCCGGGGTCGAAGTCCTTGCCCAGATCGACCTCCGACCCCGGCTTCACCCGCAGGGGCGCGATGAACTCCGCGATGCGCCCGGCCCACTCGTCCACCGCGCGCACCGCCGGGTCCGGCACGGGTCCGTCCCTGCTACTCGTTGATCGTGTCCCGGCGGACCACGCACAGGGCCCAGATGGTGGTCCCGTACAGCGCGATCAGGGTGATCGACCAGACCGGATAGTAGGGAATGGTCAGGAAGTTGACGATGATCAGCAGTGCCGCGATGCCGATCGCGAGGACCCGGGCCCAGGTGGCCGCCGTGAACAGCCCGAGGCTCACGATGACGGCGATTGCCCCGAAGGCCAGGTGGATCCAGCCCCAGCTGGTCAGGTCGAACTTGAACACATAGTTGGGGGTGTTGAGGAAGACCTCGTTCTCGGCGATGCCCATGATGCCCCGGAAGAGGTCGAGCACACCGGAGATGAACAGCATCACGGCGGCGAAGATCGTCAGGCCGCTCGCGGCGGCGATGACTCCGGCCGATCGGTGGTGCGGGCTGGTCGTGGTGGCCATGACAGGCCCCTCCGTCTCCGAGGCGGGTGCGGATTGCTCCCGCGTCGGCGCCGAGGGTGCTCCGGGTCCCCGGTGCGCGTCGTCACCCCCGGCGGGTGACGACGCGCGATCACCGGGTGGGGACGATGAGCGGCGCCCGGCGGACGGCCCGCGCCGTACGCCGGGCAGCAGCGATCGGAGGCGAGACGATGACCGTACCGACCGGCCCCACCGGCCCGGGAACGGGGACCCGCGGACGCGCACCGAGCACCCCGCGCCAAGTGCTGGCGCCGCTCGCGCTCGCCCAGTTCATCTGCAGCTTCGCCGGCTCCAACATGAACGTGATGATCAACGACATCAGCGCGGACCTGGACACCACCGTGCAGGGCGTGCAGCTCGCGATCACCATGTTCCTGCTGGTCATGGCGGCACTGATGATCCCCGGCGGCAAGCTGACCGACCGCATCGGCCGCAAGCGCTGCCTGGTGGCCGGTCTCGCGATCTACGGCGTCGGCGCCCTGCTCAGCGCGGCCGCGCCCGGCCTCGGTGTGCTCATCCTCGGCAACTCGATCCTCGAAGGCGTCGGGACGGCCCTGCTCATCCCGCCGGTCTACATCCTCACCACGCTCTACTTCACGGACGTCACCGCCCGCGCCCGCGCGTTCGGGGCGATCATGGCGATGGGCGGCATCGGCGCGGCCGCCGGGCCGCTGATCGGCGGGCTCATCACCTCGTGGCTGAGCTGGCGGGCGGCCTTCGTCTTCCAGGCGCTGGTGATCGTGGCGATCGTCGTACTGAGCCGCCGGGTCGCCGACCCGCTGCCCCCGGACCCCACGCGCCCCTTCGACACCGGCGGCGCGGTCCTGTCCGCCGTCGGCCTGGTCCTCGTCGTCGCCGGAATCCTGGCCGCCGACGACAACGGCTGGCTGATGGCGGGACTGCTGCTCCTCGGCGCGCTCGTCCTGGCCGGGTTCTTCCGGTGGATACGGGCGAAGGAGCGCTCCGGCGCCGAACCGCTGCTGTCGACGGGCCTGTTCCACGACCGCACGTCCAACCTCGGCCTGCTCACCCAGCACCTCCAGTGGCTGATCCTGATGGGGGTGTCGTTCGTGGTGGCCGCCTACCTCCAGGTCGTACGCGGCTATGACGCGATCCGGACCGGAGTGATCTTCACGGCGGCCACCGCGGGCCTCCTCGCGGCCTCGCTCGCCGCCGAGCGCTTCGCGAAGCGGCGCACCCCGCGGACCCTCGTCATGACCGGCTTCGCCGTGACGGTCGCCGGTATCGGCACGCTCCTCGCCCTGGCGGGCGAGGCGTCGAGCGCGTGGGCGAGCACACCCGGACTGCTCCTGATCGGCCTGGGGCTCGGGGTGATGCTGACCCCGTCGGTCAACGTCGTGCAGTCCAGCTTCTCCGAGGGGCAGCAGGGCGAGATCTCCGGTCTGTCGCGCAGCGTGTCCAACCTCGGGTCCTCGGTCGGTACGGCGGTCGCCGGCACCATCCTCGTCGCCGACCTGGCGTTCGGCTCCTACGCCGCCGCGCTGATCGTGCTGGCCGTCGTCGGGTGCGGTGGTTTCGTCGCCGCCATGCTGCTCCCACGGCAGTCGGCACCGCGCTGACGCGGCGCCCCCGGCCCTTACGGCCCGGTCCGCCGTACCCGTCCGCCGTACCAGTCATGGACGACCGCGCTGCGCACGACGAGATCGGCCACGGACGCGTTCCGTCTGCTCAGCGGCGCCCAGAACAGCCCCAGCGGCAGTACGACGCACAGTACGGCCCGGAGCAGAGCGCGGCCCGGCCGCAGCCGCTGCCCCGAGCGGTGCACCACCCGCAACCCCATCAGCCGGCCGCCCACGGTCCGGCCCGTGAGCGACCAGCCCGCTGCCAGGTACGCGATGGCGAGACAGCAGCCGAAGGAGCCGGTGAGCTGGTCCGACGGCCTCGGCGCCTCGAACGGCGGCCCGAGCACCAGGTAGCGGATGGTTCCGACGGCCAGTCCGGTCAGTACGGTGATGCCCAGCACGGCCAGGGCGTCCGTGAGGGCAGCGAGGGCGCGGGAGACCAGCCCCGCGGTGCGGCCCTGCAGCCGGGAGGGTGCGCCGGCCGGCGACGGAGGCGTCACGTGGATGTCCGGCCGTTCGGCGCGCCGGTTCCCGGACCCTCGACGGCCCCGCCGTTCCGGGACGGCGGTGACGACGGAACGGAACCCTTCCGCCGCAGCAGCCGGTCGGTGAAGGCGGCCACCTGCCGGTCGGCCCGCGCGCTCCGCAGCCGTACGCTGTCCAGCGCGTCGCCGGTCATGCTGCCGCCCGTGTCCCGGACGATCCTGCCGATGTCGATCTCTTCCAGCACCTGCCGGGTGAGAGCGACCGGATCGGCCCGCTCCAGCGCGGCGTCGATGTCGACCCGGCGCGCGACCCGTTCGACGTCGACCCGGTCGGCGACGCGGTTCACATCCACCCGGTCGGCCACCTTGTCCACGTCCACCCGGGCCACCAGCGCGTCCAGGTCGAGCTGGGCGACGGCCGCGGCGACGACCTGCCGCAGCGCGGCGCGGCCGGCGCGCTCCACCTCGTCACGCACCCCCGCGGCCGCCGCGCCCGCCACCGAACCCACGGCGGCCACGGCCCCCAAGGCGAGCCGTGGCCCGAACAACAGGACAGCGGTCAGCGGGCCTTCAGCGCCGCGGTGTGCACCCATGGCCGCATCGCAGCGCCGCACGGCGGGAAACGCTTCATCCGCCGCGGGTGAACCACGCCCCGGAGCCCGGCCCGCGGGCCGTCGCCCGGCGGGTGGATCAGCCGTCCACGGCCTTCAGCACATCCCCGAGGTCGACGAACTTGAAGTCGGTCGAGGGCCGTTCCCCATCGCCCGGAGCGTCATGACCGTCCTGCACGACGAGCAGCCCCTTCGGGTACCGGCGGCCCAGCGGTGCGGCCAGGGCGGCGGCGCCATCGCACTCCTCCGAGCCGTCGAGGGTGGCCGAGGCGGCGGTGACGCGGAAGCCGCCCTCGTACTCGTTGTCGTCGGATATCTCCCGGTCGTACGCCGCGAAGGTGTTGTCCCCCTGGCTGGACGCCAGCAGATAACCGTCACCCTTGGGCTCGGTGACCAGCGTCAGCCCCTCCACGTCGGCCGTCAGCCGCTTGCCGCCGTAGCCCGGGTCGGCGCCCGCGACACACTCCTCGGTCGCCTCGTCGTACGTGGCCGGGACGCCGTACTCCCGGACCTTGTCGATCAGCTTCGGCTTGCCGGTCAGGTCGGCGCGCAGCCGCCAGATGCCGACGTCCTCCTGGCCCGCGTACAGCGTGCCGTTGTCCGGATCGACCACCATGCCCTCGACCTGCGGGAGTTCACCGGGCTCGGCGCAGGGGGACCAGGATGTGCCGTTCGGGAGGCGGAAGGCGGCGGGCAGGTCCAGAGTGCGGACCTTGCGGTAGCCGACCGTGCCGCCGGCGCCGGGGGTGAGCTCCAGGAGGGCGAGGGTGGTGCGTTCACGGCGGCTGACCAGGGCGTAGGAGCGGCCGGTGGCCCGGTCGGTCCAGGTGGCCAGGCCGTACGCGGTCTGCTGCTTGTCGATCTCCTGCTGGGAGGTGGCGAAGACGGGCGGCGCCGCGGGGTCCGTGACATCGGTGAGCGGGCCGCCCGCCCGGTCGCGGTCGATGCGGTAGAAGCGCAGCCGGTCGCTGCCGCGGTCGCTGGTCACCGCGAGATCGGCGCGGCCGGTGGACAGCCGCAGACCGTGCACGAGATCGACGTTGTTGAAGCGGCCGGGCGCGTGGCCGGTGCCGGGCGCGGCGGGCGCGGGCAGGGACTGCACCTGCCGGGCGTCGAGGTCGTAGATGCGCAGGCCGCCCTTTTTCGCGGTGGCGATCACCAGGCTGCGGTCCGGGTCGGCGGCGTTGCGCCAGATCGCCGGATCGTCCGCGTCGGCGTTGCCACCGGCCTCGTCGTCGTGCAGGGCCGCGGTCTCGGCCCGCGGGGTGACGGCGGGCGGCGCGGCGGACGAGGCGGCCCCGGCCGGGAATGGCACGGCCGTCAGGCTCAGTGCCGTAAGTGCCGTGGCGAGCGCGAGTCTTGCCGTCCGAGCGCGGTGGGAGGTGGCCACGTGAAGGCTCCTTGGTCTCGGGAGGACGGGGGAGAAGCACGGGGAGTCTGCGGCCTCAGAGTGAAGGCTTACCGGCAGGTAATGTGATGAAATCGTGACCGTGAGGTGAACGGCCGGTGTTTTGCCCGTACTTGGAGGCGTCCGGCCACCGCACCCACCACGCTGTCCACAACCAACGGTTGTCTCCCGAGCGAGCGCCGGTTGTTTGCCCCACACCCGCACCACCCGCTTCGATGTCGAAACCCGACGGCCGGCTGTCCGGCCGCCGAGACCATCAAAAGACCAGGAGGAGTGCCGCAGATGTGGGGGGCGATGCCCGGGCCGTCGTTGGGGCGGCGGTTCCGGTGGCTGTGGGCGTCGTACGCGGTCAGCGCGTTCGGGACGGGTATCGCCTTCGACGCGTTCCCCCTGATCGCCATCCTGGTGCTGCACGCCGGGCCCGCCGAGGTGTCGTCGCTGGCGGCGGTGGGGGCGGCCGTGGGAGCGGTGCTGGCGGTGCCGCTCGGTCCGTGGGTGGAGTTCCGCCGCAAGCGGCCGGTGATGATCGCGATGGACCTGGTCCGGTGCGCCGCGCTGGCGAGCGTGCCCGTCGCGTTCGTGCTGGACCGGCTCGGCGTCGTCCAGCTCCTGGTCGTGGCGGTCGTCGTCGCGGCGGCGGAGATCACGTTCCGGGCCGCCGCCGGTGCCTGCCTGAAAGCCCTCGTACAGCCGGCGGACCTGATCGTCGCGAACGGCCGGTTCGAGGCGACGAATTGGACCGCGACCGTGCTCGGACCGCCGCTCGGCGGGGCGGCGGTCGCCCTGTGCGGGCCGGTGGTGACCGTGCTGACCGACGCGGTCAGCTACCTTCTTTCGGCGGTGGGAATCCGGGCGATCGGCGGCGACGAGCCGCGCCCGGCCCGGGCCGGGGCGCCGCCGCGATCGCGCGCCGCCGGTGTGCTCGAAGGGTGGCGGTACATCCTGGCCCACCCGGACCTGCGCCCGCTGTTCTGCAACACGGTCCTGGTCAACGGCCTGACCATGGCGACCCAGCCCCTGCTCGCCGTCCTCATGCTCGGCCCCCTCGGCTTCGCACCCTGGCAGTACGGTCTCGCCTTCGCGGTGCCGTGCGTCGGCGGCCTGATCGGCTCGCGCCTGGCGCACCGGCTGGCCGAGCGCCACGGACAGCACCGGGTCCTGCGCACCGCCGGAACACTGCGCGCCTGCTGGCTGGCCGGTCTGGTCTTCGTCCATCCCGGCACCTCCGGGCTGGTGCTCGTCATGGCCGTCGAACTCGGCATGATCATCTGTATGAGCGTCTTCACCCCGGTGTCCGCGGCCTACCGGCTCAACCTGACACCGGCGGACCGCATCGCCCGGACCCTGTCCGCGTGGACGGTGACCAGCAAACTCACCACCGCGGCGCTGACCGCCCTGTGGGGTGTTCTGGCCACCGTCACCACCCCGCGTACGGCCATCGCGGCCGCCGGCCTGCTCATCCTGGCGACCCCACTGCTCCTGCGCGGGCTCGCCCCGGAGCGAGAGGGGGAAGGGGAGGCGAGAGGTGAGGGCGGTCCCGAAGAAGAAGCCGGCCCTCCGCGTACGTCCGTGCCGAAGGCAGGAGGGGAGCCTCGCGACCGCTGAGGACCGTGGTCAGTGTGCCCGTGGCGGGGGCCTCGGGAGCGGGCGGGCGGCCAATGCGGCGCAGTGCTTGGGCGGCTACCGCTTCGGCCGAGCCGCGGAGGGTGAGGGACGCCAGGCCGGAGGGCCGGACGGCCGCGTGGATGCGGTCGGCGACGAGTTCGTAGTGGGTGCAGCCGCGGACGAGAGTCCGTACGTCGTCCGGGGTGCGCCGTGCGGCGGCGGCGATCGCGAGGCCGATGGCTGCCTCGTCGGCGTGTTCGACGGCGTCCGAGAGACCGGGGCACGGCACCTCGGTGACGGACGCCCCGGCGGCGAACTGCCGGATGAGGGAGCGCTGGTACGGGCTCCCGGTGGTGGCGGGAGTGGCCCATACGGCCACGGGCCCGCCGTTCGAGGCGGCCGGTTTGACCGCCGGGACCGTGCCGATGACCGGCAGTCCGGGTTCGAAGCGGGCGCGCAGGGCCGGCAGCGCGTGCACGGTGGCGGTGTTGCAGGCGACGATGAGCGCCTGCGGGCGGTACGCGGCGGCCGACTCGGCGACGGCGAGCGCGCGGGCCGTGATGTCCTGCGGGGTGCGGGGGCCCCACGGCATACCGTCGGGGTCCGAGGCGAGGAGCAGATCGGCGTCGGGGCGCAGGCGGCGTACCGCGGCGGCTGCCGCCAGCAGTCCGATGCCCGCGTCCATGACGGCGATCCGGATGCGGTACGCGCTCCCGCAGCCGTCCGTACGCCCGTCCCCGTACGCATCCGCCCCGCACGCATCCGTCCCGTAGGCGCTCATGTGCTGTTCTCCCTGCCGGTCGCTTCCGTTGTCCGGTCGGACGTCGGTGCCATCGGCGGGATTCTGTACGGCGGCCGATCGAGGTGACATGGCCAATTCCGTTGAGGTGGTACGGAACGGCGGAAGAAAGGGCACCGCTTGCTTTCCGCGGTGCATTCGCAGGTGCACTCGTAAGGATTCCGTGACCGTGGCAACGGTGTGTCCACGGGCCGGACGGCGTTTCCGGTGGCGGACCGGCTCGTTGGGCGGGGGCGAGCCCTTCCGGGCCGCCGGCGATCCGCTCGTCTTCGAACGATCCGCCGGTCTTCGGCGAGCTGCCGGAAGGCTCGTGCGCGTCCGGGGCACCGGGCTTCGGCGCGAGGAGACCCAAGGAGAGAGGACGACCATGCGACGGATGAGCTTCGCCCTGGCCGCGGCTGTTGCGCTGAGCGGTGTGCTGTTCACCGGGACCGGGCAGGCCGCCGAGGCGGCCGCCACGGCTCAGCCCCGGGCGGAGAAGAGCGGCCCTCCGTTCCCGTACGCCGACTGCCTGCGGGAAGTGAAGAAGCAGTACAAGGGGAAGAAGGACCCGGTGGCCACCTGTGACGCCCTGGTGCGGAAGGGCTGGATCAAGAAGTAGCAGCTCCGGGCCCGCCCCGGCCGCCCGCGGCTCCGGGCCGCGCGCTGTGCGAGGCGCGGCCCGGGGCGCCGCCGGAGGCCCGGCCGTACGGCCGGGCCCGCCTCACCGGCCCCGGTTCCCCGCCTTGCCGAACCAGTCGAGGCAGAGCACCAGCGCGTCGTCCATCGACTCCGCGTCGCGGTATTCGGTCAGGTCGCGCAGGACGGCCCGCGGCACGCTCGCGGCGGGGAGCAGGCTGGTGGCGTGGATCGCGCGGGCGAGGGCGTGCTCGCCGTACTCCTCGCCGGGCGGTGAGACCGCCGCGTACACGCCGTCGCTGACGAAGAGCAGCCGGTCGCCGGGGAGCACCTCGAACTCCTGGGCCACGTACTGCGTCTCCTCGAACATGCCGAGCGGCAGTTGCGGTTCGAGGGGGACGCGGTCGATGGTCCGGCCCCGGCGCCGCCAGAGCTGCGGGGAGCCGGCGTCCACGACCTCCACCCGGCCGGTCGCGAGCCGGAAGCGGAGCAGCAGCGTCGAGACGTAGGCGGAGCCGCGGTACTGCCCGTAGAGGGCCTGGTCGGCGAGGGCGGCCTGGTCGGCGATGCCGATGCCGGCGCGGCGGGCGTTGCGCAGCGCGTTGACCGCGAGGTGGGACAGGACCGACGCCTCGATGCCGGTGCCCATGCCGTTGGTGACGGCGAGGGTCAGCTCGTCCGCGTCCGCGGCCCAGTCGTAGTTGTCGCCGTGGATGGCGTAGGCCGGCTCCAGTTGGGCGCCGATGGCGTACTCCTCGGCCACGCAGGCCCGCGCGGGCAGCAGCTGCCACTGCATCTCGGCGGCCAGGGTGAGCCGGGTCGTACGGCGGACCCGCTGGTAGACGTCGGTGTCGCGCTCGGCGACGAAGATCTCATGGCCGAGCAGGTCCGCCGCGTGGGCCAGGTCGTCGGCGACCCCGGGCAGGTTGCGCTCGGCGGGCAGCCGGACGGTCAGGATGCCGAGGCGTTCGCCGCGGACCGTCACCGGCAGGTGGTGGTCGACGGCGTCCTCGTGCCGGACCTGGCGTTCGTGCCGTTCCTGGCTGCCGAAGGCGCGTCCCTCCGGGGTGTTGGAGATGGACAGTGCGCCTGCGGAGTCCTCGTCGAGCGAGGAGAACGGCCTGAGCACCGTGCCGCCGTAGTCCGCGAGGAACAGGTGTACGGACGTGGCTCCGTAGGCCGTGGCGAGCGCCGCGCGCAGCGCGTCCACCAGGGCATGCGGTGCCGCCGCGCGAACCGCTCTTTCCACATCACAGCTCAGGGTCACGGTTTCTCAAACATTCTTATTCCGGTGGATTTCGACATGGCCGGGCTGACGCGGGCGGCCGGAGGGTGACAGAGTGGTCGTGTGTCCCGTTTCCCCGGTCAGTCGTACCCACGCGAGCAGGTGACCGAGGCCACCCTTGCCGCCTCCGAGTTGCTGGAGGTCTTGTGGGGCCGCGGTCAGGAGACGGCTCGCTCGGCGCAGGTCTCGCCGTCCCAGTTGCGGGCTCTTCTGGTGATCGAGGAACACGAGGGTACTAACCTGCGAGCGCTTGCCGACGGACTTGGCTCGCGACCGCCCGCGGTGAGTCGCCTCTGTGACCGCCTGGAGGCCATGGGCCTGGCCGAGCGATGTCAGAGCGCGACGAGCCGACGGGAGGTCGAGCTGCGGCTGAGTCTGCGCGGGCGGGCGTTCCTGGCGGAGTACCGGGCGGCCCGCACGAGCGAGGTGGCGGCGATCGTGGCCCGCATGGATCCGGCGGCGGTCGCCGACCTGGCGGTGGGTCTGGCCGCGTTCCGCAGGGCGGCCGCCGTACACCGTACGGCCGAGGACGTCCGCCCGGTCGCCGGACGCCGCACACTCGACGCGGACAGCGCGGACAGTGCGTGATGTCATTCAGGCCCCGCTTCTCGATCCGAAGTCACTCCGGGCAGAGCCGTGTTGCTCAGTGACGGGGACAAGATTGTTGCCTTTCTGGAATATTGTCAAACGGCAACAATCGCTTCTATTGTTGATCATCCGATCCGGCCGGACGGCAGTCCGGATCCGGCCACCGAACCGATAACCGTCTGAGGATCACCGTGCAGTCACAGCCCAGCGCAGACCGGCCGACGCGGGTCGTGGTGCGGGAGGGGCGCCGTGCCGGGGACGCGATGGTCGTCACCGTCACCGGCCCGCTCGACATCGACACCGTCGCACCTCTGGAAGAGACCCTCCGCGAGGTGGGCGGCGCCGTGCACGGAGACGGGGCGCGGCCGGTGATCGTCGACCTGTCCGAGGTGGACTTCGCGGACTCCACGACCGTCAATGTGCTGCTCCGGCAGCATGCCGCGCTGGGCACTCGGCTGCGCCTGGCCGCACCCTCGCCCGGGCTGCGCCGGCTCTTCGACCTGACCGGTCTCGAAGGGGTGCTCCCGCTGTACGGGACGGTGGAGGAAGCGGCGGCGGCCGACGGTGTGCCCGGCGCGGGGGAGTAGGCGTACGGCGGAAGCGGCGCCGCCGGACAAAGGCGCCGGCGGACTTCCGGCTCCCGAGGGTCAGATCGCCGCGGCGGTCTCCGCGAGTTTCCGGAATTCCCCGAGGTCGTAGTCGGCGAGGGTGGAGTCCAGGTTGGTCAGGGCGTCCAGACGCTCCACGAAACCTTCCGGCGAGTACGCTATTTGCAGCGTGACGCGGCTTGATGTGTCACTGAGCCGGTGGAAGGTGACGACGCCCGCGTGATGAACGCCCTCCGTCGTTTTCCAGGCAATGCGGTCCTGCGGTTTCACTTCTGTGAGTTCCGCCACGAAATTCTTGTCCGCCCCGGGCAGCGACAGCTGCCAGGCGAAATGCGTTTCGTCCAGGCGCTCGACCAGCCGCACATGGCTCAGGAACTTCGGCCAGTTCGTGACGTCCGACCACAGTGCCCAGCTCAAAGCGACGGGAGCCTTGATGTCCACACTCTCCAGCAGCGAGGACGACATCGCGCTTGCCTCCTTGGTCCCATGAGCGATCGCGGACGGACGTCCGCTCCCACGGCCGCGCAGGGCCGTATCGGCGGATGTCCGGGTTTCCCGGGCCGCCCTGTCACCCATCGGCCCGGAGTTTTTCCGGTACCCCGTCGCGGACGGGGTATCCGGTCTGTGGGGCAGTGCTTACGAGCAGCCCGCCGAGGCCGGATCCGACCCCATGGGGAACGTTGAGTTCCGCATGAACCGGGGTGATTGCACCGTGGCGCGGCGGGAAAGCTGCCTACTTGTACGCCTTACGGTTCAACAGGAAACGAGGTGAGCCCGATGAGCAGCGCCACGGCCCCGCACAGGGTCTCCGCAGCGCCCTCGCTGGTGGTGACGCTGGAGAACTGCCCCGAAGCGGCAGCCGTCGCGCGCGATGTTGCCGGTGACTTCCTGAAAGGGCTGGGACCGCCGCCGGAGCGCGATGCCGCCGACGCCGTCGTGCTGATCGTCTCCGAGCTGGTCACCAACGCCGTCCGGCACACCCACACCCCCACCTGCACCCTGAGCCTGACGGCCGGTCCCGGCACGGTGACGGTGGGTGTCGCCGACTCCAGTCCCCGGCCGCCGTGCGCGCGCAATCCGGACGTACGCGGCGAGGGCGGCGGCTTCGGATGGCCGATGGTCCGCCGCCTCGCCGTCTCCACCGCGGTGGAGATCTCCTCCCAGGGCAAGACCGTCACCGCCGTCGTCGCCCGGGAGGGCAAGCAGTCAGCGTGACCGCGGCGACGGCCGCACGGCCAGGGCCAGCGTGTCGTCGGAGTGCAGGATGACGGTGTGCATGTCCTCGGCGATGGCACCGGGAATCTCCCCGATGGACCGGTTCCGGTGCCGCCGGGCGCTCTCGGCCAGCCGCTGTTCGCCCTCTCTGGGGTCCCGACGGCTCTCGGTCAGCCCGTCGGTGTACAGGACGAGCAGATCCCCCTCCGCCAGCTTGGCGTGCAGCAGACGTTCACTGCCGGGGAACGGATAGCCCACCCCGCGCCCCCGCACCTCCAGATACTCCTCCCCGCCGGCGGCCCGAACGACCAGGGCCGGGGGGTGGCTCCCGTTGGCGAGCAGCAGATCCCCGCTGACCGGGTCGATCCGCGCCAGCAGCACCGTGGCCATCAGCTCCGGGTCGAGCGGTGAGAGGATCTCGTCCGTCCGGGCCACGATGGATTTCAGCGGGTGGCCTTCCAGCGCGAGCGTCCGCACGGCGTGTGTGACGTTCAGCGCACTGCGCGTACTGCGTACGCCGTGCCCGAGCGCGTCGACGACGGTGATGTGGACCGTCCCGTCCGGCAGCGTGAACCAGTCGTAGAAGTCGCCTCCGGTGGGCGCGTCGGTGCCGGCCGGCGCGTAGTGGACGGCCAGCTCCAGCCCGTCCACCGCGATCGGCGGCGGGCGCAGCGCGTCCTCCAGCTCGCGCAGGATGTGGCCGTGGGCCGTGCGCAGTTGCTCGTCGCGCTCCTCCAGCTGCACGTACAGGGCCAGCACGCCGCTGTTCGTCTCCGCCAGTTCGTGCGTCAGCCGGCGCTGGTCGGCGGCGAGGGAGTCCACCCGGGCCAGGGCGACCCGTAGCTCCTCCTCCAGAAGTCGGTTCTCGGTGGCCGGATCGGTTCCCGAGCCGTCCCCGTTGCCGTCAAAGGCTCCGGTCGGCAGGGGCGTGCCGCCGTTGCCCCACGGCCGGCCGCCGCGGCCCGTCGGCGCGTTGCCCGGCAGCCGTTTCGAGGGGATGCGCACTTCGGGGGTCCCGGCCGGGAGCGGTACGTGCCAGGTGGCCGCCTCGGGCGACACCTCGGCGGGAAGCAGCAGTGTGGTCCCGGAAGGCGGCGCGAGGACGGGGGCGGGGGTGCGCAGCGTGACCGCCAGGAATCCGGACCCGGCGGCCGGAGCGGCGGAACCGCCGTCCGCGGAGGCGCCGTCGGCGAGAGCGCCGTCCCGGGAACCGGCGCCCGGGCCCTCGGCGTCTTGGAGTCCGACCGCGACTTCGGCGGTGCTCCCCGAAGCCCCGCCGGAGTCAGCGGAACCCACGCCGGGGGAACCGGCCGAGGAGGAACGATCCGCCGCAGCCGTACGGGCCGACTCCAGCGTGACCCCGTACCCGGCCCGTATCACCGTGTCCGCCAGCGCGCTCACGGACAGCACGAGTCGCGCCCGGGTCTCGACGGGCAGGGCGTTGTCCGCGCCCAGCCGGCGCACGGCGTGGCGCAGCGGCGGCAGCGCATGGAAGGTGTGGCGTCTCACGAGAGTCTCTGGTGGAGGTTGGCGGTGAATACGGTCGCGTCGTCCCGGCTCCGGCGGTGGCCGTGTACGAGGGCCGCGGCCAGCAACGGCGCGGGCAGACGGATGAGGAAGGGGTCCGGGCTGTACGCCCAGCGGTGGTCGATGCCGTCGGTGTGCAGGAGAGCGGTGAAGCGGGGCTCCCACGGCATCTCGCGGACCATCGGCGCCGGCATCTCCAGTCCCGCCACACCGGGCTGGCCGGTCAGGCGGTTCCGGACGTCCTGCTGCGTGAGCGTCAGACACCGTACGTTGCCGATGCCGCAGTACTGCGCACGCCCGGCGTGCAGCCGCAGCAGGCCGACGGCCGCGCCCCGGCTGCGCCGCAGCGCGCGGTGGACGGTGGTCATCAGTCCGGGCAGCGGCTGGTCCGGCGCCCTGGCGAAGGTGCGCAACGCGAGCTGCGCCGCCTCGGCGGCCTCCGGGCCGTGCCCGAGGCCGTCGACCACGATCGCGGTCAGGCCCTGGTCCGTCTCGGTCACCGTGCAGGCGTCGCCGCTGACCTCTTCCCGCTCGGCGGGCAGGCAGACGGCACCGACCGCCCGGCGGCCGGTGTCCGCGTCCTCGGGCGGGGTGAGCCGGGCACAGGCCACCGTGCCGCCGGGCTCGTGGGTGCGGACGGTGAAGCTGGTCGCTATGCGGTTCACACCGCCGATGCCGGCACCGAGCGTCTCGGTCGTCGTGTACCCGTCGGTCAGGCAGCGCTGGAACTCACCCATGCCCGGCCCCCGGTCCGCGGCGAGGATCTCCACGCCGTTGCCCAGCGGCAGGGCCTGGATGTACAGCGCCCCGTCGACCGCGTGCTTGGCGAGGTTGCTGCCCAGTTCGGACGCGATCACCGCGGCCTGGTCGGGCAGCGCCCCCTGGAGCCCGCAGCGCTGTGCGACCGACCGCGCGGTCTGCGCGGCCAGGTGCACGGCGCTGTAGTGGTCGACGGGGACGTACGCCGTCGGATGGACGGTGGGGAGCAGGGTCAACGGTCGGCCCACCGCGTCACGGTCACCTTCGTACCGCCGCCCTCCCGGGTACGGATCTCGAACTCGTCCATCAGGCGCTGCGCGCCGCCCAGCCCGTGTCCGAGACCCGCGCCGGTGGTGTATCCGTCGGTGAGCGCGGCGTCGATGTCGGCGATGCCGGGTCCGGCGTCGTCGACGGTCAGCCGCAGGCCCACCGAGCCGGGCCGGGTCGGGTACTCGATCCGTATCGTGCCGCCACCTCCGTGGATGTAGGCGTTGCGGGCCAGCTCGCTGGCCGCCGTGACCACCCGCGTCTGGTCGACGATGCTGAAGCCCACCGTGAGGGTGGCGTCGCGCACCGCGTGCCGGATCGCGAGCAGGTCCTGTTCGCTGCGTACGGTGAGCACCGTGGGCTCGGCCGGGAGGCCGGCCTGCTCCAGGCTGTCACCGCTCAGCGTGGTGGTACCGGTGCCACCGGTACCGCGGAATTCACCGGGTCCCGTCATGTGGTGCCTCTCCTGAGGGACGGGGACTCTGATGCCAGCCGAGGGCCGCCATGCCGTGTTCCGTGTTCAGGGCGGTTTCCACTCCGGCCAGCCGCAGTCCCAGTTCGGCCAGGGTCATGGCCACCGGGGGGCGCATGCCCGCGACGATCACCCGGGCGCCGAGCAGCCGTGCCATGGTGGTCAGTTCCATCAGCGTCCGGGCCACGAAGGAGTCGATGATCTCCAGGCGGGAGATGTCGATGAGCACACCGCGGGCCCGGTCGGCCGTGATGCGGGTGGTCAGTTCCTCGGTGAAGGCCACCACCGTGGCGTCGTCCAGCTCGTTGAGCAGCCCGGTGACCAGGACGTCACCCAGCCTGAGGATGGGCACTCCGGCCGTGGGCCGGGCATTCATCGCTTCTCCTGCACGCCCGTGGACGTATGGGCGGACGCCTCGTCGGTCAGTTTGACTGCGGCGGCCAGCGCGTCGGCGAGGGTGGTACGGGTCAGGATGGTCGACAGGTCGATGCCGAGCTGCGCGATGGTCTGCGCGATGGACGGCCGGATGCCGCTGATCACGCAGTCCGCGCCCATCAGCCGTACCGCGTTGACGGTCTGCATCAGGTGCTGGGCGACCGCGGTGTCCACGGTCGGCACACCGGTGATGTCGATGATGGCGACCAGCGCCTCGTGCTCCTGGATGGCTTCCAGGATGTTCTCCATCACCACCTGGGTACGGGTGGTGTCGAGCGTACCGATCAGGGGTACGGCCAGGACCTGGCGCCACAGCCGGACGACCGGCGTGGACACCTCCAGAAGCTGCCGGCTCTGCCTGCGGATGATCTCCTCGCGGCCTTCCACGTACGTCTCGAAGGAGAGCGCGCCGGCACTGTCCAGCAGCCGGTTTATCAGTACGGCGGTGGTGAACAGCTCCTCGGTGTCCCGGGTCTGCCGCTGCACCGCCTCCAGGAGCGCTTCCTTGAGCGAGAGGATGGCCAGCGAGGTGACGGTCGGCATGGCGCCGTTCCGTGCTCTGCGCATGGAGACATCGATCACGGCCTGGCGCAGCGGCCGGTCGGTGGCCACCACCCGGTTGGCCGGAACATCGCTTTCCAGGCCTCGCAGGAGGGCGCTCAGCAAGGTGTCCGCCTCTTCCCGGAGTTCGCTCTCGCTGACGATGTCGCGCATCTCTTCCTGCGCCAGCTGCAGCTGTACCCAGCGGTCGGAGACGGTGTCGGTTTCTGCGCGCAGCGCGCCGATGACACGCTCGCGTGCCGCGGCTTCGGTGGAACTCAACCCTTGGTCCTTTCTCGGTGGTTGATGGGAGCACAAGCGCGCGTGGTGTGCTGCTCGTGCGGTGCGTATTCAACCGCACGCGATCTTCGATTGCCGTCCGGCAAATGTTACCGAGGGCGGGTAAGGGCATGGAGGCCGGACCACCACGGTCGCTTTCCCTGTCCCTTCCCGGTCGATCGTCCGCCACCCCTGTGAGCAACTGTTTCCCACTGGCAAGGGTTGAACACCTAAGACTAGGGCAGGTGCACCTGACCGTACGTACTGTGAAGGGTGAAGACATGACCATGCTTGCCGTACAGGACAGTGCAGCGGGGCCGATGACGGCGGAGCCGGCGCAAGTGGCGCCGCAGGCGCCCGAACTGCCCCGGCTTCCGGATGCGACCAAGGTGGCGCCCCGCGACGCGCGGGCCCTGTCGAAGCTCTTCCTGGCCCGGCTGGCCGAGCTGGAGGAGGGGACGGCCGAGTACCAGTACGCGCGCAACACCCTCATCGAGATGAATCTCTCACTGGTGCGGTTCGCCGCCTCCCGCTTCCGTGGCCGGGGCCAGGACCTCGGACACGCGGAGGACATCATCCAGGTCGGAACCATCGGCCTGATCAAGGCGATCGACCGGTTCGACCTCTCCCGTGAGGTCGAGTTCTCCACCTTCGCCGTCCCGTACATCGTGGGTGAGATCAAGCGCTTCTTCCGCGACGCCACCTGGGCCGTGCACGTTCCCCGCCGCGTCCAGGAGCTGCGCGTCGAACTGTCCAGGGCCGGGGAGCAGCTCTCCGCCGACCTGGGCCGCGAGCCCACCGTCCCCGAACTGGCCGCCCGTCTGGAGATCGGTGAGGACGAGGTCGTCGACGCGATCGCCGCCAGCAACGGCTACACGGCGGGTTCGCTGGACAGTACGGGCGACGGTTCCGGCGCGGCCGGCGAGAGCCGTGCCATCGCCGAGGTGATGGGCGACGACGACCCGGCGATGGAGCTGGTCGAGAACCTGAACACGCTCGCCCCTCTCCTGCACGACCTCGACGACCGCCGCCGCCGCATCATCGAGATGCGCTTCGTCCAGGAGATGACACAGGCTCAGATCGGCGCCGAACTGGGCATCTCCCAGATGCACGTCTCCCGGCTGCTCGCCCGGACCCTGGAACAGCTGCGGAAGGGGATGCTGGGTCAGTAGCCGTGCGCCGACGGGCCGGGGTCGCCGTCCTGTGGGCCGCGCTCCGGGAGTGCGCCCGGCGTGCACGTCTTGCCGTAATCGTGGTGAAAAGCCTCATTGTGAACGGTGTACCCGTCTGACCCGTACCGAACCGCCGTCACCACCCCGGTGCGCCTCGGACAGGCGTCCGCTCCCTCACCGGCGGACGTCTGTCCGAGACGCACCGCGCGACCGGTAGACGAGGTACGGGCGGAACAGGTGGCCGACCGGCGCGGTGAAGGCGTGCACGAGACGGCTGAAGGGCCAGAGCGCGAACAGCGCCATGCCCAGGAGGGCGTGGAGCTGGTAGACCAGTGGCGCGTGCGCCATGACCGGCACGTCCGGGGCGAAGGTGAACAGGGAGCGGAACCAGACGGCGACGCCCTGCCGGTAGTCGTACGGATGAGCGCTGGTGGTGGTGGCGGTGGCGGCCAGCCCGGCGATCAGAGTCGCGGCGAGCAGCGGGTGCAGGACACGGTCGGTGCGCAGGGTGGCGGCGCGCACCGCGGGAACGCGGAGCCGCCGGTAGATCAGCACGGCCAGGCCCGCCGTCGTGACCAGCCCGGCGACGCCCCCGACCGCGAGGGCGTTGGCGTGATAGAGCCACTCGTGGATGTGCACGCGTTCGGTGAACGTCTCGGGGATGAGCAGACCGGTGAGATGGCCCGCGACGACGAAGAGCAGACCGTAGTGGAACAGCGGCGAGCCGATGCGCAGCAGGGTGCTCTCGTGCAGCTGGCTGGAGTGGCTGGTGAAGCCGAAGCGGTCGTAGCGGTAGCGCCAGGCGGTGCCCGCGACGAGCAGGGTCGTGACGAGGTAGGGCAGCACGCCCCACAGCGCGGTGTGCAGAGGGTTCACCGTCGGGCTCCTCGGGGCTCGGAGCCGGGGAACGGGTTCAGGCCCACGGTCTCCACGGGTGGGGGCCCGGTACGGGCCAGGCGGCGGGCGGCGGCCCGGTCGGCGGGGCGTGGCCCGGGCAGGGTGCGGCAGACGGCGTCGAGGACGTCGCTGTACGGGCTGCGGTGGTCTTCCAGGGCGAGGCGCAGCAGCTCCAGGGCGGCCCTGTGCTCACGCAGCAGGCCGCGTCCGGCGGCAGGGGCGCGGGCGGCGAATTCCAGCATCAGGGGCAGGTGGTCGGGCAGTTCGTCCGGGGCCGGCTGCCAGCCGCCGGCGCGGTAGCACGCCTTGAGCCGGGCGAGGGTGGCGCCGCGCCGCCGGGTGTCGCCGTCGGTGTAGTACGTCAGGTGCAGGGTGCGGCGGGGGCTGCGGTCGAAGGTGGCGACGTACCGCGCGGCGAGCGCCAGCGGGGGCACGTCCTGTACGCGGTCGCAGAACCGCAGCAGGAGACCGGCCGGTGCGCCCATGGCCGGACGCAGGGCCGCGCGCACACTGTGGTGCCGGGCGGGCCAGTCCGGTCCGGGGTAGGTCAGGAGCAGGGACGCGGCCTGGTGGACCAGAGGGGTGCTCATGCGTCTCCTCGCCGGCGGGGGAAGAGGCCGTCGGGGTGTCCGCGGCCGTTCCAGTTCAGGAGGTTCACCCGGTCCCGCAGCGAGGCGCCCGCGTGTTCGGCCGGCGGCGGCGCGGCGGGCGGAGCGTGGAAGCCCTCCGGGGCGTACATGCCGGGCGCGCCTTCGCCGTCCAGGCTGCAGCCGTCGTTCATGCCGTCGTGGCCGGTTGCGGTGTAGCCGGTCGGGATGACGTACCGCTCCTCGTACTTGGCCACGGCCAGCAGCCGGTACATGGCCTCCAAGGACGCCGTGGTCATGCCCGCCGAGGCGGCGATCGCCGGGTCCTGCTCCTCGCCGAGATTGGCGCGCCGCATGTGCGCGCGCATCGCGGCCAGCCGGCACAGGGCGGCCTCCACCGGCGCCGTGTCGCCCGCCGTGAACAGGTGGGCCAGATACTCCAGCGGGATCCGCAGCGCGTCGATGGCGGCGAACAGCTTGGCCGGGTCCTCGCCGTCGTGCCCGGTGGCGGTCAGCGACTCCACCACCGGCGACAGTGGGGGCACGTACCAGACCATGGGCATCGTGCGGTACTCCGGGTGCAGCGGCAGCGCCACCCGGTAGGTGCTGATCAGTGCGTGGACCGGTGAGTTGCGGGCCGCGGTGACCCAGTCGTGCGGGATGCCGGCGGCCTCGGCGGCGCGGGCGACCTCGGGGTCGCGGGGGTCGAGGAAGCAGGAGAGCTGGGCCTCGTACAGGTCCTGCTCGTCGGGGGTGGCGGCGGCCTCGCCGACCCGGTCCGCGTCGTAGAGGACGACACCGAGGTAGCGCAGCCGTCCCACGCACGTCTCGGAGCACACGGTGGGCAGGCCTGCCTCCAGGCGCGGGTAGCACAGGGTGCACTTCTCGGCCTTGCCGGTGCGGTGGTTGAAGTAGACCTTCTTGTACGGGCAGCCGGTCACGCACATCCGCCAGCCGCGGCAGCGGTCCTGGTCGACGAGGACGATGCCGTCCTCGATGCGCTTGTAGAGGGCGCCGGACGGGCACACGGCCACGCACGACGGGTTGAGGCAGTGCTCGCAGATCCGCGGCAGGTAGAACATGAACGCCTGCTCGTACTCCAGGCGCACCTGTTCGTTCATCTTCTTCAGCACCGGATCGCCGGCGAGGTGTGCGGGCCCGCCGCCGAGGTCGTCGTCCCAGTTCGGGCCGCCGGTGACGGCGGTGGGCCGGCCGTCGGTCAGGGAGCGGGGCGGCGCGGTGGGTACGTCGTCGCCGAGCGGTGCGGTGGTGAGGATCTCGTAGTCGTACGTCCACGGCTGGTAGTACGCGTCCAGTGTGGGCAGCCGGGGGTTGGCGAACAGCCGGGCCAGGCGGCGGGCCCGGCCGCCGCTGCGCGGCACGAGCCGGCCGTGCTTGCGCTGCCAGCCGCCCTGCCAGACGTCCTGGTCCTCGTAGCCGCGCGGATAGCCCTGGCCGGGCCTGGTCTCGACGTTGTTGAACCACACGTACTCGGTGCCGGAACGGTTCGTCCAGGTCTGTTTGCAGGTGACCGAGCAGGTGTGGCAGCCGATGCACTTGTCGAGATTCATGACCATCGCGATCTGTGCCATGACGCGCATCAGTAGCTGACCTCCTGGGAGCGGCGGCGGATGGTGGTGACCGCGTCGCGCTGGTTGCCGGTGGGACCGTAGTAATTGGGGGCGAAGGACAGCTGGGCGTGGCCGCCGATGAGATGGGTGGGTTTGATCATGAGCCGGGTCAGCGCGTTGTGGACACCGCCACGCCGCCCGGTGGTCTGCGACATCGGCACGTTCACCAGGCGCTCCTGCACGTGGTACATGAACACCGTGCCGGGCGGCATCCGGTGCGAGACGACCGCCCGGGCCACCACCACACCATGGGCGTTGACCGCCTCGATCCAGTCGTTGTCCGCCACCCCGACGGCCTCGGCGTCCGCCACGCTCATCCAGATCACCGGCCCGCCGCGGGCCAGGGTCTGCATCAGCAGGTTCTCCTGGTACTCGGAGTGGATGGACCACTTGGAGTGCGGTGTCACATAGCGCACGGTCACCGACTGCCCCTCGGACGCCCCGGGCCGCGGCAGTTCGCCGAGCGCGGCCAGGTCCAGCGGCGGCCGGTAGACGGGCAGCTGTTCACCGAACTCGGCGATCCACTCGTGGTCGAGGTAGAAGTGCTGGCGGCCGGTCAGGGTGTGCCATGGCTTGCCGTGCTCGGTGTTGATCGTGAACGGCGCGTAGCGGCGCTCCGGCCCCTCCTTGCCCGACCACTCGAAGCTCGCCGAGACCTGCACCGGGCGGGCCTGGGTGTCGGAGAAGACGACGCGCCGCTCGGCGACCGAATCGCCGAGGGCCGTAAGCCGGCTGTCCGGGCCGCAGCGTTCGGCGAGGCGCGCGAAGCCTTCGGCGGCCAGCCGTCCGTTGGTGGTGCCGGAGAGGGCGAGGATCGCCTCGCACAGTTTCACGTCCGTGTCGAGCAGCGGCCGGCCGCGCGCCGCGCCGTCGGCCGCCGTACCGCAGCGCCGGGCGAGCCAGTCCGTCTCCGGGCCGGCCTGGACGGTGACGCCCTTGACGGTCATGCCCTGCTCCCGCGGCAGCGGGCCGAGTGCCGCCAGCCGGTCGGCGAGCGCGGTGTAGTCCCGCTCCACGAGCGTGAACCGCGGAGCCGTCGGCCCCGGCGGCGGCGCCTCGCCGGCCGCCGTGTCGTGCTGGAGGGCCGTGGCCACCAGGTCGCAGGCACCGTCCAGACGCCCGGCGGCCAGCCGGCTCACCTCCCGGGCCAGCCCGTGGAAGATCTCGAAGTCGGTACGGGCCTGCCAGGGCGGGCTGATCGCGGGGGAGAAGGCGTGCACGTACGGGTGCATGTCCGTGCTGGACAGGTCGTGCTTCTCGTACCAGGTCGCGGCCGGCAGCACGAGATCGGCGAACAGCGTGGTGGAGGTCATACGGAAGTCCAGCGCCAGCAGCAGGTCGAGCTTGCCGCGCGGCGCCTCGGCACGCCAGGTGACGTCCCTCGGGCGCACCTCCGGCGGTGCTTCCTCGGCGTTCGCGTTGTCGTCGGCGCCCAGCAGATGGCCCAGGAAGTACTCGTTGCCCTTGGCCGAGGAACCGATCAGGTTCGCCCGCCACACCGTCAGCACGCGCGGCCAGTTGGCCGGCGCGTCCGGGTCCTCGCAGGCGTAGGAGAGCCGTCCGGCGTCCAGCTCGTCGGCGACCCACCGGCCGGGGCCCGCTTCCGCGCCGTCCCGGCGGATGCGCCGGCCGAGGTCCAGCGGGTTGGCGTCGAAGGTGGGATACGACGGCATCCAGCCCCGCCGGACCGAGCGGGCCACCAGGTCTGCGGTGTGCTGCCCGGCGAACAGGCCCCGGCCGGCCGGGGAGGCGAGCGCGTCGGCCGGGGCCCGGTCGTGCCGCCACTGGCCGGTGTGCAGATACCAATACGGCGTGCCGGCCATCTGCCGGGACGGGCGCACCCAGTCGGCGGCCGTGGACAGCTGCTGCCAGCCCGTGTACGGCCGCACCTTCTCCTGGCCCACGTAGTGCGCCCAGCCGCCGCCGTTGACGCCCTGACACCCCGTCAGCAGCAGCAGGGACAGGAAGGACCGGTAAATGGTGTCCGAATGAAACCAGTGGTTGGTGCCCGCGCCCATCACGATCATGCAGCGGCCCCGGGTCTGCTCCGCCGTACGCGCGAACTCCCGCGCCGCCCGCACCGCGGCCCGCGCGGACACCGACGTAAGGGTCTCCTGCCACGCCGGGGTGCACGGCACGTCCGCGTCCTCGTACGAGCCGGGCCACTGCCCGCCCAGACCGGGGCGCCCCACCCCGTACTGGGCCAGCAGCAGATCGAAGACCGTGGTGACCAGCCGCCCGCCGACGCGCAGGGCCGGAACCTCCCGTTCCAGCGTGCCCCGCTCCTGGTCGAAACGCGGCAGCACCACCCGCGCCGCGGTCGCGTCCGGCCGCCCGTACAGGCTCAGCCGCGGATCGATCCCGCCCAGGTCCAGGTTCCAGCGCCCCTGGCCGCCCTCGCGCCAGCGGTCGCCCAGCGTCCCGCCCGGTACGGCCGGGGCACCGGTGACCGCGTCGAGGAGAACGGGCATCCACCGCCGGGCCTCCGCGTCGGCGTCCGTGGCCAGTCCGGTGTCCTGCGCCGTGACGAACGGCCCCGGCACCACCCGGACCGCCCCGCCGTCGCCGCTCGTTCCGTGCTCCTCCAGCCCGACGAGGAACGGCAGGTCCGTGAAGCGCTTCACATAGTCGGTGAAGTACGGCACCTGCCGGTCCACGAAGCACTCGCGCAGGATCACATGACCCATCGCCATGGCCAGCGCGCCGTCCGTGCCCGGGTGCGGGTGCAGCCACTCGTCGGCGAACTTCGTCGCGTCCGCGTAGTCGGGGGAGACCACCACGACCTTCTGACCGCGGTAACGCGCCTCGGCCATCCAGTGGGCGTCCGGGGTCCGGGTCACCGGCACGTTGGAACCCCACAGCATCAGGTACGCCGCGTCCCACCAGTCACCCGACTCCGGTACGTCGGTCTGGTCGCCGAAGACCTGCGGCGAGGCGATCGGCAGGTCCGCGTACCAGTCGTAGAACGACAGCATCGGCGCGCCCAGCAGCGACATGAACCGGGCGCCGACCGCGTGCGAGGCCATCGACATCGCCGGAATCGGCGAGAACCCCGCGATCCGGTCCGGACCGTGCTCCAGCAGGGTGTGTACGTGGGCGGCGGCCGCGATCTCCAGCGCCTCCTCCCAGCCCACCCGCACCAGCCCGCCCTTGCCGCGCGCCCGCTGGTAGCGCCGCCGCCGGTCCGGGTCGCCGGTGATCTCCGCCCAGGCCGCCACCGGGTCCCCGAGCCGGTCCCGCGCCTCTCGGTACATCTCCACCAGCACCCCGCGGGCATACGGGTGGCGCACCCGGGTGGGCGAGTACGTGTACCAGGAAAAGGACGCCCCGCGCGGGCAGCCCCGGGGCTCGTACTCCGGACGGTCCGGGCCCGTCGTCGGGTAATCCGTCGCCTGGGTCTCCCAAGTGATGAGCCCGTCCTTGACGAATACCTGCCACGAACACGATCCGGTGCAATTCACCCCGTGCGTCGATCGCACCACCTTGTCGTGGGCCCACCGCTCCCGGTAAGGCGCGTCGTTCACCCTCTGGTCCGTACGGAAAACCGCCCGCCCGTCCGCCGAAACCGGCGCCCGGCTGAGCAGCCGGCCGGCCGCCATGAGCCGCTCGGCCGCATCCGCGGCGGCACGCTGCGCCTTCGCCCTGCCACGCCACATACGAGGGCTCCTCCTGGGGCCGTGTGGCGGACTCGCTCGGCACGCCACTCCACGAAACGCCCTCAGATTCGCCCCGTCGCGGGCTAAAAGAGGGACGCTTTTTCGCCAGTTGGCCAGCTTTGGGAGTTATTTTCCCCGTGCTTTGCCGTGGTTGCCCGGGGGATACCTGAATGACACGTTCTCGTGTTCGACAAAGGGGCGAAGGGGGCGTCGCGGCCGGTTACGGCCGGGGATCCCCGGCCGCCCCGGGGACCGCCCATCCGTCGGCGCCCGGAGGTTCCATGTCGCCGCTGTCCAGGGTCGCCGCGTAATGGATCCGGCCCGGGCGGCGGTCCGCCGGTACCGCGTAGGTGACCTTGCCGCGCGCGCACTCGCCGGCCCGAACCTGCGTTTCGACGGGGAACCGGGGTTGTGGAAATTCGTCAGGTGCCGTCTCGGACGGCGGAACGGATTCTCCGTCACGGAGAATGAGATTCCAGTCGGAGTCGGCGGCGGCCACACTCCCCAATTCCGCACACACCTCTACGTCAAGCGTGGCCCGTACGGAGCTGCCCTTCCCCTCTTCACCGGCCGCCGATTTCTTCCCGGCCGTCATTCCGCCGCCGCCCGTTGACGACTGCCGGTAGCTGAGAACCTTCACCGTGCCGCGCCCGGTACCGTCCTTGCGCCGCCAGTCCAATGAGCGGCCGACGGGCAGAAGCGCAGGGGATGTTGTCTCACCAGTCGGCGTGCTCTTGGCTCCCTCCGAAGGGCCACCGCCGGAAGATGCCGAAGGCGGGACAGGGCTGCTGCAAGCGCTGAGAGCCGCCGCGATCAGCAGCATGGGTAACAGCGGATGGATTCTGCGCATGACTTCTCCATGAGTGGCATCCGGGTAAAACTCGTACGGTCATCTTCACACTTGGGTTTCCCGGAAACCGGACAACAGGAGAATCACGAAACGGCCGACCGCCGGGGCTCAGGCGACCGGTGGCGCGGGATGCAGCGACGGTGCGGACATGAGCATGTTGAACGATGCCGCGCCGAGCCCGAGACGGGTGCCGGACCGGCGGAGCGCGGGCAGCCTCGCGGGCCACTCCTCCACGCGTACCGAAGCGGCCGAAGGACGGGCCGTGAACCGGGCGGTGAACACCGTCCGCGCCCCGTCGAGAGTCCCGAAGCCGGTCATGGGCAAGGGAAGACGGGGGAACGACGGGCCCCTGGCCGACAGGTGCAGGCCGGCGACGAGCCCCCGCTCGTCGGTCACGCGGACCCGTGGCCCGTCCCAGCGGAACTCGGCCGGCTGCTTGGGCACTCCCCAGATACGGCGGCCACCCCACAGCGCCCGCTCGTCGTCGACCCAGATCCAGTGCACGTACAGGCCCACCCGGCGGCCGCGGCGCGCGGGTGTACCGACGATCAGCTCGTCGTAGCCGAGGGTCCCCTCGCGGTACCGGATGACGAAAACGGCGAGCGAGCGGCGCGTCAAGGGCGAGAGGAAGGGTGAGAGGTCCGGGGGAGGGGCCGGGACCGGCTCCGCGGCGGCGAAGAGACCACCCCACAGGTGCCCCTTCATGCGCCAGGGCGGCGGTGGGTCGGGGCCCGGGGCCGTGCCGGAACCGGTCAACTTTGTACCTTGTCCCCTTCTTCCGGCTCGTCGTCGCGCTCTCCCTGCGCCTGGGAGGGGGCGAGGTGCGTCCTCGCGGCCTCGTCCGCGCGTGGCGGCGCGCCGTTCAGCGGTCTGCGGGCTCGCCGAGTACCCGTATCGATCCCCCGCAAACGCCTGCATTTCGGCCGGAAGCCCCCGGCCGCCCCGGTGAGCCGATCACCGGGGCGACCAGGGGCGCCGTGAGATGTTCCGTTCCGAAGCCCGTCCGGCCCCGCCGGTCAGCCCTTCGACGCCACCGCCGCCAGCCGCTCGACGCCGGCGGCGAACTCGTCCGGCTCGAAGGACTGGAACGGCAGCCGCAGGAAGACCCGGCCCTCCGGCGGCGCCGCGTCACCCGGGTAGAAGCCCGAACCCCGGGTCAGCTTCAGGCTGTCGGCCGCCGCGGCCTTCAGGAAGGTGGCCTCGTCCGTGGCGACGGGCAGGTGCACGCTCACGTAGTAGCCGCCGTGCGGCACGGCGAGGAGCGCGTCCTCACCCAGCAGTTCGCGCACGGCCTTGACCGCGCCGTCGTGCCGGGGACCGAGCAGTTCGCGGGTCCGCGCCACGTTCTCCTGGGCCAGGCCCGCTGCCAGCGCGTTCGCGGCGACCGCCTGCAGGAGCGGGGCGGGCGAGAGGTAGGTGCCCTCGGCGAGAGCGGCCAGGGCGCCGAGCGTGGCGGGCTCGCCGATGACGTAACCGACCCGCAGCCCCGGGCTCAGGATCTTGCTCAGTGAACCCATCGTCAGCACCCGCCCCGCGGGCGCCAGCTCGAAGAAGCCGGTGGGAGCCTCGCCGCCGTACCGCAGCTCCCGGTAGGGGATGTCCTCCAGGATCAGGAAGTCATGGGTCTCGGCGAGCTGTACGAGGCGGCGGCGCTTGGCCTCACTCATGGTGACGCCGCTCGGGTTCTGGAAGTCCGGGATGACGTAGACGAGCGCGGGGACCCGCGTCGCCAGCCGGGCTTCGAGAGCGTCCAGGTCCAGGCCGTCGGACCGGAGGGTGATGCCGGAGACCTGCCCGCCGTGCCGTTCGAAGATCTGCACCGCGCGGTCGTAGGTGGGAGCCTCCACGTACACGTCCTTGCGGTCGCCCGCCAGGAGGTGCGCGGCGAGCAGGTCCAGCGCCTGCAGGGAACCGTTGGTGACGAAGATCCGGTCGGCGTCGACCGAGTGGAAGGCCGCGATCTGCTCGCGCAGGGCCGCGTCCCCCGTGTGGTTGCCGATCGGCGCGTACTGGAACACCCGGTCCGCACTGTCCCGCAGGACGGCGGCGGTGTGCTCGGCGAGCTGCCGCGAGGGGATCGCTTCCTGCGGGGGGATGCCACGCGAGAAGTGGAACATCGTGGGACTCCGTTCTCGGAAAGTCGTGAGGTCGTCAAGTCGTCATGCGGATATACGGGGTGGGGAGGGGGTCTCGGGCGGGCGGACTGCTCAGGCCGCCCCGGCCCCAGCGCCGATTCCCACTCCCAGGCCGGCCCCTGCCCTGGTCACGAAGTGCGGCCCCAGCTCGTCGACGTCGGACGCGCCGAGCTGCCGGAGGGTGTCCTCGATCTCCCGGCGCAGGAGCCGCAGCACCGCCTCGACCCCCTCGCGCCCGGCGACGCTGAGGCCCCACAGATACGGCCGCCCCAGGCAGACCGCGTCGGCACCGAGGGCGAGGGCCTTGACGACATGGACGCCGGAGCGGACACCGCCGTCGACCAGTACGGCACACTGGCCGTCGACCTCGGCCGCGACCTCGCTCAGGGCGACCACACTGGGTACCGCCCCGTCCAGCTGCCGCCCGCCGTGGTTGGAGACGATGACGCCGTCCGCGCCGCTGTCGATGCAGCGCCGCGCGTCATCGGCCCGCAGTACGCCCTTCACCAGCAGGGGCAGCCGGGTCCGGGCCCGTATCCACAGCAGGTCTTCCCAGCTCAGCGGCAGCCGGTCGATACGGGCGCCGGCCGGGACCTCGCCCTCCAGGATGCCGAGCGCGCGCAGCGTCCCGAAGTCCACGTGCGCGGGGGTGGCGAACCCGGCGCGCTGGGCGTGCACCCGCAGCGCGGCGTGGCTGGCGTCCACGGTGACGACCAGGGCCGAGGCACCGGCGGTCTCGGCCATGTCGATCGTCGCGGCGATGTCGTCGCGCGACCGGTAGCCGTACAGCTGGAACCAACTGGCCCCACCGGACGACTTGGCGATCTCGGGGAAGGGGACATGGCTGTCCGTGCTGACGACGGGGACGATCCCGGCCGCCTCGGCGGCGAGGGAGGTGGCGATCTCCGCGTCCTCGTGCAGCAGCCGCTGCGGACTCGTCGGCGCGAGCAGGACGGGCATCGCCAAGCGGTGCCCGAGGACGGTCACTTCCGTGCGGGGCTCGGTCTCCGTGCTGGCGAGGACTCTTGGCCGGAGCCAGATGTCGTCGAACGCCGCGATGTTGGCACGGACGGTGCGGTCGGTACCGGCGCCGCCGGCGACGTACGCGCGGCAGCCCTCGTCGAGCACCGCGTCGGCGGCGGCCTCGAAGTCCGGCAGGGTCAGTAATGCGTCGAGATTCCGTACGGTGTCCATGGTGGCGTCTCCGGTCTCTCGTGCCGTGTGTGGCGGATGTGTTCTCGCGTGGTTCCCATCAAGTGCTGGACGTGCTGGACGTGCGGACGTACAGGTCGTGCTGGATGCGCGAGGCGTGCCGTAGAGCACCCGCCCCCCGGGGCCCTCACCTCAGGCGAACTGATCGAACGCCATCTTCGTCACCATGCCGATCACCACGAGCACCAGCACGGTCCGGACGAAGCCGGAGCCCTTCTTCAGGGCCATGCGCGAACCGATCAGCGCGCCGGTCACGTTGCCCACGGCCATCCCGAGCCCGAGCGCCCACAGCACGTTCCCCTGGAGCGCGAAGACCAGCAGGGCACCGAGGTTGGACGAGGCGTTGATGACCTTCGACATCGCCGCGCTCTCCAGGAACTGCGTGGCCAGGAGCGTGGTGAAGGAGATGATGAGGAAGGTGCCCACGCCGGGCCCGAACAGCCCGTCGTAGAAACCGACCACACAGCCGCCGAGGAGTACGGCGGTGACGCGCCGCCGCCGGGTCACCTCGCGGGCCAGCGGCTGGGTGCCGAAGTTCGGCCGCAGCGCCACGAACAGCGCGACGCAGATCAGCAGCACCATGATGACCGGGCGGAAGTACGACGTGGGGACGGTGGCCGCGGACAGGGCGCCGAGTGCGCCGGCCGGTACCGCGCAGGCGGCGGCCGGTACGAGGATCTTCCGGTCCAGGGTGGTGCGCCGCGCGTACATGACGGCGGCGGTCGCCGTGCCCGTGATCGCGGCGATCTTGTTGGTGCCCAGTGCGGTCGCCGGCGGCAGGTGCGGAAAACTGAGCAGCAGTACGGGGATGAGCAGCACCCCGCCCCCGCCGACCACCGCGTCCACCCACCCGGCGGCCACCGCGGCGGTGAGCAGCCCTATGACGTCTATGAAATCCAAGGTATTCCGGTCCTCAGTGCAAGGGGCGTCGCGATCGCAGGGGGGAGGGTGCGGTGCTCAGAGCACGCCCTGGATCTGCTCCATCGGGGGAATGACGCGCTGACGGGGCATCATGTGCTGCGTCCAGCCGAGGATGGAGCGTACGGAGTAGAAGCGGCGCAGCCAGCGGTCCCGGCCGTCGTACCGCGGGACGAACGCGCTCCGGCCGTGCGCCGCCACGTGGTTGTCGACCACGACGAGGTCACCGGGCTCCAGTACGACGTTGTGGCAGACCGCTTCCAGGGCTTCGGCCAACGCCTTCAGCGCCGCGGTCGCCTCCGCGCCGGCGGCGTGCGTGGTGTGCGAGTTGAAGCGCAGGAACGGCCGGTCGTACGGGCCGAAGACGGCGGGGTGCGGGCCGGAGCGCGGCACCGGGCCGGTCCTGCCCCGGGTGAAGGACGCCGGGTAGGAGCTGTAGAACTGCGGGGTGCGCAGCACCGCCACCTGCTCGTCGGTCAGGTGCCGGACGGCTTCGCGTATCGAGGCCACGCGGGTGGCGGCGACGCCTTCGTGGTCCTGGCGCAGGCACAGCAGGCCCAGGTAGTCGGGGCGCAGCGGGTGGTGGACGTTCTCGGTGTGGAAGTCGAAGGCCACCGAGCCGCTGTTCTCGATGCGCTGCTCCTCGCCGGGCACGGCGTGCACGTCGTGGAGCAGCGCTCCGTCCTTCTCGTCCTGGTAGCCGACGAGCGAGCCGAGCAGGTCGGCGACGAGGGTGAGGGTGCCGTCGGTGGGGTGGCCCTGGAGGGCGCCGGAGTGATGGGTGGTGGGGGTGTCCGGGAGGTCTCCGACGGTGAGTCCGCGCAGCAGCAGGAACCCCGAGTCGCCGCTGGTGCCGGCGAATTCGAGCAGTGCGGTGCGCACGGGTTTCGGCAGATCGAGAAGTAGACCGGAAAGCGCCAGCGCGGATGCGTCCGAGGCGCCGGCGGCGAGCTGGGAGAGCCGCCAGAGCTTGTGTGTTTCGGCCTCGGTCAGGCGGTGGCTCTGCTGTTCGGCGAGTGCGGGGGTCACCGTGTCTCCTCGTTCGTGTGTGCTGCGTTCGCGTTGCGTTCTCAGGCCGCGCAAGGGCACGGGCCCGGCCGGCAGGCTTCGGAAAACATGCGCACGTACAAAGGGTGGGCGGGTGATGTGTCGCCCACTATGAGCCGAAAGGAGGGAATGAGACGGAATTTCGCGGTAACAGTAGAGACCGCCTTTCCGGCCTGTCAACGAAAGGTTCCGGTCATCGTGGAGCGCTATTGAGACGGGGTCGGGCGACCGCACTTGCCCGTACATGGCATGGTTGGGTCTTTACGTCGGCTTTGCTCGCTGTAGAGGTTGTAGAGGACATGTGAGGGTCCTGTGGTGGGTGTCGGAACTGCGGCGAGAGCGCCCCGCGGGGCGTTATATGACTCCGTCTCACCCACTGGACACCTTCGGCGCGGCCGAGTTGCGGCCCCTGATTCACGCCACCGCGAGCACATCACTTTTGGCCATCGCGTGGACAACCGGCCATCCAGGATGACCAGAATGTTGCTCTGGCCCCTCCGTGGGGCGCGCGGGCCGCCCGGGGGCTGTCGCGCAGGCGGCGTTATGCTCGGCGACCAGGGGTTGATCGGCTTCCTCGCCGCCGGCCCGGCGTGACGGCCACCGTGAAGGCGATACCGTCGCCCTCCTCGCAACCCCGGAGGCCGGAGAACCGACCGTGCACGACACCTTTCACCTGACGACCCGGCGCGCCGAAGGCGACCTCGCCCTGGCCGCCCTCGCCGGCGACCTGGACCTGACCACCGCTCCCGCCCTGCGCGCCGGAGCCCTCGAACTCATCGGACGGGGCCACCGCCACCTGGTCCTGGACCTGGCGGCCGTCGACTTCTGCGACTCCTCCGGCTTCAACGCCCTGGTGGCGATCTGGCGCTGCGCGAAGGAGGCGGGCGGCACCCTCAGCCTGGCCGCCGTCTCCGGCCGGCTCGCACGGCTGCTGCACATCACCGGGCTCGACACCCTGCTGCCCGCCTACCCCACCGCGGCCGAAGCCCTCGCCGCACACCGCGACGCCACGCCGTGACCCACGCCGGGCCGGGTCGTTCCGTAGACGGGGGGAGTGCATGAGGGAGCGGTGACAAGGAGGCGGGGGTCCATGGCCCGAACGCGCGGCGCATTCTTCAAGCTGTCCACCGTGGTACTGGCAGGGGCGGCGCTCGCGACCGGAGGGCCGGCGCTCGCCGTACCGCCGCCGCGTGCCGACGCCCGGCGTCTGTCCTGCGAGGGGCCGGTGGTCGGATGCGTGCAAGCAGCACGCCGGGTCCTGACCACGGTCCGCGACGAGCTGGGGTGCGATCACCGGGCACCCTTTCCGGTGATCTACGTCCACCTCGAACGCGGCCTGGAGGCCGCCGCAGCCAAACCGGGTGCGTTCGACGACCCGGCCTGGCTGGCCGGAGATCTCAACACCGGTTTCGTCCGGCTGTATCTGGACGCCTACCACGCGGACCGCAAGGGGCGCGCCGTCCCGCAGGCGTGGAAGACGGCGTTCGACGCCGCACGCACGGGTGATGTGAACGCGGGCCAGGACGTCCTGCTCGGCGCCAACGCCCATATCCAGCGCGACATGCCCTATGTGCTGGCCGCCCTCGGTCTCACCCGCCCCGGCGGAGCCTCACGCAAGGCTGACTACAACCGTTTCCAGACGGTCCTGGACCGTGCCTACGCGCCCGCCGTCCAGGAGATCGCCCGCCATTACGATCCGGTGCTGGCCCTGGCGGACGAGCGGTGGAACCCCATCGCCGGTTACACCGCCGGCCGGCTTTTCCGTATGTGGCGGGAACAGGCGTGGGCGCACGCTCGACAGCTCGCCGCGGCCACCACCCCGGCCGCCCGCGACCGCGCCGTACGGCGGATCGAGTCGAACGCGGCCCGGTGGGCGCAGCTGCTGAACACCGTCCACGTACCCGGATACCGCGGAGTGCGCGACGCGTACTGCCGGGCCCACCACCGCGGCGGGGCGGAACGCGGCCGCCCGGTGGGCCGGATGGGACCGGCCGAAGGCGCCGGCGCGACCCGCCCGGCGGGTCAGGTGCTCATGCCACCCCCACGACCGCCGGGTTGAACCGTTCCGCCACATACACCGGATACCGGTCCGGGCTCCTGATCACGTACTCCTTGAAGGCGCACCGGCCAAAGCCCGGCGCCTCGGGCGTGCGCGCGACACCGCAGCGCAGCAGTTCGCGGTGGAGCGCGCGCCGTTCCTCGCGCAGCCGCATACCCAGAGGCGTCGGATCCGTCGGCGGCGGCAGCTGGCCCGACGCGGCCACCGCGGAGACGACGCGGTTGCGGCTGACCGGCCGCCCCATGGGGTCGACGAGCTCGGACAGCCGCTCCAGGAGCCGGGGCATCCGCTCGGCCGCCAGGGCCCGGCGGACCTTGGGCGGCACCGTCGCCGTATCCACCACCCGCTGTTCGACGACCCGCACCCGCAGCGGCATGCCGAGCAGCGCTTCGAGCATGACCGTCGTCGCGCCGTCCCCGGTCAGGAGTATGCGGGTGGCGGACGGGAGCGCGGCGAGGCCGTACCCGGCGGCGGGGAACGCGTCAGTAGTAGAGGAGACCACGGGACCAGTCCTCGTCGGGGCCGAAAAGGCTGCGGGGCTTCAGTACGTCTCCCGGCGCGGACAGCACCTCGACGGGCATCAGCGTGCCCGGCGGCACGGGAGCCACCTCGCAGGCCACGCCCAGCTGCGTCCGTACGGCGCCGGACAGCTCGGCGCAGGCGGCCGCGGCATGCGCGTCCGCCACCTCCACCTCGACGACGAGCCGTTGCGCCTCGGCCCGCGCCCGCCAGAACAGCACGCCATACGCTGCGGGCAGGCGGAACACCAGCTCTTCCAGCCCGACCTGGGAAACCCGCCGCCCGGCGACCTCGAACGCCTGGGACGCGCGCCCCGCGAGCCGGATGACGGGAAGCCAGCTGCCGCACGGGCACGGCTCGTGGCTCAGCTGGACCTGGTCCTCCAGGTTGTAGCGGAGCAGCGGCATGGCCTCGCGGTACAACGGGGTGATGACGAGGTCACCGGTGCCGTCCGGAGTGAACTCCCCGGTGGCCGGGTCGAGGATTTCGGGTACGACACGGTCGGCGTAGAAGTGCCGCCGGCCGAAGCGGCAGGCGGAGGCGAGCGGGCCGACCTCGGTGGCGCCGTAGTCCTCGATCACCGACGCGTCCCACAGCTCGCCCAGCCGCGCACGGCGCGCATCGCTCAGCGGCTCGCCGGCGACCAGCAGCGCGCGTAACCGCGGGAAGTCGGTGCGGGGGTCCAGCCCCGCGGCGCGGGCCGCCGCGGCCCAGATGAGCGGCTCGGTGGGGTTGGACCAGGTGAGGGTGACACCGAGGTCGTGCAGCAGCCGGATCACGCGTGCGTACGGGGTGGCGAAGCTGCGGCTGTCGGCGGGCACCACGGTCGCGCCCCGCATCCGGGCGCCGAAGTGGCCGATGTGCCCGGCCAGCACCATGGCGTACGGGATGCGCACCAGCAGGGTGTCGGCGGCGCCGATGCCGGCCGGCATGCGGTTGAAGCGCTCGCCGATGTCCACCCAGTCGTCCTTCGTGCAGAACGAGGACGTCGCCAGGCCCGAACTCCCGCTGGACTCGTGGTAGGTGGCGACCCGCTCCCTCGGCACCGCCAGCATGCCGAACGGGTACGCGGCGCGCAGGTCCGCCTTGGTGGTCACCGGTACGTCGGCGAGGCTGCCCGGCATCGTCCCGCCCTCCCGCAGGCGGAACCGGTCGCGGTAGAAAGGGGAGTTCGCGGCCTGGCGCAGGGTCGTACCGATACGTTCCCGCTGGAGCGCGTGCAGCTGCTCGAAGCCGCTCCACTTGCGGGGTGCGACCGGTCGCGTCAGTGTCATGGTGCTGTCTGCCTCTCCTGTGGTCGTGCAAGGCGGTCCGCGGCTGTCGCGCCGCGGCCGGGACGGTGCCGGCCGGCGGGGCGTCCGTCGTCCAGCAGTGAGAGCGGCATGATCGAGCGGAGTGCGTCGATCCGGGAGCGCCGCAGTTCCTCGTCGGCCGCCAGCCGGCGGAGCGGGACGAGGGCTTCCGTGAGCCGCGCGGGGTCGCGGGAGTCGAAGACGAGCCGTTTCATGTCGGACGCGATCGGCGAGAACCGGGTACGGAACGCCTCGCGGCTGACGTGTGCGTAACGGTCCAGTACGTCCTCATCGCACTGTCCGAGGACGACGGCGGCCAGGGCTTCACCCAGCGGGAAGGCGTCGTGCAGGCCGGCTGTCAGCCCCATGCCGCCGGTCGGGTTGGTGATGTGGGCCGCGTCGCCCGCCAGCAGGACCCGGCCCACACGGAACCGTTCGGCGGTCCGCTGGTGGGCGCGGTACGGGGCATACGCGACCAGTTCGCAGGCCCGCGGGCCGGGAAGAACGCGCGCGAAATAAGCCTCCAGCCGGTGTGGCAGCGTTTCTTCGGAGAGGGAAGCGTCCTCCGTCCAGGCCACCCGCCAGAGGTTTCCGGCGTCGATACGTACGATGATCGCCCCGTCGTCCGGATCGATGAGGAAATTCGCGTCGGCATAACCGTGTGCCGCGAAGTCGTAACGCATATCCGTGGCGACGAAACGCTCCGGCCAGGTAAAGCCTTCGAACTCCACGCCGAGGGATTTCCGTACCGCGCTGCGGGCACCGTCGGCGCCGACGGCCCAGCGCGCCTCCACCTGCCCACGGCCCTGCCCGTGCGCGTAGCCGACGCGGACCGTTTCACCGGTCTGCCGCACTCCGTCGACCGTGCAGCCGAACCGCACCTCGGCGCCCGGGAAGCGGCGCAGCTCTTCGAGGAGAATGCCGCTGAGCACGTCCTGCCGCAGGATCAGGTTGTACGCGGGCGAGGCGGCCGTACCCGGAGCCGGCATCGGATGGCGGATGCGCTCGCCCGTGCGGTGCACCACGAAGTCACGTCCCCGCAGCGGGATGCCGGCGCGCGCGATGGCGTCGAGCACCCGGAGCCGCGCGAAACCCTCCAGCGTGTGGGCCTGGTGCACCAGGGCACGGGAGAAAGCGCCGATTCCCGGAGCGCTCTCCAGGACCGTCACACCGACACCGGCGACCGCCAGCCCCAGGGCGGTGGTGAGACCGACCGGCCCTGCTCCCACGACAATTACGTCCGGATTCCTCGGCCCGGATGACATGGAAGTCCCTTCCGCCGTGCCGGGGCACGGAAACATCGGTGGAGCATTCGAGTCGGCTGCGCCGCATCGGGAAATACGCCGACCCGGCGCAATGCGCGGGAGGGGCGAATGCCGCCGCTGCTGTCGGCGACAAGAGGATCGGAAAACACAAGAAACCTACGGTGCGTTCCGCGGTAATCCAAGGTTCCGTTTTGACGGTTGGACAGGGGGCGCGGGAGGGAGTGGGAGCGGGAAGGGAGTGGGCGGGCCCCGTTTTCGGGGCTCCGGCCCTGACGTCCCCACCGCTGTCCGGCGCGCGTCGCGCATCTCGTAACCTGCTCTACCGGAAGTCGCACCGGCACGCCGGTCAAGAAGCCCGGTAACTGGGGGAATCTCTATGTCCGCTTACTCACCGCCGCCCGGCCAGGGCGGACCCGGCCCGCACAACCCGCCTCCGGGCGCTCCACCCTCGTACGGGCAGCAGCCGGTGTACGGTCAGCAGCCCGGGTACGGGCAGCCGCCGGCGAACGGCCAGCCCACGTGGCAGGCGCCGGTGCCGCAGCCAGGCACCCCGATGTTCACGCCGACGGGACCCGCACGGCGCCCCTGGCTGCGCCCCGTCATCGCCCTAGGCATCATCGCGGTCGCGGGAGGGGGACTCTGGGCACTGAGCGCGCTGACCGACGACGGCAAGCCCGCGGCCGAGGTCGCACGCAAGGCCAAGGTGGGGCAGTGCCTGGAGAACCGCGGCTCCAAGTCCGACCCGGTGCTCTTCACCATCGGCTGCGAGGAGGCCAAGGCCGACTTCAAGCTGGAGGTCAACCCGGGGCCGAACGGCAAGTGCCCGCCGGAACTGGACGAGTACACCGAGCGGGGCCGCAACGTCGGGTACGTCAAACTCTGCCTGTCCCCGCTCAGCCACTGAGGCCGGAGGTCTGACCGGCCTCCTGCTGCGACACCGCGATCCGTACGAAGGAGCGGACGAGCGGCCCGGGGCGGGTGCCTTTCCAGGCGATGACGAGACGACTGGGCGGCATGTCGGCCAACGGGACCGCGACGAGCCCGCCGGGCAGCGGGTGACCCAGCGGAATCAGCCCCACCGTCCCGCTCCACAGCACGGACTGAAGGCACTCGCGGGCCGTCCGCACGACGGGACCGCTTCGGCGGGCGGCCTGCCGGGGAATCCAGAACGCCGTCCACACGGGATCGGTGCCCTCCGGGAAGCGGAACCACGGGCGGTCGGCCAGGTCGTCGAGCCGCAGGCTGCCGCGTCCGGCCAGCGGGTCGTCGGCCCGCAGGACCACACCGACCGGGTCCGAGCGCAGTACGCGGGTGGTGAGGCCGGTGTCGTCGAACGGCGCGCGGGTCAGGGCCACGTCGGCCAGGCCGGCGCGCAGCCCGGCGGCCGGATCGGTCAGGTCGGCCTCGCGGACGCGGATGTGTACGTGGGGGTGCCGGGCCCGGAAGGCGGCGGCGAGCCGGGTGCCGGCCTGCTCGGCGCTGTCGGCCAGCGTGCCGACCGTCAGGGTGGCCGCACCCGCCGCGGCGGCCACCCGGGCGCGTGCCTGGCAGGCCCGGTCCAGGAGCGTACGGGCCTCGTCGAGGAGCACGGCTCCGGCGGGGGTGAGGGCGACCCCGGTGGGGGAGCGGTCCAGCAGCACGCACCCGAGGTCGGCCTCCAGCTGCTGAATGGCCCGGCTCAGCGGGGGCTGGGTCATCCGCAGCCGTACGGCGGCCCTGCCGAAGTGACGTTCCTCGGCGACCGCCACGAAGTAGCGCAGCATGCGTAGCTCCATCCAGCGACGATACCCGTGCGGTATCGGGGTGACGGAATCGGTGTTGGACGCCGCGGGGTGCCGGGCGGTGGACTCGACGCCGTAAGGGAGCTGCCGCCGCACGGCCCGCCGGGTCGGCGGAACGTACCGGCAGACCCCGGATCCGCAGATGCCGGAGAGCTGAGACAGGCGAGAAGGGCGACATGGCAGGGGCTGGGGCAGGCGAAATGGGAGAGATGGACGCCGTGGGAGAGAAGGGTGCCGTGGATGGGGTGGCCGGTACCGGTGAGGCGGAGGGGGTGGGCGAGTTGGCGGGGCGGCCGCTGCCGGAACCCGTCGTGCGCGTCGCGGGGGCCCAGGAGATCGCCCGGGACGTCGTGGTCATCCCCGACCAGGGGGTGCCGCTCGTACCGAACATCGGGATCATCGGCGGCCGGGACGCGGTCCTGGTCGTCGATACCGGCCTGGGCACGGATAACGCGCAAGCGGTACGGGAGTTCGCGATCGACTACGCACGGGGGCGCAAGCTCTACCTGACGACGACGCACTTCCACCCCGAGCACGCCTTCGGGGCGCAGGTCTTCGCCGGCGCGGCGACCTACCTGGTCAACCACGCCCAGGCCACGGACCTGCGGGAGCGGGGGCCGGGCTACCTGGAGATGTTCCGGCAACTGGGCGAGCCGGTCGCATGCCGGCTGGAAGACGTCGTCCCCGCGCGGCCCGACCACGTCTACGACCGGACCCACGACCTCGACCTGGGCGGCCGGGTGGTGCGCCTGCGGGCCACCGGCCGGGCCCACAGCAGGGGCGACCAGGTGATCGACGTACCCGACGTGGACCTGCTCTTCACCGGAGACCTGGTGGAAGCGGGACAGTTCGCCATCTTCCCCTGGTTTCCGCCGCACGACACGGACGTCTCCGGTACCCGCTGGCTCGCGGTCATGCGGCGGCTGGCGGAATGCAGCCCACGGACCGTCGTGCCCGGTCACGGCGAGGTCGGCGGCCCGCAGCTGCTCGCCGATGTGCGCGACTACCTCGAACTGCTCCGGGACGAGACATGGATACGCCGTGGTGCGGAGGTCAGTGAACAGACCATCGTCGAGGAGGTGACGGACCTGATGATCCGGCGGCACCCGCAGTGGGCGGGCCGGGAGTGGATCGGGAAGGGCGTCGGCTGTCTGTGCTCCGAGCACGCCCACGGCGCGTCCTGAGGGGGGCTGCCCGCCCCCCGTCCCGCCACCGGGGACAGCCCGGCCGATGGGCCATGACATCCTGTGATCTCGCTACGCGCGCCGGCCCGGCCCGGCGGATTACAAGGAAGATCGATGAGGCTCTGCTTCCTGGTGGAGGAACACTACCGGCACGACGGAATGCCGAACGAGGTGATCCGTCAGCTGAGAACCTGGGGGCACCAGGTGGACGCGCTGCGGCCGGGCGGCTCCCTGCTGCGCATGACCGAGGCGGTACGGGCGGGCTCCCACGACGCCTGGGTGCTCAAGACGGTCTCCGGCGGCCCGGGGCTCACCCTGCTCGAAGCGGCGGCCTCGGCCGGGATGACGACGGTCAACGACGCCCGGTCGATACGGCGCGTACGGGACAAAGCGCTGGCCGCGGCGATCGGCCGCAGCCGCGGACTCCCCATACCGCCGACCTACGCCGCGGCGCGGCCCGAACTGCTGGCGGAACTCCCGGCGTCGGAGTACCCGCTGGTGGTCAAGCCCGCCGACGGCAGCTCGGGGCGGGCCGTGCACCTGGTGACGTCGCCGGACCGGCTCGCCGCGATGGCCCCCGAACTGGCGCGGGAGGGCATGCTCATCGCCCAGCCGTATGTGGCCAATTCGGGCATCGACCTCAAGGTGTACTGCGTCGGCGGCGAGCTGTACGCCACCGAGCGCTGCTCCCCGCTGCACCCGGAACTCGCCGTACGGGAACGCCGCGTACCGCTGCCGGCCGAGGTGGCCGCGATCGCCGGCCAGGTCGGGGCGGTCTACGGCCTCGACCTGTACGGCGTGGACGTACTGCTGGGGCCGGACGGCCCCATGGTCGTCGACGTGAACGACTTCCCCAGCTTCCGGCAGGTCCCGGACGCGGTGGCGCGGGTGGCGCGAGCCGTACTCGGACTGGCCCGCGCCGGCGGCGAGGCGCCCGCCCCGGCCGCACTGCCCGTCACCGGTCCGCCGGAGCAGCACGGCGCGCTCAGCGGGCCGACGGCGGCGGCCCGCCCGCACCCCACCCAGCCGTCCCAGCCGCCGGCCTCGGTGCACGTTCCGGCGGCGGCGGGGGAGAGCGCATGAAAATCGGTCTGATAACGGGCGATCCCGGCCATCCACTGCTGGCAGCCACCACCGCCCTCCTCACCCCCGAGCACCAAGTGGAGACACTGGACCCGGACCTGGTGGAGGGCACACCCGAGCTGCGTGCCGACGTTCACCTGCTGAAGGCGCGTACGCCACGGGCCCTCGCCCTCGCCCGCGCGCTGGAGGAGCGGGGTGTCCCCGTGGTGAACTCGGCCGCGGCGACCACGCTGTGCCAGGACCGTACGGTGATGGCCGACCGCGCCCGGCGAGCGGGCCTCCCGTTCGTGCGCACCCGTACCTACGGCACGTTCGCGCAATTGGCCGACGGACCGGGCCTCTCCGGACCCGTCGTCGTCAAGAGCCGGCACAGCCGCAAGCAGGACCTGGTCGCCCGCCTCGACAACGACACACACCTGCGCGAACTCGCCGCCACCCGCCCACGGGAGCCGGTCGTGGTCCAGGAGTTCGTCCCGAACAGCGGCTGGGACCACAAACTGTGGGCGATCGGCGACCGGCTCTTCGCCGCCCTGCGCCGCTCCGAACTCTCACCCGAAGGCCGGGGCCCCACCCGGCCGCTCGCCCTCGCCGACCTGCCGCCCGGCTGGCCGGCCATGGTGCGCCGGGTCGGCGAGGTCTTCGCGCTGGACGTCTACGGCGTGGACGTCATCGACGCGGGCGACGGCGCACCGCTCATCGTGGACATCAACGCCTTTCCCGGCATCCGAGGGCAGGCCGGCGCCCCGGAGGCCCTGGCGGCACTGACGCTGCGCCGCGCCACGGAAGCGCGGGTCGCCTAGGGCGCTTCTGATGGATCTCCGCGGCATCGCGACTCCCCCAGCTACCGCTGGGAGGTGCCCCCAGGCACGCACCCTCGCCGCACGGCGCAA
>NZ_JBVIQN010000015.1:0-200928 GCF_055577005.1 Streptomyces sp. NPDC033221 | reverse complement strand
TCAGCCCACCACCCTGCGCATACCTCATGCAGACGGCATACCGCCGCGACCATCAACTGTCAGCCCCTGAGACACCACGCTTTGAAGGTCAGTAGTTCGGAGAAGTGCGCACCCGCGCCAACATCCTGGAAGCCCTGAACCGGGGCATCGGCCTGCGCGTCGGCATGGTCGACGTACTGCCGGGCCAACGGATTGCCGAGGGCCGCGCCGAACTGGAAGCCATGGGCGTTCGCCGGATCAAGACGCGGACTCGGGCGGCCCCCCTCGGCCGTCCGTGCAGGGCCGTCAGCCGACGGCCCCTGGTCGCTCGCGCGCCGAAGCGCTCCCCTCCGGCGCGGCCGGTGCGGTCTGGCCGGAAGCTGCTGATGGTTAACATCCAGCCATGGCGAAGACGCAGGTGGTGGCTGTACTGGCGTTCGACGGAATGGCGCCCTTCGAGCTGGGCGTGGTGGTGGAGGTCTTCGGCCTGTCCCGGCCCGAGCTGGGTGACCTGCCCTGGTACGAACTGCGGGTGTGCGCCGAGGAACCCGGCCGGGATCTGCGGGCGGTCGGCGGGTTCACGGTGCGCGCCGAGTACGGGCTCGACGCGCTGGCCGCGGCGGACACGGTCATCGTGCCGGGCGTGGCCGAGGCCGGGGCGGAGGTTTCGCCCGCCCTGGTGGAAGCACTGCTGCGGGCCCACGCGCGGGGAGCGCGCCTGGTCTCGATCTGCTCGGGGGCGTTCGCGCTGGCCGCGACCGGCCTGCTGGAGGGCCGGCGCGCCACCACCCACTGGCGCTACGCCCGCACGCTGGCCGAACGGCATCCCGGCGTCGAGGTGGACCCCGACGTGCTGTACGTCGACAACGGCGACGTCCTCACCAGTGCGGGCAGCGCGGCCGGTATCGACCTGTGCCTCTACCTGGTGCGGGCCGATCACGGTGCGGCCGTCGCCAACGCGGTGGCGCGCCGCTTCGTGGTTCCGCCGCACCGCGGGGGCGGACAGGCCCAGTTCATCGAGGCGGCGGTGGGAGAGATCAGCCCCGAGGACGACGGTGTCACGCGGAGCATGAACTGGGCGCTGCGCCATCTGCGCACCCCGCTGTCCGTGCCCACCCTGGCCCGGGCCGCGCGCATGTCGGAACGCTCGTACTCGCGGCACTTCACCCGCCGCAACGGCGTGAGCCCCATGCGCTGGGTCATCGCCCAGCGGGTGGCCGCCAGCCTGCCGCTGCTCGAATCCGGCGAGGGGACCGTGGACGAGGTCGCCGCCGCGGTCGGCTTCGACAGCACCGCGACGTACCGGCACCACTTCACCCGCCGGATGCGCACGACGCCGACGGCCTACCGCAAGACGTTCAGCCGCGTCCCCGCGCACTCATGAGGGTCACTCCGTACGACTGGCGGAATTTTGGCTGGCGGAATCTGGCTGGCGGAATCTTGGCGACCGCAGGCGGTCACGTCACTCGTGGGGCGGGTCCGGGGACCGGAGGATGGAGCCGCAGCCAGCCGGGGACACCCGGCACGGCCCCCGGAATCCTGTCCTCTGACCAGCAAGAACAAGAGGTGCCCCCATGCCTGCCACCGCTCCCGCCGATATCGCCGGCGCCGTCCTGAGCGTGCCCGCCGCCGCCCCGGCCGAGGCCGCCGCCCACTACACCGCCCGTCTCGCCTTCGAGGCGGACGTCTCCGACGTCCACGCCGATCTGGCATCCGGCGCACCCGGCGTCGTGGTGGTCGACACCCGCGACGATGCCGCCTGGGAGCAGGGCCGCATCCCCGGCGCCCTCCACATCCCCACCGCTCGGATCGCCGACCTGGCACCGCAGCTGATCGAGCCGGCCCAGACCGTGGTCACCTACTGCTGGGGCCCTGGCTGCAACGGCGCGACCCGCGCGGCGCTGGCCTTCGCCCACCTCGGCTATCAGGTCAAGGAAATGCTCGGCGGCTTCGAGTACTGGGTACGCGAGGGCTTCGCCTACGACTCCGCCACCGGTGCGGAGCAGCGCCCCGTCGACGACCTGACCGCCCCGCGCTCGGGTGTCTCCTGCGCGTGCTGAAGGACACCGCACGGCCGGACGGCGTGATCCGACCGGCCGTCGCGGCCGACCTGCCAAGGACAGGAAGCCGCCGGCTTGGCCCTCTCCGCTGTCCTGGTCAACATCTCCTCCAACAGCGCCCGGATGCGCACGCCGGGCCCGTCACCTTCCTCGCCTCACCACTGGCGTCCGGCCTGTCCGGTACGGACCTGCTGAGCGACGGCGGCTCCGTCAAAACCGTCTGACGCGACGGGCCGTCCGTTCTGCGATCCAGCAACGCCGGGCCAGACGGCTGGGGGCTCGATTCGTTCTCGGGTGAACCGGTGGCGGATGCTGCGCAAGGCCGACCAGCACCGCGAAGGGGGTAGTCGCACCCCGGACAGTCCGAAGCCGGAGGGCCCTCCGGTCTGGCGTTCTGCCAGGTCGGAGGGCCTTGTGACGGCTGGGCAGCGGACGAGTCGACCTATACGCCGGGTTTTGTCACCGAAGGGCCTTGCGGCCCGTCGGGAGACGGCCATCCATCTAGGGCTGCCGTTGCCGGCAGCCTCGTGCGGTCTACCCGCGGACTCGGGCGGGCAGCCCTCGGTCGTCCGCGCAGAAACACCGGGGTGTTTCCTCTTGACCTTGCTCCGGGTGGGGTTTACCTAGCCCTCCGAGTCACCTCGGAGGCTGGTGGTCTCTTACACCACCGTTTCACCCTTACCGAGGACCGGAGTCCTCGGCGGTTTGCTTTCTGTGGCACTGTCCCGCGGGTCACCCCGGGTGGGCGTTACCCACCACCCTGCCCTGTGGAGCCCGGACGTTCCTCGGGGGGATGCGGTGCATCCCCACGCGGCCGTCCGGCCGGCTCGTCCGCCGTGCGGACCATGGTACCTCCCGGCCGGCTGAGGCTTGACCTTGTCGTAGCGGCAACGTTTCTACTGGCCGTATGAGGATCGGAGAGCTCGCGGCGCTGGTCGGCGTCACCACCCGGACCGTACGGCACTACCACCACCTCGGACTGCTCCCGGAGCCCGAACGCAGGGCGAACCGGTACCGGGAGTACGGGCTGCGCGACGCGGTGATGCTGGCGCGGGTGCGGCGGCTGACGGAGCTGGGGATCGGGCTGGGCGAGGTGCGCGACGTGCTCGCGGACGACGCCGGGCGGGATCTGCAGGAGGTGCTCGCCGAGCTGGACGCGGACCTGGCGCGGCAGGAGGAGATCCGCGGCCGACGGGAGCGGCTCGGGGCGCTGCTGCGGGAGGTCCGGGAGAACGGGGAGCTGCCGTACGAGGGGCCGTACTCGGAGCAGCTGGCGGCGCTGGCCGGCGAGATGAAGCGGGTTTCCGCCGGGTTGCCGGGGCCGGAGCCCGCGATGGCGGTCAAAGAGCGGGAGTTCCTGTCGCTGCTGGAGACGGCTTCCGGGGAGGAGGGCGGGCAGCGGGTGATGTCGGTGATGAGCGACGCGCTCACGTCGCCGGGGGCCATGGAACGGGCTTACGAGGTCTACGCGTTGCTGGACGGGCTGACCGCGGCGGAACCCGGTGATCCGCGGGTGGAGGAGGCGGCCCGCGCCCTCGCCGCGAGCATCCCGGACGGGCTGAAGGCGGAGCTGCGCGGGCTGGAGGGCCTGGAGCGGGCGGAACCTGCGGGGCGTGGGGCGCGGGCGCCGGCCAAGTTCCTGGATTCGTACTTCGCGGACTTCGCGGGCTTCGCACCGGCGCAGGAGGAGGCCGTACGGCGGGCGATTTGTCTGGCGTTGGATCGCGGGGAGAGGGAGATGGAGGAGATGGGGGAGATGGAGGCGCAGGGTGGGGCTGGAGAAGGTGGAAGGGAGCGGGGGCATGGGTGAGGGGACCGTCGGGAGCGGGGCCGGAGCGGGGGCCGGGCGGCTGCTGCTGGCTCATGAAGGGCGGTGGATGGCCAGTCTGGGGCTGTGGGTGGCGCGGCGGCGGGACGGTGTGGGGGCCGGGGAGCGGGAGCTCGGGTACGCGCGGGCGCAGGCGCCGATGCTGTATGGATTCATGTTCGTGTGCGTCGTGGAGGCGGTCGGCGTCGCGTTTCTGCTCGCGAAGAATCCGGTCGCGCACTGGATCATGCTGGTGCTGGACGTCTACACGGTGCTGATGGTGGTGGGCCTCCAGGCCGCCGCCGTGACCCGGCCGCACGTCGTGGGGCCCCGCGGGCTGCGGGTCCGCGCCGGTGCGCGGATGGATGTGTGGATACCGCTGGAGCGGATCGCGTCCGTCCGTTACGACCTGCGTTTCCCCAAGACGGAGACGGCCGGGCGGGAGGCCCAGGAACGGAATGGGGTGCTGGAGCTGGCGGTGGCGGCGCAGACCTGTGTGACCGTTGAGCTGAGCGAGCCGGTCACCGCCGTGAAGCTGCTGGGGCAGCGATTGAAGGTCCGTACCGTGCGGTTCCACGCGGACGAGGGGCGGGAAGCGGTCGCCGCCATCAGGGAGCAGCTGGCGGCGGTGAAGGGGCAGGGCGTGGTCACACCGGTGTGAAGCGGACGGGGGCGTGGCCGGGGTCGGCTTCGGTGAGGCGGACCCGCAGGCTCCGGCCCAGCGGCAGCTCCGGGACCGCTTCGCCGCCGTCGACGCGGCCGATCACCGCCGGGTCGTCCAGGTGCACCGTGCCCCGGTCCGGCCGGGTGTCGTGGACATCGACCACGTACCCGTCGAAGACCTCGCCGAGCCGGTCCTGCATCAGGGCCGCCTCGACGAGGTCGACGCACTCCCGCTCGACCCGCCCGGCCCGGCGGCCGCCCTCCGTCATCTCGCCGGGCAGTGCGGGCAGTGCCGTACGGACCCAGTCCGGCGCTTCCTTGCCCGCCGCCGCGGCCAGGCACAGTTCGGCGCCGTAACGGTCGGCGAGGCGGCGCAGCGGTGCGGTGACGTGGGCGTACGGGGCGGCGACGGCGGCGTGCCGGGCGTGTTCCGGGGCGGGCGGATCGCCGTCGAAGACGGTGTAGCCGGCGCCGCGCAGCAGGGCCGTGCAGTCCTGGAGGAAGGCGGCGTGCGGGGCGCGGGAGGGGTCGAGGGTGCGGACGAGGGCGGCGTACGAGGTGTGGGGCGGCCAGTCGACGCCCAGGGCGCGGGCGGTGCGGCGCAGGCGGGCGACCGCGCCGTCCGGGGCGGTGGGGAGCGTACGCAGGACGCCGGTGCCGGAGGCGAGCATCAGCTCGGCCGCGGCCATGCCGGTGAGCAGGGAGATCTGGGCGTTCCAGGCGTCGGCGGGGCGGGGCGCGCGGTAGGCGAGGGTGTAGCCGTCCGGGTGCTCGATGATCTCCTGTTCGGGGACGTTGAGGGAGATGCCGCCGCGGGCGGCCTCCAGGTCTTCGCGCAGGCGGCCGATCGTGCGGAGGAGGGCCAGCGGCTCCTCGGCGGCGCCGGTGTCGATGGCGCGCTGTACGCCCTCGTAGTCCAGCCGGGCCCGCGAGCGGACGAGGGCGCGGCGCACGTCGGTCGAGCGCAGCGCGCCGTCCGCGTCGAGGTCGAGCCGCCACAGGACGGCGGGGCGGTCCTCGTCGGGCAGCAGGCTCGCGGCGCCCTCGCCGAGGACGGGCGGGTGCAGGGGGATGTGCCCGTCGGGGAAGTAGAGGGTCGTCACGCGGCGGTGCGCCTCGGCGTCCAGGGCGCCGCCGGGGGTGACGAAGGAGGCCACGTCGGCGATGGCGTAGTCGACGCGGAAGCCGCCGCCGGGGCGCCGGGACAGGTACATCGCCTGGTCGAGGTCCATGGAGCCGGGCGGGTCGACGGTGAACAGGGGGATGTCGGTCGCGTCGGTGGCGGCCGTGTCGGCGGGCGGGTGCGGCCAGCGCGCGGCACTGTCCGCCTCGGCCTGCGCGGACAGCGGAAAGGTCTGCGGGACGTCCAGCCGCGTCCGCAGCTCCCGCAGCGCGGCCCGCACGGGGGCCTCGGCTGCGGCGGTCACGCGGAGGTGGCGGCGGGGCATGTTTTTGAGCGTAGGGGGGTTGGGGGGCGGGGGCACGTCAGGGTGGGGAGGCGGGAGGGGGAGGGGGAGCGGCTCAGGGCCGGAGGCCCCTCGCAGTCGGGCCGCCCCGCCGCCCGGGCCGCCCGCCCACACCGTGCGGTCCGCCCCGGCCCGAACCGTAAAGTGGCGGGGCCAGTGCACAGAAGGGTAAGGAGAAGCGCGTGCTCGTGTTGTTGCCGCCGTCCGAAGGGAAGGCCGCGTCCGGGGGCGGGAAGCCGTTGGACCTGGGGGCGCTGTCGCTGCCCGGGCTGGGCCCGGCGCGGGAGGCGGTTCTCGAAGAGCTGGTCGGGCTGTGCGCGGCGGACGAGACGAAGGCGCAGGAGGTCCTGGGGCTGAGCGACGGTCTCCGGGGGGAGATCGCCAAGAACGCGGGGCTGCGCGAGGCCGGGACGCGGCCGGCCGGGGAGATCTACACGGGCGTGCTGTACGACGCGCTGGGGCTCGCGACGCTGGACGCGCAGGCGCGGCGGCGGGCCGAGTCGTCGCTGCTGGTGTTCTCGGGGCTGTGGGGCGCGGTACGGGTCGGCGACCGCATTCCGTCGTACCGCTGCTCGATGGGGGTCAGGCTGCCGGGTCTGGGCGCGCTGGGCGCGTACTGGCGTGCGCCGATGGCCGAGGTGCTGCCCGCGGCCGCCGGGGACGGGCTGGTCCTGGACCTGCGGTCGGCGGCGTATGCGACGGCCTGGAAGCCCAAGGGCGAGGTCGCGGGCCGTACGGCGACGGTGCGGGTGCTCCAGTCGAAGACCGTGGACGGTGTCGAGAAGCGGTCGGTGGTCAGCCACTTCAACAAGGCGACGAAGGGGCGGCTGGTCCGTGACCTGCTGACGGCGGGGCGCGCGCCGGAGGGCCCCGCGGAGCTGGTCGAGGCGCTGGGTGACCTCGGGTACGTGGTGGAGGCCGAGGCGCCGGCGAAGGCGGGCAAGGCGTGGGCGGTCGATGTGGTGGTGAAGGAGCTGTAGAAGGGCGAGAATCGACAGGCGTTGCAATATTTGCAACGATCGTTGCGGATGTTGAAGGACGGGCGCACTATGGGCCCGTGACTAGCGCTGCCCCCTCCCCCGCCGCCCCGCCCTCCGTGCTGGGCCTCGCCCCCGTGATCCCGGTCGTGGTCCTCGACGACGCGGCCGACGCCGTCCCGCTCGCCCGCGCGCTGGTGGCAGGCGGACTGCCCGCCATCGAGGTGACGCTGCGCACGGCGGCCGCCCCGGAGGCGATACGGGCCATCGCCGACGCGGTCCCGGAAGCGGTCGTCGGCGCCGGGACGGTCCTGACCCCCGGGCACGTGGACACGGCGGTCGCGGCGGGCGCCCGCTTCCTCGTCAGCCCGGGGTGGTCGCCGCGGCTGCTGGCCGCGATGAAGTCCTGCGGCCTGCCGTTCCTGCCGGGTGTCTCGACGGCGTCGGAGGTGGTGACGCTGCTCGACGAGGGCGTGACCGAGATGAAGTTCTTCCCCGCGGAGGCCGCGGGCGGCACGGCGTACCTGAAGTCCCTCGCCTCGCCGCTCCCCCACGCCCGGTTCTGTCCGACCGGCGGCATCGGCCTGAACTCGGCCCCCGACTACCTGGCGCTGCCGAACGTGGGCTGCGTGGGCGGTACGTGGATGCTGCCGGGCGACGCACTGCGCGCCAAGAACTGGGGACGGGTCGAGGAACTGGCCCGCGAGGCCGCGTCGTTGCGCTGAGGCGCTGAGGCGACCACGCGGCCGGGCGGGCGGGCGGGCGGGCGGGCGGATGCTACGGCGTGACGATCGGGAACGACGGGTCCGGCACCGTCAGGTAGCCGAAGACGGTGTCCGCCGCCGGCTGGTCGTCGACGCGGAGGTTGCCCGCCTTCACCGCCGCGTCGAAGTTCCGCTGGAACAGCGGGCCTTCGAGGAGGAGCGAGTCGAAGGCCGCCCTGGTCAGGATGATGGTGGCCTGCGGCTTGCCCGCGTACAGGTCCTTGCCGTCCACGTACACCAGGACGCCGTTGCGCAGTGTGGTGGTGCACTCCTGGCCGGTGTCCGTGAACTGCCACTGGAGGACGATCGCGGCGCGCTGTTCCCGTGCCGCCGCCGGCCCGTCCACGCTGCGGGCCATCGCCGCGAAGACCTGCTCCAGGGTCATGCTGCGGACCAGGTCGGGGGCGCCCTTGCTGGTGGGCTCCTGCGGGCCGTGGCGCAGTTCGTCCGCGCCGGTCAGGAAGAAGTTGCGCCACGGGCCGTTCCCGGCGCCGTAGCCGAGCTGGGTGAAGGCCTTTACCTGGAGGGCCTTGGCATCCTGCACGGCCTTTTCGGAGACGGTGGCGGGGTCGGCGAAGATGACGTGGTTGAGCAGTTCCACGACCCAGCGGTACGCGTCCGGGTCGCCCTCGTGCCCGTCGTACGTCTCTTGCGCCTTCCGTACGACGGCTTCGGCGCCGCCCATCGCCGCCACGTACCGCGTTCCGGCCTCCGTCGGCGGCAGGTTCCACAGGTGGGCGGGATTTCCGTCGAACCAGCCCATGTAACGCTGGTACACGGCCTTGAAGTTGTGGCTGAGCGAGCCGTAGTAGCCCTGGTTGTACCAGTGCTCGGCGAGACCGGCGGGGAGGTGCTGGAGTTTCTCGGCGATCTCGATGCCCGTGTATCCGCGGTTGATGAGCCGCAGCGTCTGGTCGTTGAGGTACGCGTACATGTCCCGCTGATTGCTGAGGAATTCAAGGATGCTCTCCTTACCCCAGCGCGGCCAGTGGTGCGAGGCGAATTCCACTTCGGTGTACTCGCCGAAGGTCTGGATCGCGTCGGTGAGGTATTTCGCCCAGGCGTGCGCGTCCCGTACCTGGGCGCCGCGCAGGCTGAGGATGTTGTGCAGGGTGTGGGTGGCGTTCTCGGCCATGCACAGGGCCCGGAGTTCGGGGAGGTAGATGTTCATCTCCGCGGGCGCCTCGGTGCCGGGCGTCAGCTGGAAGAGCAGCCGTACACCGTCGATGACGCGGCGGTGCAGCCCCGCCCGCCACGGAATGACGTCGGCGGGCGACCAGTCGTCGCTGGTGACGGCCTGGGCGCTGCCGATGTAGTCGGTCGGCGGCAGCAGGGTGACCTCGCCGGTGGAGACGGTCAGCCCCAGGCCCGAACCGACCTGCGCGTACGGGCTCTTGTCCAGTTCCGCCGCGTACATGTACCCGGCGCGGCGCTGCATCGCCGGGCCCGCGTAGACGTTCTCGCTGACGGCGTGCTCCAGGAACCCGTCGGGCGCGATGACCGGGAGGCCTGCGGGGATCTCGTCGTTGTGCTCGGCGAACAGGCCGCGGGCGCCGCCGAAGTGGTCGACGTGGCTGTGGGTGTAGATCAGCGCACGGATCGGGTTCCGGTTCCCGGTGCTCTCGCGGTACAGCTTCAGGGCCGCCTGCGCGGTCTCGTAGCAGGCCAGCGGGTCGATGACGATGATCCCGCCGTCTCCCTCGATGATCGTCATGTTGGACAGGTCGTAGCCGCGCACCTGGTGGACGGCCCTCCGCGCGTCGGAGACGACCTGGAACAGGCCGGCCGTCGCGGTGAGCATCCCCTGGCGCCACAGGCTCGGGTCGACCGTCGGAGGTGCCTGCTCCTCGCCGTCGGTGAGGAAGTCGTACGCGGCGAAGCTCCACACCTCCTTGCCGCTGTCCGACCGGGAGTAGACCGTCGGTACGTCCGGCACCGCCAGCAGCCCCCGCTGCGCGTCCTCGAAGTCCTGCGAACCGCGCTCCCGTAGGCGCTCCGCGGCCTTCCGGTTGGCTTCCGCCACGGACGGGGAAATCTCGACGGGTCCGGTGTACTCGCTGGGCATACCAACCTCCGTACAGGCATGCGGAATTCACGCATGCGGCGGGGAAAAGGCGCCGATCGCGCCCCGGTGTGCGAGCGACGTTAGGAAACCGGTGTGCGCGGTACAAGGAACCAAACAAGCCAGCCGCGCGATCCGGCGCCGCACCGGCGAAAAGCGCAGGAATCACGCCAGAAGGAAGGGCTGGAAAAGTGGGGAACCTCGACCGGAAACGGGCCGGAGAATCCTGACCGGTGATACGGAAACCCGCCCGCAGCCTTTGCGGGCGTACGGGCGGGCATACGGGCGGGCGTATGGGCCGGCGTACGTTCAGGCGTACGGGCGGGGACCGGAGCCCGGAACCGGAATCCCGGCCCCCGGCGGGCGCCCCGGTCCCTCAGCGCAGATGCGCCGTCTCGTTCAGCAGCCGTACCGACGCGTTCCCGTCGGTGTAGTACGCGACGGCCGACAGCGACGCGGCGGAGAGTTCCATACGGAACAGCGACTCCGGCGGGGCGCCGAGGGCCAGCCGTACCAGCGTCTTGACCGGGGTGACGTGGGTGACCACCAGCACCGTACGGCCCGCGTACCGGGCCAGCAGCTTGTCGCGGGAGAGGGCGACGCGGCGGGCGACGGAGGCGAACGACTCGCCGCCGGTGGGCGCGGCCTTGGCGGACCCGAGCCAGGCGGCGAGATCTTCGGGGTGGCGTTCCTGGACCTCGCCGAAGGTCAGACCCTCCCAGGCGCCGAAGTCGGTCTCCCGCAGGCCTTCCTCGACCCGTACGTCCAGGCCGAGGCGGGCCGCGACGGTCTCGGCCGTCTGCCGGCAGCGCTTGAGGGGCGAGCTGACGACGGCCTGGACGGTGCCGCGGGCGGCGAGCGCCGCGGCGACCGCTTCGGCCTGCCGGTGGCCGGCCCCGGACAGCTCCGGGTCGGAGCCGCCGCTGCCGGAGAACCGCTTCTGCGGGGTCAGCGCGGTCTCGCCGTGCCGCAGCAGGACGAGGGTGGTCGGCGCGCCCAGGTCGGCGGGCGCCCAGCCGGCCGGCGACACCTTCGGCGCGGTGTCCGGCCCGGCCTCCGCGGCTTCGGCCGCCGCGTCGGCCGCGCGGGCCGCTGCGCTGCGCGCGGGGCCGCCCGCGTCGAGTTCGGCGCGCGAGTCCCGCGGCTCCCACTGGCGGCCCGCCTTGCCCGCGTCCATCGCCTCGTTGGCGAGCCGGTCGGCGTGCTTGTTCCGCTCGCGCGGAATCCACTCGTACGTCACCTGCGAGGGCGGGAAGATGCTCCGCGCCTGTGCCGCCAGCGGCCGCATGTCCGGGTGCTTGATCTTCCAGCGGCCCGACATCTGCTCGACGACCAGCTTGGAGTCCATCCGGACCCGGATCTCCGCCTCCGGGTCCAGCGCGTGCGCGGCCCGCAGCCCGGCCAGCAGGCCGCGGTACTCGGCGACGTTGTTGGTCGCCGTGCCGATGTACTCGGCGGCCTCCGCGAGCGCCTGCCCGGTCTCCGGGTCGATGACGACCGCGCCGTAGCCCGCGGGCCCCGGGTTGCCCCGGGACCCGCCATCGGCCTCGACGATGAACGTACGGGACACGGACTACAGGCCCGAGTCGGGCGTGCGCACCAGGATGCGGCTGCAGTTCTCGCAGCGCACGACCTTGTCAGCGGGCGCGGTGCGCACGTCGTTCAGCTCGGTGATGTCCAGCTCCAGGCGGCAGCCCTCGCAGCGGCGCTGGAAGAGGCGGGCGGCACCGAGGCCGCCCTGCTTCTCGCGCAGCCGGTCGTAGAGCTTGAGCAGGTCGGCCGGGATGTCGGCAACGGTCAGCTCGCGCTCCTTGCGGACCGTGTCGGCCTCGGCGTCGATCTCGCCCCAGGCGGCGTCCCGGCGGGCGGTGGCGTCGCTGACCTTGGCCTGGACGGACTCCACGCGCCCGGTCAGCTCGGCGACCCGCTCCTGGGCGGACTCGCGGCGCTCCATGACCTCCAGGACGACGTCCTCCAGGTCGCCCTGGCGCTTGGCGAGGGAGGCGATCTCCTTCTGGAGGTTCTCCAGGTCCTTGGGTGAGGTGATGGCACCGGAGTCCAGGCGCTGCTGGTCGCGGGCGGCGCGCTGGCGCACCTGGTCCACGTCCTGCTCCGCCTTGGTCTGCTCGCGGGTGGTGTCGCTCTCCTCGGTCTGCGCGGCGACGAGCAGGTCGCGCTGCTGGGTGAGGTCGCCTTCCAGGGTCTGGATCTCGGCCAGCTCGGGGAGGTTCTTGCGCTTGTGCGCGAGCTGGCTGAGCCTCACGTCCAGGGCCTGGACGTCGAGGAGGCGGATCTGGTCGGCGGGCGCGGCGTTCAGCGGGGGGCTCCTGATGTATTCGTCGGGGTCGTGCGGGCGTCGGACGCCGCGTGGGCGGTCCAGGGGTCGGTGACCGTGCGCGACACGTGGGTGCGCAGGTTCCAGCCGTGCCGGTCGGAAATCTCGTCGAGCTGGGCCGCGGCCTGCTCGCACCAGGGCCACTCGGTGGCCCAGTGGGCGGCGTCCAGCAGCGCCAGCGGGCTCTTCTGGGTCGCCTCGGAGGCGGGGTGGTGGCGCAGGTCGGCGGTGAGGAACGCGTCCACACCGGCCGCCCGTACGTCGTCGAAGAGGCTGTCGCCGGAGCCGCCGGAGACGGCGACCGTGCGGATCGTACGGTCCGGGTCGCCGGCGATCCGGACGCCCTGCGCGGTGGCGGGCAGCCGGGCGGCGGCGTACGGGCCGAACTCCGCGAGCGTCATCGGGTGCGGCAGCTCGCAGATCCGGCCCAGGCCGCGGCGGCCGTGGGGGTCCGTGGCGTCCGGCACCAGCGGACGCAGGACGCGCAGGTCCAGGGCGCCGGCCAGGGCGTCGGAGACGCCGGGGTCGGCAGTGTCGGCGTTGGTGTGCGCGACGTGCAGCGCGATGTCGTTCTTGATCAGCGTGTGCACGACGCGGCCCTTGAAGGTGCCGGCCGCGACCGTGGTCGTACCGCGCAGGTAGAGCGGGTGGTGCGTGACCAGCAGGTCGGCGCCGATCCGGACCGCCTCGTCGGCGGTCTCCCGCACGGGGTCGACGGCGAACAGGACCCGGCGCACCTCGGCGTCCGGATCACCGCAGACCGTGCCGACGGCGTCCCACGATTCGGCCCGCTCGGGGGGCCAGAGGGCGTCGAGCGCGGCGAGGACTTCAGACAGTACGGGCACGGGTGGAAGGTTACCTCCCAGCCGTACCGGTATGCCGGGCCGCTTCGGGCGGCGGCCCGGCCGGGCGGGAGCGCCATGGCCACCGGGGCGTACGGCGGGCCCCCGGACCCCGGGGCGGCCCGGCGCCACGGCCGCTTCCACCGCCGCCCCCGCCCCGCTTCAGGAGGCACAAGCTCCCCCCACGTCTCAGGCGAACCGGACATCCGCCACTCATTTGCGTGAAGTGCCGCAACCTTCGCTGCTCGTTTGAGAGTGCGAAAACTAGCTTCGACCGCACTGACTGGAGGTGAGCACTCGATGACAGCCTGTGTCACCGAGGATGCCGCGACGCCGGACACCCGGCAGCACAGCGCGGCGCTGACGATCGCCGCCGACGGCTCCTACGCCGCCCGGCTCGCGCGGCACGAGAGCACCGGGAGCTGGTACCCCGAGCGCTGGACGCTGGCGGGGCCCGAGCCGTACACGGTCCCGCTGCCCGGCCGCCGACCGGAGGAGCCGGGCACCGGGCTGCTGCCCCTGGTGGACGGCCGGGTCCTGATCCGGCGCCGGGTCGCGGACCGGCACGCGCTCGGCCTGCTGTACCCGACCGGCCCCGGCACCGGCGAACTGCCGCTCGGCGCGGTGGAGGCCGCGGAGCTGACGCTGCTGCCGGCCGCGCCCTGCGGCGCGCGGGCGTACGCACTGGCGCCGGGCGGGCACTCCACCGTCCTGTGGCTGGTGCACGACGGACGGCAGTCCACCGTGCCCGGCCGGGCGCGCTCCGTGCCCGCCTGCGTCGCCGAGATCGAGGGGCGCTGCGCGGGCGGCGTCTGGCTGGACCGTACGGGCCGGCTGCTGGCCCTCGACCAGGAGCTGGGCGGGCGCACGAAGACGGTGGTGGTCGACCTGGAGCGCGGCGGCGAGGTCAGCCCGCTGCTCCAGATCACCGAGGAGAGCAACGACCGGCTGCTGCTGGCCGACCCGGACAGCGGCCTGCTGGTGCTGCGGTCGGACGCGGCCGGGCACGACCGGCTGGGCTGGGGCGTGCTGGGCAGCGCGCTGCCGGTGCGCTTCCCGGAGTGCCTGCGGCTGCCGGACGCCGCGCTCCGGCCGTTCGCCGTGCAGTCGGGCCAGGCGCTGGCGCCGGAGAGCAGTGCGGTGGCGTTCCGTATCGACGCGGCCGCCGGCACCTGGCTGGGCGTGTGGCGGCCCGCGGAACGCCGGCTGCGGCAGTTGCCGCCACCGCGTGGCTGGCTGGCGGGCACCGGGCTGTGGACGCCGGACGGCGAGCTGCGGCTGCCGTACGAGACGCCGGCGGTGCCGTGCGGGGTGGCCCGGCTGCCGGCGTCCGCCACGGGTGCGCCGTATCCGGAGGCCGAGCCGTGCGGTCCGTCCGCCGGGGCCGGGGGTGGTGCGGACGCGTCCGCCGCGCACGCTTCCGCCCTGGTTCTTCCCGCCGGGGACCGTACGTCCGCCGGCTTTCCGGTCAGAACCGCACGATGGGTACGAGTCCCCTCAACTCCCCCGTCGATGTACGTGCATACGCAGCCACCACCGCCCGCTGCCTCCACAGCATCCTCACAAGTGGAACCCGTGACCCAGGAACCGTACGGCGCGTCCGCGCATCCCTCTCCGTGCAGACCGGTGCCACTGCAACAGGCGCCGCTGGCGGCCCGGGAGGCCCGGTAGAGCAAGATCTTTCGCTTCGTTAGTATCGGGCGGGGGCTGCGCGGCCGGTCGGCCGGCCACCGACGGCAGGTGCCGCGGCACATCCCAGCTGCCGCTGGGAGAGGTCCCGACGCGTACAGCCGCAAGCGATCCGACGGAGTGACTCCTCTCATGTCCGAAGCCCGAACCGATACGACCCAGGCGCGCCCGCAGGACGCCGACCGGGCCGCCGCGGCGGCGGCAGGCGCCGGCAGGCACCGCGGTCCGGCCGCCTCGGAGGACGCCGACGCGTCCCCGAACGGCCGGCACCGCCGGAGCAAGCAGACGCAGGACGCCTGAGCCCCCCGGGGGGGGGACCGCCCCGGGCCGCGCCCCGCACGACGGCCGTGGCTCCCGTACTGCCCGGTCAGGGGTACGGAAGCCACGGCCGTCGCCGTGTCTGGTACCAGGGCCTCAGCGCCGCTTGAGGGCGAGCACCTCCGCCGCCGCGAACGTCTCCTCCGGCGGGCGTTCCGCGTAGTACGGCGTCAGTACGCCGTCCAGCTCCGCGTACGTGAACGCGTCCTTCGCGGTGTCGAACTGCGCGGCCACCCTGGGCCGTTCGACCACCGCGACCATCCCGCCGTGCACCACGAGCAGTTGACCGTTGACCCGCGCCGCCGCGGGCGAGGCCAGATAGCCGACCAGGGGCGCGACGTGCTCGGGGGCCAGCGCGTCGAGGGCCCCCTCCCCCGGCACTTCGAACCCGGCGAAGACGTCCTCGGTCATCCGCGTACGGGCGCGCGGGCAGATGGCGTTGGCGGTGACCCCGTACTTGGCCAGCGCGAGCGCCGACGACGTGGTGAGGCCGACGATGCCGCCCTTGGCCGCCGCATAGTTGGGCTGGCCCGCCGAGCCCGCGAGGAACGCCTCGGACGAGGTGTTGACGAGCCGCCCGTACACGGCGGCACCGGCGGCCTTGGAGCGCTCGCGCCAGTGGGCGGCGGCGAAGCGCGTGGTGTTGAAGTGACCCTTGAGGTGGACGCGGATCACCGAGTCCCACTCGTCCTCCGTCATGGAGAACACCATCCGGTCGCGCAGGATGCCCGCGTTGTTGACCAGGATGTCCAGCTTGCCCCAGCGGTCGACGGCCTGCTGGACCAGGCCGCGGGCCGTCTCGTGGTCGGCGACGTCACCGGCGTGCGCGACGGCCTCGCCGCCCGCCGCGCGGATCTCGGCGGCGGTCTCCTCGGCCGGGCCCGCCGACGCCGCGCCGGAGCCGTCCCGGCCGGGCCGGCCGTGGTCGTTGACGACGACGGCCGCGCCGAGCCGGGCGAGTTCCAGCGCCTCCGCCCGGCCCAGGCCGCGGCCCGCCCCGGTGACGATCGCGGTCAGGCCGTCGAGCGGCCGTTCGGTGGGAGCACTCACGTTCTCGGCTTCCTCTCGTCCGTCGGGGCCGGGCCGCCACACAGGGACGGCCGTCTCACATCTCGATGCACGTACGCAGGGCCGTACCGGTACGCATCTGCTCCAGCGCATCGTTGATCTCGGAGAGCCGGACCCGGTGGGTGATCAGCCCCGCCAGGTCGATCCGGCCCGCCCGCCACAGCGCGATCGCCCGCTCGTAGGAGCGCAGCGTGTCCTGGCCCCCGTACAGCGACGGCAGGATGCGCTTCTCGTCGAAGAACAGCTCGAACATGTTGACCTGGAAGTGGTCGTCCATCGCCCCGGCACCGACGATGCAGAGCGTGCCGCCGCGCCGTGTCGCCTCGTAGGCGGTGCGGGCGGTGGCGGACCTGCCGACCACCTCGAAGACATAGTCGAAGCCCTCGCCGCCGGTGATCCGCTGCCGCGCGTCGGCCAGCTCCTCCGGGGCCACCGCTTCGGTGGCCCCGAAGCGCAGCGCCGCCTCGCGCCGCGTGGCCACCGGGTCCACCGCGACGATCTGCGCCGCGCCGCACACCCGCGCGCCCTGCACGGCCGAGATGCCGACCCCGCCGCAGCCGATCACCGCGACCGACGCGCCGGGCGCCACCCGCGCGGTGTTCATCGCGGCCCCCAGCCCCGTCGTCACCCCGCATCCGATCAGCGCCGCGATCCCGTACGGCACATCGTCCGGGATCGGTACGGCGCAGTTGGCGGCGACCACCACCTCCTCGGCGAAGGTGCCGGTGCCCGCGAAGCCGAAGACGTCGGACGGGTCGGCGCCGGGCCGCCGGAAGTTGGGGGTGCCGGCGTTCATGAACCCGGCCAGGCACAGGTGCCGCTGACCGCGCTTGCAGGACGGACACGTACCGCAGGCGGGCAGCCAGCACATCAGCACCCGGTCCCCCGCCGCGAGCCCCTGGACGCCGTCCCCCACCTCCACGATCTCGCCCGCGCCCTCGTGCCCGGGGACGAACGGGGCGGGCTGCGGCAGCACCCCGCTCATCGCGGACAGGTCGGAGTGGCACAGCCCGGTCGCCCGGATGCGGATGCGCACCTTCCCCGGCCCGAACCCCACCGCCTCGACCCCGTCGAGGACTTCCAGCTTCTCCTGCCCTGTCTGGTGCTGTATCGCTGCGCGCATGGTGCGCTCCCTTCGCGGGGCGGCGGATCGGATGGCCGAGCGCTGGACGACGGGGCCCTCACCCGCCGTTCGGGACGGTGCCGACGACCGTGCCCGCCAGGACCGGCGCGTCCTCGCGGTCGGCCGCCGTGACCGACACCAGGACCCGCTCCGGCTCCTGCCACATGCGCACGCGCAGCGTCTCGCCGGGGAAGACCACCCCCGCGAACCGGGTCGTGTACGCGGCGACGCGCGCCACGTCGCCGTCCAGCACCTCGTCCACCACCGCCTTCAGCGTGATGCCGTAGGTGCACAGCCCGTGCAGGATCGGCCGGTCGAAGCCGGCCAGCTTGGCGAACTCGGGGTCGGCGTGCAGCGGGTTCCAGTCGCCGGACAGGCGGTAGAGCAGCGCCTGGTCCTCCCGTACGTGCCGCTCGACGGTACGGTCCGGCGCGCGCTCGGGAAGTTCCCGCCGGCCGGACGGGCCCCGCTCCCCGCCGAAGCCGCCCTCCCCCTTGACGAAGATCTGCGTGTCGCACGTCCACAGCGGCCCGTCGTCGTCGGCCGTCTCGGAGCGCAGCACGATGACCGCGGCCTTCCCCTTGTCGTACACGGCGGGCACGGTGGACGTCTGCACGGCCCGTCCCCGTACGGGCAGGGGCCGGTGCACGGTCATGGTCTGGCCGCCGTGCAGGACGGCGGCGAGGTCCACATCGATGCCGGGCGCGGACAGGCCGCCGGCCAGCGCCATGCCGCCGCCCGCCACCGTGGCGAAGCTGGGCAGCACGTGCAGGGCGCTCTCCAGGGTGTAGCGCAGCTCACCGGGGTCGATGGCGGGCACGCCGGCGCCGATGCCGAGGTGGTAGAGCAGGACGTCCTTCGGCTCCCAGGCGAGTTCGGTGGTCCGCGGCTCGGCGGAGGTGGCCTTGGCGGCGTCGATGGGCATGGGGCTGCTGCTCCTTCACCACGGTGTGAAGACCCCGGCCCGGCCGTCCGCACCGTCGGCCGTGCCGGGGTCGCCTGCGGTCGGCGGTGCGCGCCGGCGGTCCGGGCGGTGCGGGGACGGCAACCGGCCCGGCCTTCCCGTTCTAGAACGCGTTCTATCCGACGGCATCCATGTATAGCCGATCCGGCAGCAGCCCGGAACCCCTGACGGCCCGTCAGGCGGACGCGCCGCACCCACCCGCCCGGCTCCGTGACATTTGTCCACCCCGACCGCGTACATTCGCGTCTGCCGGAGCCGCCGACGGCGCCGGTAGCGTCGCGAGCAGGGCCGAGCAGAGCGCTGACAGCGGCGCGGAACAGGAAAGAGGCAGTACCGAACGTGCGCAGGAACCGGCAGACCGAACAGAACACCCAGGACGGGCGGGGCAGCGGGCGCGGCCCCGGCCGGCGGTCCCGCGCCTGCAAACCGGCCGCGCCGGGCTGGTCCGGCCTGCTCGACGTGCCCATCGAACCGCACCAGGGCGCCGGGACCGGGGAAAGCGGCGGACGCGGCCCCGCCAAGGGCGAGGGGCCGCGCGGCTACACCTTCCTGCCCTGGCTGCTGATGGGCGTCGGCGCACTGTCCAACATCATCAGCGGCAAGTCGCAGGACACCTGGCTGGCCGGCCTCGGCCTGCTCGCCTTCAACTCCATCTACATCTTCGTCGTCTTCTCGGCCTTCAACCCCCGCTACCGCGACTCTCGCGTCCCCGTGTACGGGCTCGCCGCCCTGACCGCCGTCACCTACGCCATCTCGATCACCTTCGGCCACGCCTGGCTGCTCTTCTTCCCGCTCCTGTCCCTGGCCTCCGGCGCGGTACGGACGATCCGCGGCAAGCCCCACTTCGTCCTGCTGCTCGTCCTCAGCGGCTCGGCGGGCATCATCGCGGGCCGGCGCTTCGGCGACCACTGGATGGCCGCCGCCATCGGCTACGGCACCTTCTTCTCCGGCATGGTCGCCGCCACCGTCATCAGCCTCTTCGACACCGTCAAACAGCTCGACGCGACCCGCGAGGAACTGGCCCGCACCGCCGTGGAGAAGGAGCGCCTGCGCTTCTCCCGCGACCTGCACGACCTGCTCGGCCACACCCTGTCGGTGATCGTGGTCAAGGCCGAGGCGGTACGGCGGCTCGCGCCGCGCGACCTCGACGCGGCGCTGGCCCAGGCCGCCGACATCGAGGCGGTGGGCCGCCAGGCGCTCACCGAGATCCGCGAAGCCGTCACCGGTTACCGCGAGGGCAGCCTGGGCACCGAGCTGGACCGCGCCCGCTCCGCCCTGGAGGCCGCCGGCATCGAACCCGTCGTCCGCGAGTCCGGCCCGCCGCTGCCCCCGCAGACCAGCGTGCTGCTCGGCTGGGTCGTACGCGAAGGCGTCACCAACACCGTCCGGCACAGCGGCGCGACCCGCTGCGAGATCGAGGTCCGCACCGACGCCGCCGGCGACCGCGCCCGCCTGACCATCACCGACGACGGCCACGGCCCCACCCCGTCCGCGATACCGCCCGCCACCGGCGGCACCGGCCTCAAGGGCCTCACCGAACGCCTGGCCACCGCCGGCGGCACGCTGGACACCGGGCCGGACGGGCGGCGCGGATTCCGGCTGGTGGCGGAGCTGCCGGTGGACCGGGACGAAAGCGGTCCGGAAGGCGCCGGAAGCTAGGAGCCCTTCCCGCGCACGGCTCAGCACGGCACCGTACTGCACCACAGCGCTCCGCCCCGCAACTTCGCCCTCAAGGGATAACTCCCGCCCCGTACGGGACAACCTCTAGGACACGCCCCGGCGGAGTCCCGGGGCCTACGAACGGAGAACCCCGTGCGCATGACCGACATCCAGCGTTGCGAGATCCGGCCCGGACGGCTCGTGGAATGGACGCTGCACCCGGAGGTCGTCGAGACCGCCATGAGCCTGCCGCACGACACCCGCCCGCCCGCGTACATCCAGGAGTCCCACGTCCGTACGGCGCGCTCGGTACGCCAGGACGGCCTGTTCGTACCGACCTGGCTCGGCACCGCCTTCGACCTGCCGGGCAAGGCCGACCTCGACGTCCTCCAGGAAGCACTGCGGACCTGGACGCTGCGGCACGAGACACTGCGCAGCGGATTCCGCTGGGCCGACGACGAGATGCGAAGATTCACGCTCGCCGCCGACGCCGTCGTGCTGCACCGCGCGGAGATCGGCGACTTCCCCGACGCGGCGGCGCTGACCCAGCATCTGCAGGATCGTTTCGACGCCGCGGCGGACGCGCTCAGCTGGCCGAACTTCATCTTCGCCGCGGTCGTCCGGGACGACAGCACGAGCGTCTACATGGCGTTCGACCACAGCAACGTCGACGCGTACTCGATCCAGCGCATCACCGCCGAGATCCACGAGCTCTACACGGCCGGCCTCGAAAGCCGCACCCTGGACACCGCCCCCGTCGCCAGCTACGTCGACTTCTGCGCGGCCGAACGCAGCAACGCCGACCAGGTCGACGACACCCACGAGATCGTCGCCCGCTGGCGCAAGTTCATCGCCCAGTGCGACGGGAAGCTGCCGAACTTCCCGCTGGACCTCGGCCTCGCCCCCGAAGGGCCGCTGCCCACCCAGAAGTTCCTGCACGAGATGCTCGTGGACGACACCGCGGCGGCGGCCTTCGAGGAGTACTGCCGCCCGTACGGCGGCAGCTTCATCGGCATCCTCGCGGCCACCGGCCTGATTGTCCGCGACCTCGGCGGCCGGCAGGTGTACCGCACCGTCGTGCCCTTCCACACCCGGGCGAAGTCCCAGTGGTCGGACTCCGTGGGCTGGTACGTGGGCGGCGCGCCGATCGAGATCCCGATAGGGCAGGCGGCGGACTTCGACAGCGCCATGCAGATGGTCCGGGTCTCCTTGCGGGAGAACCGGTCACTGTCCCGGATCCCGCTGGCCCGGGTGCTCCGGCTGCTGGGCTCGGACTTCCGGCCCACCTCCCCGGACCTGTACTCGATCGTCTCCTTCGTCGACGCGCGCGGCGTCCCGGGCTCCGAACAGTGGCAGCACCGCAAGGCGTACGGGCTGATCCGGGTCTCGTACGGCGACCAGGTGTGCGCGTGGATCACCCGGCTCCACGAGGGCCTGCAGTTCGCCGGCCGCTACCCGGACACCGAGGCCGCACACGACAGCCTGCGTCAGTACATCGAACGGCTGCGCGGACACATCCTCTCGGTGGCCCGGGAGAGCACCGCGGCGCGCGCCTGACGACCTGGGTCCGGGCGGGGCGGTTCCTCCGGGAGCCGCCCCGTCCGGCCGCGTACCCGGGCAGGGCACCGCGCTGACTAGGCTGGTGCCATGACCAACCCGGGCGGCGAGCAGGCCGAAGCGTGTGTGAAAGTCCTCCTCGCCGAGGACCAGGGCATGATGCGGGGCGCGCTCGCGCTGCTGCTCAACCTGGAGGACGACATGGAGGTCGTCGCCCAGGTGTCGGCCGGGGACGAGATCGTGCGGACGGCGCTGGAGGCGCGGCCGGACATCGCGCTGCTGGACATCGAGCTGCCGGGCCGCAGCGGGCTGGACGCCGCGGCGGAGCTGCGGGAGGCGCTGCCGTCCTGCAAGGTGCTGATCGTGACGACGTTCGGGCGGCCCGGCTATCTGCGCCGGGCGATGGAGGCCGGCGCGTCCGGGTTCCTGGTCAAGGACGGGCCGGTGGAGGACCTGGCGGCGGCGATCCGGCGGGTGCTGGCCGGGGAGCGGGTCATCGACCCGGGGCTGGCCGCCGCCGCGCTCAGCGCGGGGCCCAACCCGCTGACCCAGCGCGAGCGCGACGTCCTGACCGCGGCCGTGGACGGGGCGACCGTCGCCGACATCGCCGGGAAGCTGCACCTCTCACAGGCGACGGTGCGCAACTACCTCTCCGGCGCCATCGGCAAGACCGGCACCCGCAACCGCATGGAGGCGGCGCGCGCCGCCCGGCAGAACGGCTGGCTGTAGCCGCGACGGGACGCGGGCGGGGATCAGCCGCCCGCCTCCTCCTGGAGGTGGCTCTCGTAGCCCTTCGCGTCCAGCAGTCCGTCGAGTTCGGCCTGCCGGGTCAGACGGAGGACGATCAGCCAGCCCGCGCCGTACGGCTCGTCGTTGATCTGTTCCGGGGCGTCGTTGACGGTGTCGTTGACCACCAGGACCGTACCGGTCAGCGGTACGTAGACCTCGGTGACGGCCTTGACCGACTCCAGCGAGCCGAACGCGTCACCCGCCTCGAACCGCTCGCCCTGCTTGGGCAGTTCGGCGTAGACGATGTCGCCCAGCTGCCGCTGCGCGTGGTCGGTGATGCCGACGGTGACCTGATCGCCTCTGACCCGGACCCACTCGTGGTCCTTGGTGTACGAAAGATCCGCGGGGATGTTCGCCATGCCGCGGACGGTGCCACCGCACCCGGCCGGAGGGAAGGCTTCCGGCGCGGGGACCGGGCGGCGCTCACGTACGCAAGTGCGACGCCCCGTTGAGGTCCAGTACCGCGCCCGAGCTCCACTGGGCCTCGGGGGAGGCCAGCCACCGTACGGCTGCCGCGACCTCCTCCGGGGCCGCCACCCGGCCGTACGGGCTCTGCGCGCGGATCGCCGCGCCTTCGGGGCCGGTCAGGCGGTGGGCCACCCGGTCCGTGTCGATGAAACCGGGGGCCACGGAGGCCACCGCGATGCCGTACGGGGCGAGGGCGACGGCCAGCGACTGGCCCAGCGCGTGCACGGCGGCCTTGGTGGCGCCGTAGGCGGGGTGGTCGGGTTCGCCGCGGAAGGCGCCGCGGGAGCCGATGTTGACGATCCGGCCGCCGGTGCCCTGCGCGATCATCGCCTGGGCCACGCCGTGGCTGAGGTGGGCCGTACCGAGCAGGTTGACCGCGACATGCTGCTGCCAGGCGGCGGTCCACGCGTCGTACGGGGTGGTCGCGGGCGGGTGCGGGGTGTTCACGGCGGCGTTGTTGACCAGGACGTCGATGCCGCCGAGGGCCTCGACGGCCGCGCCCGCCAGGGCGGCGGCGCCGGACGGGTCGGCCAGGTCGGCGCCGAGCAGGACGTGGCCGCTGCCGGGCAGTGACGCGAGGGTTTCCTCGGCGTCCGCGCGCCGCGATCCGTAGTGCACCGCGACCCGGTCGCCGTGCTCGGCGAAGGCGTGGGCGACGGCCCGGCCGAGGCCGCGCGAGGCGCCGCTGACCAGGACGCGGCGGCCGGTGGCGGGAAAGGCGGGGAAGGGGGCGGTGACGGGCGCGGCGGGTGCGGGATCAGTCATGGTGGGCGTCCTCGGGGCGGCGCGGCAGGGCGAGCACCATCAGTAGCACGCTCGCCAGCAGGATGACCGTGCCGACCTGGAAGGCGAGGCCGTACCCGTCGGCCATCGCCGCCGGGCCGCCGTGGCCCGCCGCGATCCGGGTGGCCGCGACCGTGGACAGGATCGACAGGCCGAGCGCGCCGCCCATCTGCCGCGAGGTGTTGATCAGCCCGGAGACCAGGCCCTGGTCGGAGGGCGCGGCTCCGGAGGTGGCGATGGAGGCGACCGGGGTGGCGGTCAGGCCCGCGCCGAAGGCCATCAGGATGCCGGGGCCGAGCAGCGTGCCGAGGTAGGTGCCGTCGGCGCCCATCTGCCCCTGCCAGAACATGCCCGCCGCGGAGACCAGCGCGCCGGTGACGGCCAGGGACTTGGCGCCCACCCGGTTCATCAGGCGCGGCCCGATCTTGGAGCCGAGCACGATGCTCAGCGAGTGCGGGATGAAGGAGAGGCCGGCTTCGAGGGGCGTGTAGTCGAGGACGTTCTGCACGTAGAGGGAGAGGAAGTACCACATGGAGAACATCGCGGCGCCCGCCAGCACCATCGCGCTGTTCGCCGCGTACACCGAGCGCAGCCGGAAGAGCGAGAGCGGCATCAGCGGCGCCTTCGTACGGGCCTCGACGGCCACGAACACCAGGAGCACCAGCAGGCCCGCCAACAACGGCAGCAGCGCGCTCGCCGAGGTCCAGCCGTCCGACTCGGTCTGCACGATGCCGTACGCCACCAGCGCGAGGCCCGCCGTCACCAGGAGCGCGCCCGGAATGTCGAGCCGCCGCCCCGCGCCGCGCCGGCTCTCGGTGAGCCACAGCAGCGCGCCGGCCAGCACCAGCGCGCCGACGGGCACGTTGATCAGCAGCACCCAGCGCCACGTCAGATACTCCGTCAGCACGCCGCCGACCAGGCCGCCGACGGCGCCGCCGCCCGCGCCGACCGCGGTCCAGGTGGCGATGGCGCGGGTGCGCGCCGGGCCCGCGGGGAACGCGGTGGTCAGGATGGTGAGGGTGGCCGGCGACAGGATCGCCGCGCCGACGCCCTGGACCGTACGGGCCGCGATCAGGTGCCACGACTCCTGCGCCAGGCCGCCCGCCAGGCTGGCGACGGTGAACAGCGTGAGCCCCACCACGAATATTCGTTTACGCCCGAAGATGTCCGCCACCCGGCCGCCGAGCAGCATGAACCCGGCGAAGGTGATCACGTAGGCGTTGACGACCCACTGCAGCCCCAGCTCGCTGAGCCCGAGGCCGGTACGCATACTCGGCAGCGCGACATTGACGACCGAGACGTCCAGGACGACGAGGAACTGTCCGGCGCAGACCAGCAGCGTCACCAGCCAGCCGGGCGACGGGGTGCGGCGGGTGTTTTCGGGCAGCGTGGCGGGGGTGGCTGTCGGGGGCATGGGCTCCATAGTTGCAGCTGACACGCGTCAGCGGCATCGGAATATCGGACCGGAAGCCGCCGGTCACCGGTCCTAGGCCGAAGGGCCCGGGGCTCCGCCCGAAGCCCCCCTGCCCGTCACCGCGTCCGTCACCCCCTCCGCAGCAGCGTCACCACCGCCGCCCCGCCCAGCCCGATGTTGTGCGCCAGCCCGACGCGGGCCCCCGGCACCTGGCGGGCGCCCGCCGTGCCACGCAGCTGCCACACCAGTTCGGCGGTCTGTGCCAGGCCTGTCGCGCCGAGCGGGTGGCCCTTGGAGATCAGGCCGCCGGACGGGTTGACCACCCACCGGCCGCCGTGGGTCGTGGCGCCGTCCTCGGCCAGCTTGCCGGAACCGCCCTCCGCGCACATGCCCAGTGCCTCGTACGTCAGCAGTTCGTTGACCGAGAAGCAGTCGTGCAGCTCGATGACGTCCACGTCCTCGATGCCGAGTCCGCTCGCCTCGTACGCCTGCCGGGCGGCCGCCCAGGACATCGGGCGGCCGACGACGTCGATGCAGGACCCGGCTGCGAAGCTGTCCGGTGTGTCCGTGGTCATGGCCTGGGCGGCGATCTCCACCGCCCGGCCTTCCAGGCCGTGGTCGCGTACGAAGCGTGCGGAGGCGACGACGGCGGCGGCCGAGCCGTCGGAGGTCGGTGAGCACTGAAGCTTGGTCAGCGGCCGGTGGACGGTTCTGGCGGCGAGGATCTCTTCGACCGTGTACACATCCTGGAACTGGGCGTTCGGGTTGTCTGCCGAGTGCCGGTGGTTCTTCGCGCCGACCGCGGCGAGCTGCCGTTCCGTCGTGCCGTACCGGTCCATGTGCTCGCGCGCGGCGTTGCCGAAGATCTGGGCGGTGGGCGGGGTCATCTCGAAGCCGTGGGCGGCGGCCATCACACCGTAGTGGCGGGCCACCGGGGAGGTCGCGAAGTCGCCGCTGTCCGCGCCGCCGCCGAGCGCGCCGCGTTTCATCTTCTCGAAGCCCAGGGCCAGCACGCAGTCGTTGAGGCCGGAGGAGACGAACTGCCGGGCCATCATCAGCGCGGTGGCGCCGGTCGCGCAGTTGTTGTTGACGTTGTAGACGGGGATGCCGGTCAGGCCCAGTTCGTAGACGGCGCGCTGGCCGGCCGTGGAGGGCTGGTAGCAGTAGCCGACCGCGGCCTGCTCGATGTCGCCGTACGGGATTCCGGCGTCGGCGAGGGCCTTTCCGCCCGCTTCCTTCGCCATGTCCCAGTACTGCCACTCCCGGCTCTCCGGCTTCTCGAACTTCGTCATGCCCACGCCGATGATGTACGCCTTGCCGGTCATGTCCGTCCTCCTCGTCGGTGGCGCCCGGGGCCGGGCCGGCGGGCGCGGCTCGGGGTCAGATCAGCGGGCGCGGCTCGGGGTCCCTCGGCAGGCCGAGCAGCCGTTCCGCCACGACGTTCAGCTGCACCTGCGTCGTACCGCCCGCGATCGTCAGGCAGCGCGACATCAGGAAGCCGTGCAGGGCGCGTTCCGCCTCGCCCTCGCCGGTCGCGCCGTCCGGGCCGAGGAGTTCGAGTGCCAGCTCGGCGACCTTCTGCTGGTGTGTGGTCTGCACCAGCTTGCGGATGCTGGCACCGGCGCCCGGCTCCCGGCCCGCGACCTGCTGAAGGGTCGTCCGCAGACCGATGCAGGCCAGCGCGTGCGCCTCGGCGGCCAGCGCGCCCACCCGTTCGCGTACCGCGCCGTCCAGCCCGGCGGACCGTTCGATCAGCGCTTCGAGGCCGGTGTCGAAGGTCACCTGGTCGGCCATGTGGACGCGTTCGTTGCCGAGGGTGTGCCGGGCCACCTGCCAGCCGTCGTCCACCTCGCCCACCACCGCGTCCGCGGGCAGCAGTACGTCGTCGAAGTACACCTCGCTGAACAGCGCGTCGCCGGTGATCTCCCGCAGCGGCCGCACCTCGATACCGGGTGCCGACATGTCGACCAGGAAGAAGGTCAGACCCCGGTGCTTGGGCGCCTGCGGGTCCGTCCGCGCGAGCAGGATGCCGTACCCCGCCCACTGCGCCGCCGAGGTCCACACCTTCTGGCCGTTGACCCGCCAGCCGCCGTCCACCCGCTCGGCCCGGGTGCGCAGCGCCGCCAGGTCGGAACCGGCCTCCGGCTCGGAGAACAGCTGGCACCACAGCGTCTCGCCGCGGAGCGTCGGCAGCAGGTGGCGCTCCTTCTGCTCCGGGGTCCCGTAGGTGATCAGGGACGGTACGACCCAGGTGGCGATCCCCAGGCCGCTGACGCTGACGCCCGCGTCCCGCAGTTCCCGCTGGACGGCCAGCTGCTGTACGGGGCCGGCGCCCAGGCCGTACGGGGCGGGCAGGTGCGGCGCCGCGTACCCGGTGGGCGCCAGCTCGCGGCGTACCGCGCCGGGGTCCAAGCCGCGCACCTTCGCGATCACCTCACGGGCCTGCTCGCGGTACCGGTCCGCCTCCCGCGACCGCTCCGCCGGCAGGTCCATGCGCAGCTCGCGCCGGGCACCCCCGGCGCCGTACCCGGCCGCGCGCAGCCGGTGCCCGGTGCCGCTGCCCAGCAGCTGGCGGGCCACGGTCGCCCGCCGCAGGTACACATGCGCGTCGTGCTCCCAGGTGAAGCCGATGCCGCCGAGGACCTGGATGCAGTCCTTGGCGCAGGTGAAGGCGGCGTCCAGGGCCGTGGCGGCGGCCAGCGCGGCGACCAGGCCACGGGTCGCGGGCGCCTCGTCCGCCGCACGCGCCGCGTCCCACGCCAGGGCGCGGGCCTGCTCGACGCGTACGAGCATGTCCGCGCAGAGGTGCTTGACGGCCTGGAACTGGCCGATCGGCCGCCCGAACTGCTCCCGTACGGCGGCGTGCCCGGCAGCGGTGCGCAGCGACCGGTCCGCCGTGCCGCACGCCTCGGCGGCGAACAGGGCCGCGGCCAGGTCCTCTACGAGGGCGGAGTCGATGTCCAGCACCCGCGTGGACGGGACCGTGACGCCCTCGGCCGTCACGCGCGCGGTGGGGCGGGTCGGGTCGGCGGCGGACGGCACCTGTATGGAGAGGGTGTCGGCGTCGACGGCGAACCAGAGGGTGCGCGGCGGCACGTCGGCCGAGGCGGTGGGCGAGTCGGCGGGCGGGCCTGCGGGCGGGTTGTCGGGGGCGGCCGCTTGCGCCGCTTCCGCCGCCAGGATGATCAGGTCGGCGTCACCGCCGCCGAGGACGGGCGGCGCGGCGCCGTTCAGCACATACCCATCCGCCGTCCCGGCCGCCCGGAGCGTACCCGCACCGAGCGCCACCGCGCCGATGCGTTCGCCGGTGGCCAGGGCCCGCACCAGGTCCGGAGCGCCGCCGCGCCGCAGCAGTTCGGAGGCGAGCACGCTGGGCAGGTACGGGCCGGGCAGCGCGGCACGGCCGCCCTCCTCCAACACCACGGCCAGATCGAGCAGTTCGCCGCCGCCCCCGCCGCACTCCTCCGGCAGGTGCGGTCCGAGCAGGCCCATCGCGGCGAGCTCATCCCAGTACGCGGGGCGGCCGCGCCGGGCGGGCCCGGCGTCGAGCAGCTTGCGCAGCTCCTCCGGAGGCGCGGCCCGGGCCGCCCATCCCCGTACCGCCTCGGCCAGTTCCCCGTGCTCCGGTGTGATTCCGATGCCCATGCCGGGCAGACTAGAACACGTTCCAACCTGACGGTAGGTCAGACGGGCCCTCTCCCGGGGGCCGACAGGGTGGGCCGGAAGGACGGCCGCACCCCCATTCCGCACGCACGCCCGCCCCATTCCGCCGGGGCACTCGCACCGCCGCATTCGCCCCGGAATTCCGTACCCCATTCCGGCACGTACGATCCGTCGTTATGAGTCACCGCCGTACACCCGGTGACCGTACGACAGAGGAGGAATCCCCATGGCCGCCGCGAATACCCCCAAGCCGGAGATACTCGCCGCGTTTCAGGCGGCAAAGGGTTTCATGCCGCTCGACGAAGGACTGGCCCTTTACGCGGCCGCCCGCGAGGCGGCGGCACTGGGGCTGCCGCTCGTCGAGGTCGGCACCTATTGCGGGCGTTCCACGATTCTGCTCGCCGACGCCGCGCGCGCGGCGGGCGTGACGGCCGTCACCGTCGACCACCACCGCGGCAGCGAGGAGCAGCAGCCCGGCTGGGAGTACCACGACCCGACCGTGGTCGACCCCGAGGTCGGCCTGATGGACACCCTGCCCGCCTTCCGCCGCACGCTGCACGCGGCCGGGCTGGAGGACCACGTCGTCGCCCTGGTGGGCCGCTCCCCGCAGGCCGCCGCCCTCTGGGGCACCCCCGTCGGCCTGGTCTTCATCGACGGCGGCCACACCGACGAGCACGCCACCGCCGATTACGAGGGCTGGGCGCCACACGTCGCGCCCGGCGGGCTGCTCGTCATCCATGACGTCTTCGCCGACCCGGCGGACGGCGGCCAGGCCCCGTACCGCGTCTACCGCCGCGCCCTGGAATCCGGCGCCTTCACCGAAATGTCGGTACACGGATCGCTGCACGTCCTGCGTCGTACCGGCGAAGGGCACTGATCCCCCCACTACGATCGCGATGTGTCGAACGGCAGTACTTTCCCCCCGCGCCGCCGCTTCGGCGGCACCCTCGTCGTCGTCCTGGCCGCGCTGCTGGCCGCCTGCGCCGCGGGCTGGCTGATCTGGCGGTCCACGAGCGGCCCCGGCGGCGACAAGCCGCCCAAGGCCCTGCCCGCGGCGAGCCCCGACTCCCCCGGCGGCCCGCCCGGCAAGGACGGCACCCACGGCGGGGACGGCGCGGGCAGAGCGGACGGTGGGGACCCCGCGGGCGGCCGGAGCCACGACGGCAAGGGGGACGACGCCGGGCCCGGCGACCGCGCCGGCACCCGCCTCAAGGGCAAGGTCGTCCTCCTCGACCCCGGCCACAACCCCCGCAACCGCGACCACACCCGCGAGATCGCGCGCCAGGTGGACGTCGGCAACGCGCACAAGGAGTGCGACACCACCGGCACCTCCACCAACGACGGGTACGCCGAGGCGTCCTTCACCCTGGACGTGGCACGGCGCGCCCGTACCCTCCTCCAGGCCGAGGGCGCCAAGGTCGTCTTCACCCAGGACGGCGACCGCCCGTACGGCCCGTGCGTGGACGAGCGCGCCCGCGCCGGGAACGAGGCCAAGGCCGACGCCGCGGTGTCCGTACACGCCGACGGTGCGGGCGACGGCAACCGCGGCTTCCATGTGATCATGCCCGCACGCGTCACCGCGGGCGCGGCCGACACCTCCGCCATCGTCGGCCCCTCGCGGCAGCTCGGTGAGCACCTGGCGGGCCGCTTCGTGGCGGCCACCGGCAGCGCGCCGGCCAATTACCTCGGCGGCGGGACCGGGTTGGTCGTACGGTCCGACCTCGGCGGCCTCAACCTCTCCGCCATTCCCAAGGTGTTCCTGGAGTGCGGCAATATGCGGGACCCGAAGGACGCCGCGCAATTGACCGATCCGCAATGGCGGGAAAAGGCGGCCCGCGGGATCGCCGAGGGCATTACGGGCTTCCTGACCCGGTAGCGGCCGGCGCCGATACCGACTCGATACCTGACCGATACCGACAAGACGGCCCACAGGATCCGGCGGTAGGTTCCCCCTTACGATGGGGGGCCACCCCGTGCCTCGCCACGCGCCCACCAGCGCATACGGCAGCGACAGCGAAGACCAGAACACCGGAACCGACAAAGGACCCTTACGTGAACATCCGCTCCCTCACTAGAGGCGACGGCGTGGTGATCGGAGCAGCGGTGTTGCTGTTCATCGCCTCGTTCCTCGACATCAGCTCGTACGACGGATCGGACTGCACCGGCAGCTTCTGCCCGAAGCTCACGTCCACGAACGCCTGGGACTCGCTGTCCCTGCTGATGGGCATGTTCCTGGCCGGCGTGCTCGCGGCCGCCCTGATCATCGTGGCACGCGCCCTGCCGCAGCCGCTGAAGGTCGCCGGGCTCGACCTCGGACAGTTCGGCGTCGCGTGGACCGTGTTCGTCGCCTGGTTCGCCTTCTGGACGACCGTCAACAGCGGCGGCGCGGGCGCCGGCCTGATCCTCGGCCTGATCGCCGCGCTCGTCCTCGCGGGCGCGGCCGTGGCCACCCCGCTCGTACCCGCCCTCAAGGCCGGCCTCGTCCCCGCCCCGCGGCCGCAGACCCCGTCCCCGTACGGCGCGGCACCGGGCAGCCAGGGGTACGGCTACCCCGGCGCCCACCAGCAGCAGCCGGGCCACGGCGGATACGGCTACCCGGGCGCCCAGCAGCCCGGCCAGGGCCAGCCGCAGCCGGGGCAGGGCCAGCCCGGCCCGCAGTCGTTCGGCGGCCAGCAGCCCTCGCCGGCCGCCGCGCAGCAGCAGCCGGCGCCCGCCACGGACTTCGCGCCGTTCTGGTTCGCGGTGCCGGTGGCGCGTCCGCTGTACGGCGAGGACGGCGCGCCGACGCCGATCGCCGAACTGGCGCCCGGCACGTGGTACCTGGCCGTGGACCAGCGCGGCCAGGCGCTCATCGCCCAGACGCAGGACGGGCGCCGCGGCGTCCTCCAGGACACGACCGGCATCCAGCGCGGCTGACACCGCCCGCGCCGCCCGCACCACAGGGCCCCTCCCCCACCCAGGGCGAGGGGCCCTCGCCATACCTGCCCTTCTCCGCCCTTCCCCTCCCCCTCCCCACCTCCTACGCTGCCCCGACACGCCTGACGCAGCATCAGCCCAGCCACCCACGGCGGAACACCGGACCGACCCCACCGACCCCCAACGGAGGCCCTCCCCATGCGACTCGGTCTGGCACTCGGCTACTGGGGCCGCGGCCCCGACCCCCGGCACGTCGAGCTCGCCCAGGAGGCCGAACGGCTGGGCTACGACTCCGTATGGACCGCGGAAGCCTGGGGCTCCGACGCCTTCACCGCCCTCACCTGGATCGCCGCCCACACCACCCGGATAAAACTGGGCACCGCCATCGCCCAGATGGCCGCCCGCACCCCCACCGCCACCGCGATGCAGGCCCTCACCCTGGACCACCTCTCCGGCGGCCGGATGCTGCTCGGACTCGGCCTGTCGGGCCCGCAGGTGGTCGAAGGCTGGTACGGCCGCCCGTTCCCCGCGAGCCCGCTCACCGCCACCCGCGAGTACGTGGACATCGTCCGCCAGGTGCTGCGCCGGGAAGCCCCGGTGACCCTCGACGGCCGCTTCCACCCACTCCCCTACCGCGGCCCCGACAGCACCGGCCTCGGCAAAACCCTCAAACCCATCACTCACCCCCGCCGCTCCGGCCTCCCCGTCCTCCTGGGTGCCGAGGGCCCCAAGAACATCGCCCAGACCGCCCGCATCGCCGACGGCTGGCTCCCGCTCTACTGGTCCCCGTACCGCACCGACGCATACAAGTCAGCCCTCGCCGACGCCCCCGAAGGCTTCCTCGTCGCCCCCATGGCCCGCGCCCGGCTCTGCGACGACGTCGCCGAAGGCCTGCTCCCCGTCAAGGCCATGCTCGCCTTCTACATCGGCGGCATGGGCCACGCGGCCCGCAACTTCCACGCCGGCCTGATGGCCCGCATGGGCCACGAGGAAGCGGCCCACCGCATCCAGGACCTCTTCCTCCAGGGCCGCCGCGACGAAGCCGTCCAAGCCGTCCCCGACACCTTCGCCGACGGCATCTCCCTCATCGGCCCCCGCTCCCGGATAGCCGACCGCCTGGCGGCCTGGCGCGCGGGCCCGGTGACCGACCTGCTGGTCACGGCCCCGGACGTGACGACACTGCGGGTGCTGGCGGAGCTGAACAGCTAGAGCGAGGCCCTGTCGGGCCGTCCGTCAGGCGAACGTAGCCGCCGCCAGCCACTCCTCCAGGAATGCCCGGTCGCCGGTGACCTCGACGCCCGGGGTGTCGAGCGGGAGGCGGCGGTAGTAGACGCGGAGGAGGTCGGCGGCGGGGGCCTGGAGGGTGACGGTGGGGTGGTCGGGGGTGTGGTGGTAGGTGGGGGCGGGGGCGGTGAAGTCGAGGAGCCAGTCGGCGGGGATGTGCGGCGGGGTGTCGGTCGCGTGCAGGTGGAGGGTCCGGCCGGTGTTCATGAAGGCGCCGAGCTGGTGGTCGGGGCGGATGGCGCTGATCAGGCAGATCAGCTGTGTCCACTCCTCGATGGTGTCGGCGGCCATCTCGGGGGCGAGGGGGAAGTCGGCGCCCGTGGCGGCGACCGCGTCCGCCCGGTGGATGATCGTCTCGTGGACCATCCGCCGGGGCCAGAAGGCGGAGGTCTGTCCGGGTGCCCAGGACCAGATCGCGGCGTCGGGGCCCGCCTCGCGCATCGCCTCGGCGGCCAGGCGCGCGCCTTCGGCCAGCCAGGCGTCCAGGGCTGCCGGGTCGCCGGCCGGCGGGCCCGCGTGTTCCGGGACCGCTTCAAAGGGCAGCATCTCGGTGGCTCGCGTCCGTACGGTTTCGCCCGCCCAGCGGTACGCGCCGCCGACGTGGCGTACGAGGTCTTCCAGGGTCCATTCCGGACAGGTCGGTACGGGCGTCGTCAGGTCGGCGCCGCGTATGGCCTGCCGGAACCGGTCGCCTTCGGCGAGGACTTCGGCGCAGTAACGGTCGTGGTCGAATATGCCGGTCAAGGTCGTCATGGGGGCACAGTAATGGGTGGGGGGAGCGGCCCGCCTCCGGGTGTCGCGGTGAACGGGCCGCCGGCGAGGGGCAGTTGTTTATGGCGGGCTTATGCGGCTACCCGGCCGTCATGTCCAGGAGACACCGGTACGGAAACGGAAGCAGTCACGCGGCCAAGGCCGTCATCGTCATCGCGGACGTCATGGCCGTGATCCTCGGCCTGTGGATCGTGATGTATCTGCTCGACGCGAACCGCGCCAACGACCTGGTGCACTTCGTCCAGGGCGCGGCGCGGTGGCTGGCGGGCTGGTCCTACAACCTCTTCACCTTCGATGCCGCCTGGCTGCGGACCCTGCTGAACTACGGGCTGCCGGCGCTCGTGTATCTGTTCGTGGGGCACGCGCTGGCGGCCCGTATCCGGCGGATCGAGCACTGAGAGCCCTGCCCGGCGGTCAGCGGCAGCAGTCCGGGTCCAGCCCCGTCGGCAGGCGTTCGCCGCCGAAGACGGCCGTGGTGGCCTCGTCCCCGCCCAGCGCGGCCACGGCGAGCAGCATCGAGCCGGCGGTCCAGGAGGTCTGTTCCTCGGGCCAGACCGCGTCGTCGTCGAAGACGTAGCCGGTCCAGTACATGCCGTTGTCGGCGCGCAGGTGCTGGACCCATTTGAGGATCTGTACGGCGCGGTCCGATTCGCCCATCGCCCAGAGGGCGAGGGCCAGTTCGGCGCTCTCGCCGCCGGTGACCCACGGGTTGGGCAGCACGCAGCGTACACCGAGGCCGGGGACGACGAAGTCCTCCCAGGCGGCCTCGATGCGGTCCTTGGCGGCGGTGCCGCGCAGGGCGCCGCCGAGGACCGGGTAGTACCAGTCCATCGAGTAGCGCGCCTTGTCGAGGAAGCGCTCGGGGTGGTGCTGGATGGCGTGGCCGAGGCGCCCGAGGGCCAGTTCCCAGTCGGGCTGGGGCTCTTCGCGCTGTTCGGCGATGGCGAGCGCGCAGCGCAGCGCCTGGTAGACGGAGGAGGAGCCGGTCAGCAGGGCGTCGGTGACGGGGGTGCCGTCGTCCTCGCGCTTCCAGCCGATCTCGCCGCCGGGCTGCTGGAGTTCCAGGACGAACTCCATGGCCGCGTAGACGGCGGGCCACATGCGGTCGATGAAGGTGTCGTCGCCGGTGGACAGGTAGTGGTGCCAGACGCCGACGGCGAGGTAGGCGCAGAAGTTGGTCTCGCGGCCGCGGTCGGTGGGGGCGGTGGCGTCCCCGTCGGCGTAGGCCGCGTACCAGGAGCCGTCCGGGTTCTGGATCCGTGCGAGCCAGGCGTACGCGGCCTCGGCGCGCTCGTGCTCGCCGGCCGCGTCCAGGGCCATGGCGGCCTCGGTGTGGTCCCACGGGTCGAGGTGGTGGCCGCGGAACCAGGGGATGGCGCCGTCCTCGCGCTGGGTCGCCAGGATGCCGGCGACGGTGCGGGCCGCCTGTCCGGCGGTCAGCACTCCGGGCAGGACCAGGCGTTCGGTACGTCCCGGTGTGGTCACTTGGCGGCCCCGGCGGCGGCAGTGCCAGTGGCGGCGTCGGCGGTGGCGGCGTCCGACGCGTCCTGTGCCGGCAGGTGCGGCTTGGTGGCGTACGCGACGAAGCTCTTGCCGATGACCGGGTTGAGCAGCTGCTCGGCCATCCGCGTGGCCAGCGGCTTCTTCATGATGTCCCAGACCAGCAGCTTGTGGTACGCCTTGACCGGCAGCGCCTGGTCGTTGTCGACGCCGAAGGCGCACTTGAGCCACCAATAGGGGCTGTGCAGCCCGTGCGCGTGGTGGGTGCCGTACGGCTTCAGGCCCGCCTCGCGCATCCTGCCGAGGAGTTCGTCGGCCTTGTAGATGCGGATGTGGCCGCCCTCGACCTCGTGGTACTCGTCGCTGAGCGCCCAGCAGACCTTCTCCGGGCCGTAGCGCGGCACGGTCACCGCGATCCGCCCGCCGGGCCGCAGCACCCGCACCATCTCGGCGAGCACCCCCTTGTCGTCGGGGATGTGCTCCATGACCTCGGAGATGATGACGACGTCGAAGCTCTCGTCGGGGAAGGGCAGCGCCAGCGCGTCACCTTCCATGGCGGTGGCGGTGGCGCCCGCCGGTGCCTCCCCGGCCTCCTTCATCGCGGCGAACCACTTGGCGACCTCGCGGATCTCCTCGGCGTTCTGGTCGAGCGCCACGACCTGCGCGCCGCGCCGGTAGCACTCGAAGGCGTGCCGGCCCGCGCCGCAGCCCAGGTCCAGGACGCGGTCGCCCTGCGCCAGCGGGAATCGGGAAAAGTCGACGGTCAGCAAGGGCTCTCTGCTTTCGTCCTGGGGGTCCGCGGCAGCTACGGCCGACGGCGGCGGGTCATGGCGGTGGTCACGGTGGTGCGGGTCGGTGCCCGGCCGGGGCGCATCAGGCGCGGCCGGCCGGGGACGGTGCGGTGGCGGGCGCGGTCCCGCGGGCGGCGCGCCCGCTCCGGGACTGCACGGCGATGGCCTCCCGGTAGCGTTCGGCGGTGCCGATGGCGGCCTGGCGCCAGGTGAAGCGGGCGAGGACGCGTTCGCGTCCGGCGGCGCCGAGCCGGCGGCGCAGGGTGTCGTCGTCGAGCAGCCGGGTCAGTCCGGCGGCCAGCGCGTCCGCGTCGCCGGGCGGTACGGACAGGCAGGTCTCGCCGTCCGGTCCGGAGACCTCGGGGATGGCGCCGCCGGTGGTGGCCAGCAGCGGCGTACCGGTGGCCATGGCTTCGGCGGCGGGCAGCGAGAAGCCTTCGTAGAGGGAGGGGACGCAGGCGATCTGGGCGCCGCGGACCAGGTTGACGAGTTCGGCGTCGCTGATGCCCTTGACGAACTCGACGGCGTCGCCGAGGCCGTGCCGTGCGATGGCGGCGGCCACCGGCCCGTCGTCGGCGCGCTTGCCGACGACCACCAGGTGGGCCCGTGGGTTGCCGGTACGGACCTTGGCGAGGGCTTCGACCAGGTGGATCAGGCCCTTGAGGGGGACGTCGGCGCTGGAGGTGGTGACGATCCGGCCGGGGATCTCGGGGACCGACGGATCCGGCGAGAAGAGGTCGGTGTCGGCGCCGATGTGCACGACGTGGATACGGCCGTCGCGTACGCCGAGGTGGTCGACGATCTCCTGGCGGGAGGAGCCGGAGACGGTCAGCACCGACGGCAGGCGGCGGGCGACGCGCTTCTGCATGCGGGTGAAGCCGTACCAGCGGCGTACGGAGGCGCGGCGCTTCCAGCCGGTGGCGGCGTCCAGGTCGAGCTGCCGGTCGACGGTGATGGGGTGGTGGATGGTGGTGACCAGGGGCGCGCCGAGGTCGCCGAGCAGGCCGTAACCGAGGGTCTGGTTGTCGTGCACGACGTCGAAGTCGCCGCGGCGGGCGGCGAGGTGGCGGCGGGCGCGCAGCGAGAAGGTGAGCGGTTCGGGGAAGCCGCCGGTCCACATCGTGCCGACCTCGACGGCGTCGATCCAGTCCCGGTACTCGCCGCGTTTGGGCGTACGGAACGGGTCGGGCTGCCGGTAGAGGTCGAGGCTGGGCAGTTCGGTGAGGGTGATGCCGCCTCCGGTCTCCGTCCGGGGAGTGGCCACCTCGTCGAGGACGGGGTAGGGCTGGGCGCCGATCACTTCGACGGTGTGGCCGAGGCGGGCCAGTTCGCGGGAGAGGTGGCGGACGTAGACGCCCTGGCCGCCGCAGAACGGGTTGCCCTTGTAGGTCAGCAGGGCGATGCGCAGGGGGCGGTCACCGTCCGGCCCCGGGGAGGCGGCGGGGGCCTCGGCGGGGTGCGGCGCGGCTGCCTGGACGGCCTCGGCGGACACTCTCGGCCCCCTTCTCGCTGGACTTTCGCCGGAGCGTAACCGCTGGCGCTAATCTAGAACAAGTTTCAGTACGGTTCGGCCGCGGCCGGCCGGCGACCGTTCCGCGGGCCACGGCGACCGGCGGGCTACTGATCAGTTCAAGAAGCTTCGAATCTACCGGCCGGGAACCCGGCGAAAAGAGCCGCACCAGGTGATTCGCGCCACCACCGGCGCCCCTGCCATGCTGTGCCGATCGCATGACCGGTACGCGCCGCACCGCGGACGGACTGTCACGGAATGGGACATATGACTACGGACTCCACAGCGGCCGGAGCGGCGCTTCCCGCCAGTCCTCCCCTGACCGCGCGTCAGGAGGCCCGCCGCCGCCGCATCCTGCACGCCAGTGCCCGGCTGGCCAGCCGGGGCGGGTTCGACGCCGTGCAGATGCGCGAGGTCGCCGAGTCGTCCGATGTCGCGCTCGGCACCCTCTACCGGTACTTCCCCTCCAAGGTGCACCTGCTCGTGGCGACCATGCAGGACCAGTTGCAGCACATGCACGAGACACTGCGCAAGCGCCCTCCGACGGAGCGGGAGCCGGGCGCGCGGGTGGCGCAGACCCTGATGCGGGCCTTCCGGGCGCTCCAGCGCGAGCCGCATCTGGCGGACGCCATGGTGCGCGCCCTGACGTTCGCCGACCGTTCGGTGAGCCCGGAGGTGGACACCGTCTCCCGGCTCACCACGGCGATCATCCTGGACGCGATGGGTCTGGACGGCGCGCCGACGCCGGAGCAGTTGTCCGCCGTACGGGTCATCGAGCACACCTGGCACTCGGCGCTGATCACCTGGCTCTCCGGGCGCGCCTCGATCGCCCAGGTGAAGATCGATATCGAGACGGTCTGCCGGCTCATCGACCTCACCGCGCCCCGGCGCCGCACCTGACCGGAAAGCTACGAACGGGTAACCCCTATTGCGGCGCATTCGGGGCGCGCACAACCCCAACGCGCGCCCCCACGCCTCCGCTTGGCCAATTCTTCGGGTCCATGTCAGCGGCATTGCCGGTATGAATTCCGGGTACTCGCAACGGTGCCGGTACACGGGGGTCTGGAGGGGGACTGCAGTGATCCGGGTGCTACTCGTGCATGACATCTGTCTGTTCCGGTGGGCATTGGCGGAAGTGCTCGACCGGGAGAACGACATCGACGTCTCCGCCGCCACCACCCGAGACGCGACCGAACGGGTGCGCGCATTGCGCCCCGACGTCTGCGTGGTGGACGCGGAGAGCCCGGAGCCCACCGGGCAGGGCATATTGCGCAAGTTATCCAAACTCGCGAAAGGGAAGGGTCTGGGAAAGTCGCCGGCCCTGCTGGTGCTGGGCTCGGCACACCGGCCCGGTCCGCTGCGCCGGGCCTTCGAGGCGGACGCCCTCGGTTACGTCGACAAGGAAGCCTCACCGGTGCAGCTGACCACCGGAATACGGCAGGTGGCGGAGGGGAAACGGTTCATCGACGGCTCGCTGGGCTTCGGCTTCCTGCAGGCCGCCGACATCCCGCTGACCCGGCGCGAGCTGAGTGTGCTGTCACTGGCCGCCGAGGGCTCCTCGGTCTCGGAGATCGCCGGCGTCCTGCATCTGTCGACCGGGACCGTGCGCAACTACATGTCCGCCATCACCCGGAAGACGGGCGCCCGCAACCGCGTCGACGCCATCCGCATCTCGCGCGGGGAGGGCTGGCTGTAGGGGCGGGGCGGCCGGGGGCCCCTCGTGCGCCCACCCGCCCGCCAGCTCGCGGTAGAGCGCGGACCGCCGCAGCAGCTCGCCGTGCCGGCCCGTCCGTACGTGCGTCCCGTCCATCACCAGCACCCGGTCGGCCCGCAGCGCCGAGCTGATCCGGTGCGCGACGACGATCAGCGTGCCGCCGGGCCGGGCCGCGAAGGCGCGTTCGGCGCGGGCCTCGGCCTCCGGGTCGAGATGGCAGGTCGCCTCGTCCAGGACGATCAGCGGCGCGGGCGCCAGGTAGGCACGCACCAGGGCGAGCAACTGCCGCTCTCCCGCGGAGAGTTCGGCAGGGGCGAGGGCGGCGTCCGGCCCGCCCAGCCGGGTCAGCAGCGCGCTCGCGCCGATCTCCCCGGCGGCGGCCTCGATGTCCGCGTCGGTGCCCCGGCCGTCGGGGCACAGGTAGCGCAGGTTCTCCCGTACGGTGCCGGAGAACACGTACGCCTCCTGCGGTACGAGCACCCGGTCCGCGGTGGCGGGCCGGCGGGCCTCGCCGCTGTCGGGCTCCAGCATGCCCGCGACCAGCCCGGCGAGGGTGGACTTGCCGATGCCGCTCGGCCCGACGACGGCCAGGTGCCCGCCAACCGGCACGGTCAGGTCGAGGCCGCGCACCACCGGGTCGGCGTGCGGGCCGTACGCGAAGGTCACGCCGGTGAGTTCGACGGCGTGACCGTCGCGGGGCGTGCGGTGCGGCGGGGCGTCCGCCGGTTCGGTGACCGGCTGGGCGGTGAGGCGGCGCAGCACCACGCCCAGGCGGGTGCCGGCCGTGCCCAGCCCGTGCATCAGGCTCTGCAGCGCGGGCAGCAGCGACTGCGTGAGGTAGGCGAGGGCGCCCACCAGCGCGCCGGGTGTCACGCCCCGGCCGAGCAGCCAGGGCGCGGCGACCAGCAGCAGGACGATGGGCAGCCGGCCGCTGATCCCGAGGGCGAGCACCCGGATCATGCTCCAGCGGGCCAGGGCGCCGGACGCCCGCGCTTCGGCGTCGAACCGCTCGCCCGCCGCGGCGGCCACCGTCCGCTCCGCGCCCGCCGCGGTGATGTCGCGCAGCCCGCCGACCGCCGTCCCGGTCTCCGCCGCGATGGCCTCGTCCGCCGCGAGGAACGTCTCCTGCCGGCGGGCCATCGGCCGCAGCGCCCCGGCGAACAACGCCAGGCCGAGCACCAGCGGCGGCAGCACCAGCAGCAGGAGTACGGGGGCGAGCGAACAGAGTCCGACCAGCGCCCCGGCGGTGACGAAGACGAACGAGCGGGACACCAGCACCAGTCCGGCGAAGGTGTCGCGGGCGATCTCCACCTGGTGGGTCAGCCGGGAGACCGCCGCGCCGTCCGGGGCGTACAGCCCGCGGGTGACCACCTTGCGCACCAGGGTGTCGCGCAGCGGTTCCACCAGGTCGGCCACGGCCCCGTAGACCCGGGCCGTGCCGTACGCGCCGGCGCCGACGCAGACCGCCGCGGCGGCCAGCCAGGCCGCGCCGACGACCGGGGCGCCGCGCAGGAACCCGTCGTCGAGGGCGTGCGCGAGCGCGTACCCGAACAGGAAGGTCTGCGCGGACTCCACCAGCGACCAGCCCGCGAGCCGTCCCAGGACCGCGCGCCGCCGCTTGAGGAAGCGCAGTCCGGACCGCCGGAGGGGGGCTCCCGGGACGATCCCCCGCCGCTGGGCTTCAGACATGCGCGGTCTCCTTCGGGGCCGTGGCGAACAGCGCCCGGTATGCAGGCAGCTGCCACAGTTCGGCGTGGGGCGCAAGGGCGCGAATCCGCCCGTCGTCGAGCCAGGCCACCAGGTCGGCGCGGGCGGCGGTGGCGGCGCGGTGCGCGATGACGATGCGGGTGGCGGCCTTGACGTCGTGCAGCAGGGCGCGGGTGACGTTCAGTTCGGTGACGGTGTCCAGGCTGGACGTGGCGTCGTCGAGGATGAGCAGCCGCTCGGCGTGCGCGAACGCCCGGGCCAGGCCGAGGCGCTGCGTCTCGCCGCCGGACAGCGGGGCGTCGGCGCACGGCGTCGCGTAGCCGTCGGGCAGCCGGTGGATGAAGGGCGCGGCGCAGGCGGCTTCGGCGGCGGCCTCCACCTCCTCGCGCCCGGGGGCGTACGAGCCGAGGGCCAGGGTGTCGCGGAGGGTGGCGCCGATCAGGGCCGGGCGCTCGAAGGCGTAGCCGACCGCGCGGCGCAGGGCGTCGTGCGAGAGGTCGGGCAGCGGTACGTCGTCGAGGGTGATCATGCCGGAGTCGGGGTCGGCCAGCCGGCCGGCGACCGCGGCCAGGACGGACTTGCCGGTGCCGGAGCGGCCGACGACGGCGATCGAGGTGCCGCCGGGCACCGTCAGGTCCAGGCCGCGCAGCACGGCACGGTCGCCGCGCCGCACGGTGACGCCGTGCAGCTTCAGCGTGCCGCTGCCCGCGCCGAGCCGCCGCCTCCCGTAAGGCATCGCCGGTGTCTCCAGGGCCTCCGCGATGCGCCGGGCGGCGGCGCGGGCGTGCACCAGGCTGTTCAGCCGCCCGACGACCTGGCCGACCCCGGTGGCCAGTGCCGCGTACCGGGAAGCGGCGAGCAGCGCGCCGACGGTCAGCGCGCCCTGTGACAGCCGGACGCCCGCCACGCACAGCACGGCGATCTGGAGCAGCGGTACGAGCATGGCGGCCTGGGCCGTCGACCGCCCCAGGACGTGCCACATGCGGTGCCCGTGCCGGGCGAGTCCGGGCAGCGGGGCGAGGATGCGGGCGGCCTCGCGGTGCTGGGTGCCGGCGGCGGCGATGGTCCGGGTGCCGCCGACCGCTTCGACGAGGCGTCCCGCCATGTCGCCCTGGCTCTCCTGGTACCGCCCGACGCAGTCGCCGGTGTCGCGGGCGAAGGCGCGCAGCAGGAGGGCCAGCAGCGGCATCCCCAGGAGGAAGGCGACGGCGGTCCACACGTCCACGAGCGCGAGGGCGGCCAGCGCGCCGACCGGGGTGAGGACGGCGGCGAGTGAGGCGGCGACGGCGGTGGGGGCGGTACCGGCGTGGGTGGCGTTGCCGACGACGCGGGTGACCAGGTCGCCGGTCCCGTACCGCTCGGTGGCGCGCGGCCCGGCGGCGAGCAGGTGGTGGGTCAGGTGTCGTCGTACCCAGGCGGTGCCGCGGGCGTCGGTGGTGCCGGTGAGCAGCCCGTCGAGGGCGTCCAGCAGGACGATCAGGCAGGTCAGCACCGCGCAGGCGGTGAGCCAGCCGGCCGCGGGCCGGTGTTCGAGCAGCAGGTCGAGGGTGCGGCCGAGGGCGGCGGGCAGGGCCAGGCCGAGGCCGGACGAGGCGACGGTGAGCAGCAGGAGCGCGGTGGCGCGCAGGGCGCTGTGGCGCAGAGCGCTGGCCAGCAGCCGGTCGGCGGGGGTCACGGTCACAGCCTCTCCGACGGGGTGTGCGTGCGGCCCGCGCAGGGGCCGCACGCACGTCCGGATCACAAGTCCCGGATCTGGGCTACCGGTTCAGGCGTTCCGGCAGCGGTGTCCGACCGGTACGGTCAGAGACACAGGACGATGCTGGCCTCGCTCCAGCAGAGCAGCAGGCTGGCCTCGCTGCCGCCACCGCCGCCGCCGTGCTCCGGAGCGTCCATTGCCTGCAGGTCGAGAAGCGCCATGACACTTTCCTCTCACTATGGGGACGTTGTCGTGCTGGTGTTGCTGTGGTGCTGGTGTTGCGGGTGTTGCTGCGGTTCCGGGTGGCGGGTCTCCCCGTGGCACCCGGTGGTACGGCTCCGGCACGGCGGCCGGGGCCGGCTTCAGGGCCGCCGGGACTCCGGGGAGGGCGGCGGCGGGAGGAAGGGCAACTGGACGGGCCGGTCGTGCAGCGCGGCACCGAGGGCCAGCAGGCAGCCCGCCGTCCCGGTCGCCAGGTCCATCGACAGGCGCATCATCTGGTCGCCGGGGAAGGCGAGGTGCTTCTGGTAGGGCATGGCGTACCAGCCCAGGTAGGAAATCTGGGCCGCCAGCTCACCGTCCAGGTCGGCGCCCGGCGTGGTCGTGCGCGCCAGGTGCAGGACGCATCCCGCGCGGCCGCGGAAGAGGCCGGGCTGTGCGTAGAAGCGGGACCTGGCGGCGGGCAGGATCGCGGTCCGCGCCTCCTGGAACTCCTCGTCCGGCCGGTGCGCCAGATAGTCGTCCAGGACCGCCGCGATACCGACACTGCCGCCGCCGAGGTACGGCAGGGTCCGCCAGCCCTCGTCGACGACCAGGGTGCCGTTCTTGTTCCGTACGCAGCGGGCCAGGTCACGCCGGAGCGCCTCGGCCGCGAGGTCGAGCAGGCCCGGGTCGCCGGTCGTCTCGTACAGCCGCAGGAACAGCAGTGCGGGACCGCTCGCGCCGCGCAGCAGGCCGGCCCGCTTTCCGCAGGCGTCCAGCCGGTCGGCGGTGTGCCCGGCGGCCTCCAGGGCCCGGTCGCGCAGCTCCCGTTCGCCGCGGGTGCGGGCGAGGTGGTCGAGGGCCAGGCCGACGCCCGCCAGCCCGCCGTGCAGGTCGGGGGCGAGGCGGTGCCACTTCTCGGCGAGCACCCGCTCCATCAGTTCCAGGGCCCGCTCGGGGTGGCCCAGCCGGTCCAGTACGCAGGCGACGCCGGCCAGCCCGTCGTAGAAGCCCAGCGAGGTGCCGGGAGGAGGCGGGGCGGTCTGCCGCAACAACCACTCCTCGCCTTCCCCGTACCTCCCGGCACCGGTCTCGGCGAGCGCGTACAGGACGCCGGCGGCGCCGTACGCGATCCCCAGTCCGCCGCCGTCCGTGAACTGGGCGATGTCGCCGGGGAAGAGCCGGTCGGTGCGTTCGGGTGTGGCGGAGGCGAGGATGCCGGCGACCATCGCGTCGCGGCTGTGCGGCCAGTCGGCGGGTTCGGCGGGAAGGTAGGGCGTGGCGCCGGTACGCCGCTTCGCGGGCGGTGCCGTCGCGGGAGTCTGCGGCGCGGCCGAAGGCGTCGCCTGGGCCTTCGGCGGCCCCTGGATCACGTCCACCGCTTCGGCCAGGAACTCCGCCGGCACGTCGGGGAACTCGTGCGCCACGAGCTCGGCGAGGTGCGCGGCCTTGTCCCGGTCGATGACCAGCAGGGTGGTCATCGGCAGGAACAGCGCGAGGCGCAGACAGGCGAGCGCGTATCGGTCCACCTCGAAGCCGGTGCGGTCGGCGGGGGCGATGAAGCCGGGGTGGGCCAGCGTCTGCCGCTGTGCCTCGCCGGCCTCCGCGGCCGCCTCGAAGTCCAGGAGCCGCACGCTCTTCTCGTCCGGCGCGACCATGATGTTGAACATGTGCAGGTCGTTGAAGACGACGCCGCGGCGGTGCACGGCGGCCACCACGTCCTCGACCGCGGCGTGGATGCCCAGCGCCCACCGGGTGTATCCGGCCAGCGCGGACGGCTCCGGCGCCGGCCCCATCAGCGGGTGCCGCTCGGCGAAGAACGAGTTGAGGGTGCGCCCCTCCAGGAAGTCCATGACCAGGAAGCGGTGGTCGTCCAGGGTGAACCAGTCACGGACCTCCGGCGCGACGCCGAGTCCGGACAGCTTCTCCAGGGCGGCCCGTTCGCGCTCCAGGCGGGTGACGGCGTCGGCGCGGTCGGCGGCCAGTCCGGCGTACGGGCGGGCTTCCTTGAGCACCACCTTGTCGCCGGTGCGCCGGTCGCGGCCGAGGTAGACGCCGCCGCCGTTGGAGAAGTGCAGCGCCGACTCGATCTGGTACGGCAGGCCGGTGACGGTGGTGGAGTTGCGGGCGGCGAGCTGCGGGGCGAGGAAGTCCGGCAGCTCGATCCACTCCGGTACGTGGAACCGCGGCTCGCGCCGGTCGGGGACCAGCTTGCCGTCGGCGTTCTCGATCGCGCCGACCAGGTTGCCGTGCTCGTCGACGCAGTAGCGCCGGGTGAATCCGCCGTACCGCACGTAGAGGGGGCCGTCCTGCCAGCGCAGGTCACTGAGGATGTACGGGCCCGGCTCGCCGGCCAGCAGCGCGCCCAGCTCCCGCAGGACGGTGTGCAGCTGCCGCTCGTCCGACGGGTAGATGGTGGCGAACTTGCCGCTCCCGCCGCGGTCGGCGTACTTGGAGTTGCGCAGGTGCAGCGGGCGCGGCCCCGGCACGAACTTGAACGGGATCTGCCGGGCGACGCAGTAGTCCCACACCTGGGAGGCGAGCTTCTCGGCGTTGTCGGTGGCGGCCGAGACGTGGATCTTCCAGCCCTGCGGGGGCAGTCCGGGACGCGGCTGTCCTTCGGCGTCGACCGGATTGACGTGGAGCCAGTCCCCGGAGAGGAAACACCGCCACCCTTCGGGGACGGCGCGCTGCGCCGCTTCGTACAGAGGCCCGTGGCCCGATGCGGCTCCGGTCCCTGCGGACAGACGGTCCGGGGTCTCGTAGAAGAATCTGTCGGCGAGACAGTAAACCTCGTACCGCTTGTCCATCGTCTCCCCCCTCGGCGGCGTGGCACAGAGATTTCCACGCCGCCGGGGAGCGTTAACAGTCGCAGATGTCATGAGGTCCCCGTGAGAAGTTCACGGGTTACTGACGGTACGTACCGGTGGGCGCGGGCCTCGCACCCGTACCGCGCGGTGTTCACTCCTCGGGCGGGAAGACGGCCTCCCCCGTGACGGCGTCCGTCACGGTGATCGCTTCGACGGGGCAGCCCTCGGCCGCCGCGAGCACGTCGTCGGACGCGTCGCACTCGGGCCGTACGGGGTGTGACTGGCGGGCCGCGTCCAGCGCGAAGCCGCCGGGCGCGGTGGCCGCGCACAGGCCGGAGCCGATGCACGCCCCCCGGTCCACCTCCACGTGCCAGCGGGGCCCGTCCGGCCCGGCCCCCGCGCCCTTCCCGCCCTTGCCCGCCGTACCGCTCATACCGTCCCTCACCCCTCCGCCGGCAGATGGATCGTCTTGTGCTCCAGATACTCCCCGAAGCCCTCGGGGCCGAACTCCCGCCCGATGCCGGAGTTCTTGTAGCCGCCGAAGGGGCCCAGCATGTCGATGCTGAAGGTGTTCACGGAGAATGTGCCGGTCCGCACCCGCCGCGCGATGTCGATGCCGTGCGCGGTGTCCGCGGTCCACACCGAGCCGGACAGCCCGTACTCGGAGTCGTTCGCGATCCGGACCGCCTCGCCCTCGTCCTCGTACGGCAGCAGGCAGATCACCGGGCCGAAGATCTCCTCGCGGGCGATGCGCATGGCGTTGGACACCTCGCCGAACAGCGTCGGTTCCACGTACCAGCCGGTCTCCAGGCCCTTCGGCCGACCGCCGCCGGTGAGCACCTTCGCGCCCTCGCGCTGCCCGAGGGCTATGTAGTCCAGCGAACGCTGCTGCTGGCGCCGGGCGACCAGCGGGCCGACCTCGGTCGCCGGGTCCAGCGGATCGCCCACGCGCAGCGCGGACACGGCGGCGGCGAAGCGTTCGGCGATCTCGTCGTAGCGTTCGCGCGGCGCCAGGATGCGCGACTGCGCGATGCACGCCTGCCCGTTGACCAGGTAGGCGTACGGCACGATGCCCGCCACCGCGGCGTCCAGGTCGGCGTCCGGCAGGATCACGGCGGCCGACTTGCCGCCCAGCTCCAGCGTCACCCGCGTCAGGTTGCGCGCCGCGACCTCCATGACGCGCTTGCCCGCGGCGACCGACCCGGTGAAGGCCACCTTGTCCACATCCGGGTGCCCGACCAGGTACTCGCTCACCTCCCGGTCCGCCGGGAGGATGGACAGCACGCCCGGGGGCAGTCCGGCCTCGCTCGCGATGTCCGCCAGCAGATAGGCGTCCAGCGGCGTCTCGGGCGACACCTTGAGGACCACCGAGCAGCCGGCCAGCAGCGCGGGCGCCAGCTTGGCCGCCGCGGTGAACTGCGGCACGTTCCACGGCACCACGGCCGCCACCACGCCCACCGGCTCGCGCCGCACCAGCAGCGGCCCGAGCGCACCGGCCCGGCGCTCCTCGAACGGGAAGTCGCGGGCCACGGTGAGCGCCGCGTCCCACGCCATCATCGCGGCCAGCGCCTGCACCATCACGCCGGAGGTGTACGGGGTGCCGTTCTCGGCGCTGATGACCCCGGCGATCTCCTCGCTCCGTACGGCGAAGGCGTCCTTGATACGGGTGACCACCGCGATCCGCTCGGCGAGCGGCGCATCCGCCCACGCCCCGGAGCCGAAGGAGGCCCGGGCGGCGGAGACGGCCCGGTCCACATCGGTCCGCGAGGCGTGCGGCACCCGGCCGATGACCTGCTCGGTGTGCGGCGAGACCACCTCGATGGTGCCGCCGCCGGCCGGGTCGGCGAACTCGCCGCCTATGTAGAGCTGTCCGTACTCGACGAGTGCGCTCATGGCTGCCGCCTCCTGCGGGTCGACCGGTGGGTGCTCACGTACGGGGGCCGTGCGAAAAGTTTCTGACGCCGCATCAGGACTGATACCAGTTCTAGTTATGCTGGGCAATGCCCGGCACGGGGGGCGCGGCCCGTCCGCGCGGAAGCGGAGGTGCGGCGGATGACGGCAGCAGCCCGGACCGGGACGGCGGAGGGCGGGCCCCGGGTGACCGACCACCGGGGCGGCGTGTGGTCGATCGCCGTCCCCATACCGGACAACCCGCTCGGCCACACCCTCGTCCACCTCCTGGAGACCGGCAGCGGACCGGTCCTCGTGGACACCGGGTGGGACGACCCGGACGCCTGGGACACCCTGACCGCCGGAATCACCGCCTGCGGCTTCGAGGTCACCGACCTGTACGGCGTCCTCATCACGCACCACCACCCCGACCACCACGGTCTCTCCGCCCGCGTGCGGGAGGCGTCCGGCGCGTGGATCGCCATGCACGCGGCGGACACCGCCGTCGTACGCCGCACCCGGGAGGCCGAACCCGGCCGGTGGCTGGATTACCTGATCGCCAAGCTGACCGCGGCCGGCGCACCCGACAGCCACCTGGCACCCCTGCGCCGGGCGCGCGCCAAGGGTCAGGTACGCGACCTCCCCGGGCAGCGGGCCGCGCTGCCCGACCGCGAGATCGCCCCCGGCGCGCTCCTCGACCTGCCGGGCCGCCGGCTGCGCGCCGTCTGGACACCCGGTCACACGCCCGGCCATGTGTGCCTGCACCTGGAGGAGGAGCATCCGGCGCGGCGGCCCGGCCACGGCCGGCTCTTCTCCGGCGACCACCTGCTGCCGGGCATCAGCCCGCACATCGGGCTGTACGAGGACCCGGACGAGGCGTCGGGAGGGGCATCGGGAGCGGCCACGCCCGGCGATCCCCTCGGTGACTATCTGGCCTCCCTGGAACGCGTCGCCCGGCTCGCGCCCGCCGAAGTGCTCCCCGCCCACCAGCACGCCTTCACGGACGCGGCGGGCCGGGTACGCGAGCTGCTCGCCCACCACGAGGAGCGGCTCGCCGGGCTGCGCGCGCTGCTCGCCGTACCCCGCACACCGTGGCAGCTCGCCGAGGCCATGGAGTGGAACCGGCCGTGGGAGCGGATTCCGTACGGGTCGCGGACCATCGCGGTCTCGGAGGCGGAGGCGCATCTGCGGCGGCTGGTCCGGCTGGGGCTGGCGGAGGCGGTGCCGGGGTCCTCGGGGACGTCGGGGGCGGAGCCGGTCAGGTACCGGGCGGTGTGAGGGGCTGACGGGAGCCCCGGGCAGCCCGTGCCCGGGGCTCCCCCTACCCGCCGGTTAAGGTGTGCGAGACAATTTCATCTTGTGCCCGAACGGGGGAAGCCGGTGGAAATCCGGCGCTGACCCGCAACCGTGAATCGGGACGTACGGCACCGGCACACCGGCCGCCGCCGGGACCTCCGGCAGGTCCCGCGCCCGGCCGCCCGCACCGGGTTCCGTACGCCCGATGAGCCGGAGCACCCGCTGGGGCACGACCAAGGCTCCCGCCACCGCAAGGCCGCGCCTCCTCGCGCGGACGACCGGTGCGCGGCACCGTCGAGGTATGCGGAGCTGAGCCCGGTGCCACCGCGGCCGATCACGATCGGCGGGCGGCGGGGCGTCCGAGTGCGGCTGCGCACCCACCGCAGCATGCGCCACCGACCCACCGCAGACCCACCGCGGCGAACCGACCCGAGAGGCACCGACCCGATGGCCACCACGGCTTCCCAGGCTTCCCTGACTCCCAGGGCTCCCCTGGCCCCCACGGCTTCCACGGCCCCCACCTTCGCCGCCCTGGCGCGCCGCGCCGCCGCGGCGCTGGCCGGGGCCGCCGTGCTGTGCGCGGCCGGTGCCCCCGTGGCGGCCGCCGACTCCCCCGCGCCGGCCGCCAAGGCGTCGAAGCTGCCCGACGGGCTGTACGGCACCAAGGACCCGCAGTACGACGGCGTGTGGCGGCAGTCGCTGGCCCTCCTCGCGCAGCGCACCGTGGGCGTGCGCCCCTCGGTGACGGGCGTCGACTGGCTCGCCGGGCAGCAGTGCTCCGACGGCGCCTTCGGTGCCTACCGCGCCGACCCGGCCAAGGCGTGTGACGAGAAGACGATGCGGGACACCAACCAGACGGGTGCCGCGGTACAGGCGCTGGCCGCGCTCGGCGGGCACGACGACGTCGTACAGAAGGCCGTGAAGTGGCTGAAGTCGGTGCAGAACGACGACGGCGGCTGGCCGTCGATGGCCGGCTCCCCCAGCGACGCCAACTCCACCTCCGTGGTGATCGGCGCGCTCAAGGCGGCGGGCCAGAAGCCGGAATCCGTGCAGAAGGGCGGCAAGTCCCCGTACGACGCGCTGGTCGCCTTCCAGCTCGGCTGCGCTGCGAAGGAAGGGGAGCGCGGCGCGTTCGCCTTCCAGCCCAAGGACGGCGCGCTGGCCCCGAACGCGGACGCCACGGCCGCCGCCGTGCTCGGCGGGCTGGGTGACGGGTTCGTGGTGGACCCGGCGGGCAAGACCGCCGACAAGCCGGTCAAGCCGCTCGGCTGCGCCGAGGACAAGGACGCCGGGCGCGACCCGAAGCAGGCCGCCGAGGGCGGCGCCGCCTACCTGGTCTCGGTGCTCGACGCGAGCGGCCAGCACCTGAAGTCCGCGATGCCCGGCGCCGGGGACCAGCCCGACGTCGGCAACACCGCCGACACCGTCGTGGCGCTCGCCGCCGGCGGGCACGGTGCCGCCGCGCGGAAGCCGCTGCAGTGGCTGGAGAAGAACTCCGCGAACTGGGCCAAGGAGGCCGGCCCGGCCGCGTACGCGCAGCTGGTGCTCGCCGCGCACGCCGCGGGCGCCGACCCGCGCCACTTCGGCGGCGCCGACCTGGTCGCGCAGCTGAACGCCACCGGCCCCAAGCCCGCCGGCAGCTCCGCGCCGTCCGCCGCGCCCGAGAAGGACGCGCAGGACAAGGACGAGCAGGGCTCCGGCGTGTGGTGGATCTTCGGCATCGTGTTCGTCGCGTGCGTGGGCGTCGGCTTCCTGCTCAGCGGCCGCCGGAAGAAGAACGACCTCTGATGCAGCGCCCCCTGATGCGGCGGCCCCCGATGCGGCGTCCGCCGCGGTCCCGCTCCGCCCGCCTCCTCGGCGCCCTGGTCCTGGCCGGTACGGTCACGGGCCTGGGCGCGGCGCCCGCCCAGGCCCAGGAGTACCGCTACTGGTCCTTCTGGGACGGCCCCGCCGCCAACGCTCCCGCGTCCGGTGACGGCGGCTGGTCGTACGCGACCGAAGGGCCGGCCACCAGCCGCCCCCGGGACGGTGCCGTGACGGGCTTCCGCTTCACCGTCGGCTCCGACGCGGCGGCGGCCGGCAAGCCGCGTCACGCCGCGGACTTCGACGCGATCTGCGGGAAGACCCCTGCCCAGGACGGCAGGAAGCGCGTCGGTCTGGTCCTCGACTTCGGCACGAAGGCGGAGGCCGCGGCCGGGGAGAACCCGCCGCCGGTACGCACGGAGTGCGTACCGCTGCCCGAGGACGGCACGGCCGGTGACGCGCTGGCCGCCGTCGCGAAGCCGCTGCGGTACGACGCGAACGCGCTGCTGTGCGCGATCGCCGGATACCCGAAGGCAGGGTGCGCGGAGAAAGCGGGGCCGGGATCCGGTTCCGGTTCGGCCTCCGCCTCGCGGCAGCCCGGGGACTCCGAGGAGCAGGCGGACGAGGACGACTCGGGCGGCCCCTCCGCCGGACTGGTCACCGGCATCGCCGCCGTGGTCGTCCTGGGCACGGCGGCCGGGTGGCAGGCCCGCCGGCGCCGCCGGTGAGCGCCCGCGCCCCCCGCGCCACCCGCTCCACCGCGCTGCACGCCGGCGCCTGGTGGCTGTGGGCGCTGGGCCTGGCCGCCGCGGCGTCCCGGACGACCAATCCGCTGCTGCTGGCCCTGCTGATCGGTGTCGCCGGATACGTCGTCGCGGCGCGCCGCACGGACGCACCGTGGGCCCGTTCGTACGGCGCGTTCCTCAAGCTCGGCCTGCTGGTGATCGTCATCCGGCTGGTCTTCGCGTTCTTCCTCGGCTCCCCCATCCCCGGCACGCACACCCTGGTCACGCTGCCGGAAGTGCCGCTGCCCGAATGGGCGCGCGGCGTGCGCATCGGCGGGCGGGTCACCGTCGAAGGCATGCTCTTCGCCTTCCACGACGGGCTGAAGCTCGGCACCCTGCTGATCTGCGTGGGCGCCGCGAACGCGCTCGCCAGCCCGGCACGCCTGCTGAAGTCACTGCCGGGGGCGCTGTACGAGGCGGGCGTCGCGGTGGTCGTCGCCATGACGTTCGCGCCCAACCTCGTCGCCGACGTCCAGCGGCTGCGGGCCGCGCGCCGGCTGCGCGGCCGCCCGGACCGGGGCTTCAAGGCGCTCCTCCAGGTCGGGCTGCCGGTCCTGGAGGGCGCGCTGGAACGCTCGGTGTCGCTGGCCGCGGCGATGGACGCGCGCGGTTACGGCCGCACGGCCCAGGTACCGCCCGCCGTACGGCACACCACCACCGCACTGACCCTCGGCGGCCTGCTCGGGGTCTGCGCCGGTACATACGGGCTGCTGGCCGACACCGGCGCGGCCTACGGCCTGCCGGTGCTGCTCGCCGGACTGATCGCGGCCCTCGGCGGACTGTGGCTGGGCGGCCGCCGGTCCGTACGCAGCCGCTACCGTCCCGACCGGTGGGGCGTGCGCGCCTGGCTCGTGTCGGGCTCCGGCATCGCGGTGGCCGCCCTGATGATCTGGGCCAACTCCTACGACCCGGCCGCCCTGCACCCGCCCGCCGTCCCGCTCACCGCCCCCGCCCTCCCGCTGTGGCCCGCGGCCGGTGTCCTGGTGGGACTGCTCCCGGCATTCGTCGCGCCCCTGCCGCCGCACCCGAAGGAGTCCCCCCAGTGATCCGCTTCGACCAGGTGTCGGTCACCTACGGGGACGCCGCACAGCCCGCCGTCCAGGGCATCGACCTGACCGTGCCGGAAGGCGAACTGTGCCTGCTCGTCGGCCCTTCCGGCGTCGGCAAGTCCACCGTGCTGAACGCCGTCTGCGGCCTCGTGCCGCACTTCACCGGCGGCACCCTGCGCGGCCGCGTCACCGTGGCCGGCCGGGACACCCGCACCCACAAGCCGCGCGAACTGGCCGACGTCGTCGGCACCGTGGGCCAGGACCCGCTCGCCCACTTCGTCACCGACACCGTCGAGGACGAGCTGGCGTACGGCATGGAGTCACTGGGCCTGGCCCCGGACGTCATGCGGCGCCGCGTCGAGGAGACCCTCGACCTCCTCGGCCTCGCCGACCTGCGCGACCGCGCCATCACCACCCTCTCCGGCGGCCAGCAGCAGCGCGTCGCCATCGGCTCGGTGCTCACCACCCACCCCAAGGTGCTGGTCCTGGACGAGCCGACCTCCGCCCTGGACCCGGCCGCCGCCGAGGAGGTGCTCGCCGTACTGCAACGCCTGGTGCACGACCTGGGGACGACGGTCCTGCTGGCCGAACACCGCCTGGAGCGCGTCGTCCAGTACGCGGACCAGGTCATCCTGCTGCCCGCACCCGGCGCGCCCCCGGTCGTCGGCGCGCCCGCCGACATCATGGCCGTCTCCCCCGTCCACCCGCCGGTGGTGGCCCTGGGCCGGCTCGCCCACTGGTCGCCCCTGCCGCTGTCGGTACGCGACGCCCGCCGCAAGGCGTCGTCGCTGCGGGAGCGGCTGGCGGGGGTGGAGGCCGGGAGCGGCGCCGGGACGTCCGGTACCGGCGTCGGCATCAGCCCTGGCTCCGGCGTCGACTCCGGGTCCGGGCCCGGCCCGGAGGACGGTGGTTCCGCCCGTAAGCGCTTCGGACTGTGGCGCCGCCGCGAGGACCGCGGCCGGACGGGGGCGGCCGACGGGGCCGGGACGACGGCCGAGCCCGGACGTGCGTCTGCGCCCTCACCGGCACCGGGGGCACCGGTATTGGCTTCGGCTTCGGCAGCGGTGCCTGACGGCCCCGGGGGTCCGCTCGCCGCCGAGACCGTCGGGCTCTCCGTACGGCGCGGCCGGATCGACGCCCTGCACCGCGTCGGCCTGACCGTACGCGCCGGCGAGACGATCGCCCTCATGGGCCGCAACGGCGCGGGCAAGTCCACCCTGCTCAGCACCCTCGTCGGAATGCACGAGCCGGCCGCCGGCTCGGTACGCGTCGGCGGCGCGGCCCCGCACCGCACCGGCCCGCGCACCCTGCTGCGGCACGTCGGCCTCGTACCGCAGGAGCCGCGTGATCTCCTGTACGCGGACACCGTCGCCGCCGAGTGCGCCGCCGCCGACCACGACGCGGACGCCGCCCCCGGCACCTGCCGCGGCCTGGTCACCCGGCTGCTCCCGGACGTACTGGACGACACCCACCCGCGCGACCTCTCCGAAGGCCAGCGGCTCGCCCTCGCGCTGGCCGTCGTACTGACCGCCCGGCCGCCGCTGCTCCTGCTCGACGAGCCGACCCGCGGCCTGGACTACGCGGCCAAGGGCCGTCTCGTGGAGCTGCTGCGCGGGCTGGCCGCCGAGGGGCACGCGATCGTCCTGGCCACCCATGACGTCGAGCTGGCCGCCGAACTCGCCCACCGGGTCGTCATCCTCGCGGACGGCGAGGTCGTCGCGGACGGCCCGACCGCCGAGGTCGTCGTCTCCTCGCCCGCCTTCGCCCCGCAGGTCGCCAAGGTGCTCGCGCCGCTGCCGTGGCTCACCGTGCCCCAGGTCGCCCACGCCCTGGAGGCCACGGCATGACCCGTACGCTCCCCGCTCCGCCGGACCGGCAGGCGCGGGCCGTGCGGCTGGGCCCGCGGGCCGTCACCGCACTCGTCCTCATCTCCGCCGTCGGTGTGATGGCCTTCGGCTGGCCGCTGCTGGCCGACTCCGCGTCCGGTCTCGCGCACTCCAAGGACGCGCCGTGGCTGTTCGCGGCGCTGCTGCCGCTGCTGCTCGCCGTCGTGGTGGCCACCATCGCCGACACCTCGGCGTCGCACGCGGCGGGCGGCGCGCCCGGCCTGGACGCGAAGGCCATCGCCATGCTCGGCGTGCTGGCCGCCGCGGGCGCGGCGATGCGGCCGCTGGGCGCGGGCACCGCCGGCATCGAGCCGATGTTCTTCCTGATGGTGCTGTCCGGGCGGGTCCTAGGGCCGGGCTTCGGGTTCGTGCTCGGCTCGGTGTCGATGTTCGCCTCCGGGCTGCTGACCGGCGGCGTGGGGCCGTGGCTGCCGTTCCAGATGCTCTCGATGGGGTGGGTGGCGATGGGCGCGGGCCTGCTGCCGGGCCCGGACCGGCTGCGCGGCCGCCGCGAACTGGCCATGATCGCGGTGTACGGCGCGGTCTCCGCCGTCCTGTACGGCCTGGTCATGAACCTCCAGGGCTGGCCCTACATCGGCGGCATGGCCACCGGTGTCTCCTTCGTGCCGGGCGACCCGCTGCCCGACAACCTGGCCCGTTTCGTGGCCTACTGCCTGGCGACCTCCCTGGGCTGGGACCTGCCCCGGGCCCTGGTCACGGTCGTCCTCACCCTCACCCTGGGCGGCACCCTCCTCAAGGCCCTGCGCCGCGCCACCCGCCGCGCGGCGTTCGACGCACCGGCGACGTTCGACACCACACCGTAACGCCCGAGCCCGTAACGCCTGAGCTTCACCCTCACCCCTTACCTACCGGCCGCCCCCCCGCCTCCCCCTGTGACCCCACCCACAGGACTTCCGTCCCGTACGACCGCCTTTCGTAGACCCGGCCCTTCCGTCGATCCGCTCCCCCTCGGACTGGTACGGGCGGGACCTTGCACCTTTCGTGCGAGATCCACTAGTACGTACGGGGATTGCCAACCCGCCCGAGCACTTCCCATGGTGAATGTGTCGCCGAGAGCAGCGTGCTTCTTCCCCCCTGGCCCGCAGCCTCGGCGGCGCCACTCGCACCCCACCGGAAGGCTTCTTCTCCCGTGAGCGTCACCCCGTCCACGATCACCAGCCGTCTTGCCCTCCACAAGAAGGCCGTCGTCGCCGCCGGTGCCGTCGCCCTGGGTGCTTCGGCCTTCGCCGCCACGCCGGCCCAGGCCGCCGCTCCCGCGCAGGCCCCGTCCTCCGCGAGCGCGAGCGACGCCAAGGCCGCGGCGCACAAGCTGATCCCGGACCAGGCGCAGTACCAGTGCTTCAGCAACATCGTCGAGCGCGAGAGCGGCTGGGACCCGACCGCCACCAACCCGTCCAGCGGCGCCTACGGCCTCGTCCAGGCACAGCCGGGCTCGAAGATGGCCTCCGCGGGCTCGGACTGGAAGACCAACCCGGAGACCCAGATCAAGTGGGGTCTGGACTACATGAACTCCACCTACGGCAGCCCCTGTGACGCCTGGAACTTCTGGCAGTCCCACAACTGGTACTGAGCGGCCGACCCCCAGCAGCCGACCTCCCCCGAAGCGGCCGGCGCCTCCCCGGCGCCGGCCGCTTCCGCGTGCCTGCCCCCGCACCCCGCCCTCACAGCCGCTGAATGATCGTCCCCGTCGCCAATCCGCCGCCCGCGCACATCGTGATCAGCGCGAACTCCTTGTCCGTACGTTCCAGTTCGTGCAGCGCCGTGGTGATCAGCCGGGCGCCCGTGGCGCCGACCGGGTGGCCCAGGGCGATGGCGCCGCCGTTCACGTTGACCTTCGCCAGGTCCTGGTCGAAGACGCGTGCCCAGGACAGGACGACCGACGCGAACGCCTCGTTGATCTCGACCAGGTCGATGTCCTTGAGCGACATCCCGGCCTTGCCCAGCACGGCCCGGGTCGCGTCGATGGGTCCGTCGAGGTGGTAGTGGGGGTCGGCGCCGACCAGTGCCTGCGCGACGATGCGGGCCCGTGGCTTGAGTTTGAGCGCGCGGGCCATCCGCCTGGACGCCCACATCACCGCGCACGCGCCGTCCGAGATCTGCGAGCAGTTGCCTGCCGTGTGCACGGCGGTCGGCATGACCGGTTTGAGGCCGCCGAGCGCCTCCATGCTCGTGTCGCGCAAGCCCTCGTCGCGGTCCACGAGCCGCCACATGCCCTGTCCGGCGGCCTGTTCGTCCTCCGTCGTGGGCACCTGTACGGCGAATGTCTCGCGCTTGAAGCGTTCCTCGGCCCAGGCCGCCGCGGCCCGTTCCTGCGAGCGCAGTCCGAGCGCGTCGACGTCCTCGCGGGTCAGCCCGCGGTTGCGGGCGATGCGTTCGGCGGCCTCGAACTGGTTGGGGAGGTCCACGTTCCACTCGTCCGGCCAGGGCTTTCCGGGGCCGTGCTTGGAGCCGCTGCCCAGCGGCACCCGCGACATGGCCTCCACACCGCATCCGATGCCGATGTCGATGACGCCGCCCGCGACCATGTTGGCGACCATGTGGTTGGCCTGCTGGGAGGAGCCGCACTGGCAGTCCACGGTGGTGGCGGCGGTCTCGTACGGCAGGCCCATGGCCAGCCAGGCGGTGCGGGTGGGGTTCATGGACTGTTCGCCGGCGTGGGTGACCGTGCCGCCGACGATCTGTTCCACGCAGTCGGGCTGGATGCCGGTGCGGGCGAGGAGTTCGCGGTAGGTCTCGCCGAGGAGGTAGGCGGGGTGGAGGTTGGCGAGCGCGCCGCCGCGCTTGCCGATCGGGGTGCGTACGGCTTCCACGATGACGGGTTCCGCGGCCATGACTGACTCGTCCTCTCCTCACGCCCCGCAGGACGTCCCGGCACCCCCGACGACGGAACTGGTACGCGTTCTAGTTCCTCGGCCAGTCTCTTTGAGCCGCGGCCGGGGGCGCAAGGGTCCTGCACGGGCCTTCCGCCGCCAACGGACGTACTGTGTCAGCAGTTGACGGCCCGCACCCCCTTGCCACGTAGAGAACTCGTTACTACTTTCACCGCCATCAGCTGACGGCCCGTCAGGACCGCCGGTCGGCATCCGCACGACGACGAGCCGCCGGAAGCCCCGACCGGCAGCCGCGCGACGGCAGGCCGCCAGGACCCCGGACCGGCACCGGGCCGGACCAGAGCTGGAGTCGCCGAGATGCCATGTCCCGCGCTGCCCGACGGATTCGACTTCACCGACCCCGACATCTACCACCACCGCGTACCGCTGCCGGAGTTCGCCGAGCTGCGGCGCACCGCCCCCGTCTGGTGGAACGCCCAGCCGCACGGCGCCGCCGGCTTCGGCGACGACGGTTACTGGGTGGTGACCCGTCACGAGGACGTCAAGGAGGTCTCCACCCGGCCGGAGGTCTTCTCGGCGAACCTCAACACCTCGATCATCCGCTTCAACGCGGCCATGACCCGCGACAAGATCGACATGCAGAAGCTGATCATGCTGAACATGGACCCGCCGGAACACACCCGGGTCCGCCAGATCGTCCAGCGCGGCTTCACGCCCCGCGCGATCCGCGCCCTCGAAGGCGCCCTCCGCGACCGGGCGCGGGCCATCGTCGCCGGGGCCCGGCGCAAGGAGTCCGGGGACTTCGTCACCGACATCGCCTGTGAGCTGCCGCTCCAGGCCATCGCCGAGCTGATCGGCATCCCCCAGGAGGACCGGGCCCGGATCTTCGACTGGACGAACAAGATGGTCGCGTACGACGACCCCGAGCTGGCCATCACCGAGGAGGCCGGCAACACCGCGGCGGGGGAGCTGATCTCGTACGCGATGAACCTGGCGGCGGCCCGCAAAGAGTGCCCGGCCCGCGACATCGTCAGCCGGCTCGTCGCGGCGGAGGACGAGGGCAACCTGGCGTCGGACGAGTTCGGGTTCTTCGTCCTGCTGCTGGCCGTCGCGGGCAACGAGACGACGCGCAACGCGATCACCCACGGGATGCACGCGTTCCTGACCCACCCCGACCAGTGGGACCTGTACAAACGGGAGCGGCCCGGCACCGCGGCCGAGGAGATCGTGCGCTGGGCGACGCCCGTCGTCTCCTTCCAGCGCACCGCCACCCAGGACACCACCCTGGGCGGCGCGCGGATCGGCAAGGGCCAGCGCGTCGGCCTCTTCTACGCCTCCGCCAACCACGACCCGGAGGTCTTCGAGAACCCGGGGACGTTCGACATCACCCGCGACCCCAACCCCCACCTCGGGTTCGGCGGGGGCGGCCCGCACTTCTGCCTCGGCAAGTCGCTCGCCGTCCTGGAGATCGACCTGATCTTCCATGCCATCGCCGACGCCACGCCGGACATCTCGCCGGCGGGCACACCCCGCCGGCTGCGGTCGGCCTGGCTCAACGGGGTGAAGGAGCTGCAGGTCCGGTACGTGTAGGCCGTGCGGATCAGGTAGCCCGGGTGGCCCGCGCAGCCCGGGTGGCCCGTACGCGGCTCCGAGCCGGGCCGGCGGCGGCGCGTTCCGCCGACGGGCCGGGCCGCCGCGTCTCTTTTGCGTCTCCTGTGGTTCCTTCGGTCCTCAACCTTGCCAACGGCTACTGGCAGACTTACATTCAACTCGCCAGTAACACCGGCCAGTTCTTCACACCCTCCACGCAATCACCACGCGCCATCACCTTCTGGCCAGGTGCCCAGCACGTCCCCCCACATCTCTCGGCTGCGCGATCCACCGCACATCGAAGGGGACCACTCTCATGAAGGACGCACACGGCAGACACGTCACGGGGCGGGTCAGCTGGCGCAAGTTCGCCGTGCTGTCCGTCCCGGCCCTGGCCGGGACCGCCGCGCTGGCCATCGCCCTGGCCAACGGGGCGCTGGCGGCTTCGTTCGCCGTATCGGGACAGCAGTTCAAGGTGTCCGCCACCTCCCTCAAGGGCGACGGCTTCGCCCAGTACGGCGGCGTCGACCAGAACGCCAGGGGCGAGCTGCTGCCGGTGGCCGTGACCGCCATCAAGAAGGCCGAGCTGAAGAGCCTGTGCCAGTCGGTCGTCACCACCCTGCCGGTCATCGGCGACATCTCGCTCAACCTCACCGCGGGCCGGGGCAGCACGCCGGTCAAGGCGACCGACCTCTTCGTGGACGCCACCCAGCTCTCCGGCAACGCGGACTTCAACAACATCGAGATCGGCCGGGACGCCTCCACCCTCGACAAGGGTCCGGCGACCGCCCAGGGCATGCAGGACCTGTTCGCCCAGCAGGCCGACGACGTCAGCATCACCAACCTCAAGCAGACGGCCTGGGCCACCAACGCCGGTACCTTCCGGCTGGCCGGCCTGAGCATGAACATCTCCAAGGGCAAGAAGGAATGCTTCTGACCGGGCAGGGCCGCTGGCGGCGCGGGCGGGCGGCCTGGCGGCGCTGGCGCAAGGGCCGCCCCTTCTGGGGCGGGCTGGCGGCCGTCGTCGCCGGTGCGGAGATCTGCGCCCTCCCGCTCGCGCCGCTGAAGGTCATGCTTCAGCAGGGCATCGCCGGGATCCCGTCCGTTCTGATGGGCCTGGTCATGATCCTGATGGGCCTGTCCGCGTGGTTCGCGCCGCACTACCGGGGGCTGGCCGGCATCCTCACCGTCCTGGTCGCCACCGCCGCGCTGGTGATGTCCAACCTCGGCGGCTTCCTGTTCGGCACGATCGTCGGCATCCTCGGCGGTGGCATGATCTTCGCCTGGCAGCCGCGCCCGCTGCCGGACCCGGAGCCGCATCCGGGTACGGGCCCGGGGCCGGCGCCGGAGCCCTCCGACGGCGAGCCGTCCGCACCGCCCCGCGCCCAGCCGCAGAGCTGACCCGGCCGCACGGCAGGACCGTCGTACGCGTACGGCAGTGCTTCCGTACGCGTGCGACGGCGCCCCCGGACGGGTTCGGCGGCGCCTCCGTATGCGTACGAAGGCGCTGCCGTACGCATACGAAGGCATCCGCCGCCCCGCGCGGGCACCGCTGCCGCTCCCCGGAACCGCGGCCGACCGCCGCACCCCCATGATCCGCAGGTGTTCGCAGGCACCTGCGTAGCCCCGCAAGCACCAGGGGCTCCATCAGCACAACCAGCACCACCGCCCCACCAACACCGCTCGCAGAAGGAGATTCGCGATGACGCACAGACCCGCACGCTCTCGCGCACATCACCCCGTCGCCCGGCGGCCGCGCGCCCTGCTCGCCGCCGGTACGGGGATCCTCGCGACCGCGTCCCTCACCCTGGCCCTGACCGGCTCGGCCACCGCCCAGCCCACCGGAGCCCCGCTCCCCGAAGGTCCGACCACCGTCACACCGGCCGGTCACACCTACGCCGCCACGCTCAGCGGCAAGGCCACCTTCAAGGCCGGTTCGGTGACCGTGACCTGCACCGTCTCGAACGCCAGCGGCCAGGTCCCGGACGCCCCGGACAACTCCAACGCCTCCGGCCCGGTCAGCAACGGCATCTCGGCGCCCACCTACACCTCGTGCACCACCAGCATGCCGGGCGTCAGCGCCACCATCCAGACGTCCGGCGCCTGGGGCGTCACCATGCAGAACGGCGCGCCGAGCACCGCCGGGCTGACCATCCCGACCGGCGGTTTCGTCCTCAGGACCAGCGGTCTGGCCAGTTGTACGGTGACGGCCGCCCCGACCGGCGCGGCGACGGTGACCGGTGCCTGGGCGAACGGCGCGCCGTCCACCCTGACCTTCACCAATGCCTCGGTGCCGGTCAAGGTCGTCGGCGGCTTCGGCTGCCCGACCAGCGCGACGACGTCGGCGTTCAACGCCGTCTACAAGGTCGCCGACACCACCGACCCGGCGTCGCAGATCACCGTCACCGGCTGACGGCCGGTTTCCGGCCGGAGCGCGGTCCCCGACCGACGCCCGGCCCGGTTCCCGGCTGACGGCCGGGAGGCGCCCGACGGCCGCCCCCTCAGCCGCGGGCGCCCCCGGCCGTCGTCAGTCCGTTGCCCTCACCCGCCGGTGAGGGCAACGGCGGCCGCCACCAGCACCGCGGCGGCGGCCAGGCAGCCCGTCACCAGCCGTCGCCGCAACACCCGGTACACGCCCTCGTATTCGGCGCGCAGTTCTCCGCTGCGTGCCGCGATCCGCCGCAGATACGCGCGGGAGAATTCCAGCTGGTCGGCCTGGTACTGCCGCTCGACCGCCTCCTGCTGCGCACGGGTCAGCCACGGCAGCCGGGCGCTGAATTCGCGGGCCCGGGTGCGTGCGCGGTCCTTCTCGGCCTCCCAGAGCAGATATCCCTCGATCTCGTTGATCGCCTCGGCCGTGCTCACCGGCGTACCGCCGCTCATACCAGCGCACCTCGTTCCTTTTCAGGGTTCAGCCCGGGCGCGCCGACCCCGGGGTGGTGCAGGTCGAATGCCGGGGATTCGGAGCGGATACGCGGCAGGGCGGTGAAGTTGTGGCGGGGCGGCGGACAGGAGGTCGCCCACTCCAGTGAACGTCCCCAGCCCCACGGATCGTCGACGGTGACCTTTTCCCCGTACTTCGCGGTCTTCCAGACGTTGTAGAGGAACGGCAGTATCGACAGGCCGAGCAGGAACGAGGCGATCGTCGAGATCGTGTTCAGCGTCGTGAAGCCGTCGGCGGCGAGATAGTCGGGGATGCGGCGCAGCATTCCTTCGGCACCCAGCCAGTGCTGGACGAGGAAGGTGCCGTGGAAGCCGGCGAACAGCGTCCAGAACGTGATTTTCCCGAGCCGTTCGTCGAGCATCTTTCCGGTGAACTTGGGCCACCAGAAGTGGAATCCGGCGAACATCGCGAAGACGACCGTGCCGAAGATGACGTAGTGGAAGTGGGCGACGACGAAGTACGAGTCGGTGACGTGGAAGTCCATCGGCGGTGATGCCAGGATCACGCCGGTCAGGCCGCCGAAGGTGAAGGTGATCAGGAAGCCGACCGCCCACAGCATCGGCGTCTCGAAGGAGAGGCTGCCCTGCCACATCGTGCCGATCCAGTTGAAGAACTTCACGCCCGTCGGCACCGCGATCAGGAACGTCATGAACGAGAAGAACGGCAGCAGGACGCCGCCCGTCGCGTACATGTGGTGGGCCCATACGGTGACGGACAGGCCCGCGATGGAGATCGTGGCGGCGATCAGCCCGATGTAGCCGAACATCGGTTTCCGGGCGAAGACCGGGATGACCTCGGAAATGATGCCGAAGAACGGCAGCGCGATGATGTACACCTCAGGGTGCCCGAAGAACCAGAAGAGGTGCTGCCACAGCAGTGCGCCGCCGTTGGCCGCGTCGAAGACGTGCGCTCCGAATTTACGGTCCGCCTCCAGGGCGAAGAGCGCCGCCGCCAGTACCGGGAAGGCGAGCAGGACCAGTACGCCGGTCAGCAGCACGTTCCAGGTGAAAATGGGCATCCGGAACATCGTCATGCCGGGCGCGCGCATACAGATGATCGTGGTGATGAAATTGACCGCGCCCAGGATCGTACCGAAGCCGGACAGCGCCAGACCCATGATCCACATATCGCCGCCGATTCCCGGGGAATGCACGGAGTCGGAGAGCGGCGCATAGGCGAACCAGCCGAAGTCGGCGGCCCCCTGCGGGGTGAGGAATCCGCCGACCGCGATCAGCGAGCCGAAGAGGTAGAGCCAGTACGCGAACATGTTCAGCCGGGGAAAGGCGACGTCGGGGGCGCCGATCTGCAGCGGCATGATCCAGTTCGCGAAGCCGGAGAACAGCGGCGTCGCGAACATCAGCAGCATGATCGTGCCGTGCATCGTGAACGCCTGGTTGAACTGCTCGTTCGACAGGAGCTGGTGGCCCGGCCTGGCCAGCTCGGCGCGCATCAGCAGGGCCAGCAGGCCGCCGACGCAGAAGAACGCGAACGAGGTGATCAGGTACAGCGTGCCGATGGTCTTGTGGTCGGTGGTCGTCAGCCACTTCACGGGGGACTTCATGCACCGTAGGTGTCCGGGGCCGCCGGAAACTTCACCGCGGAAGGGTGTGAAGATCGCAGGTGTGCCGGACACCAACAGATCATGAGCAAGGAAGCAGCCGCCGAGGACGGCCCCGGCGGAGACTCTGGCGCGGCCCTCGACAAGGACGTCGACGCAGCCTTCGCCGGCGCCTATCGCGCGCACTACTGGGCGGTCAGCCGCTTCGTCGCCCGCCGGCTGGACAGCGGGCAGGCGGACGACGTCGAGGAGGTGGTGGCGGAGGTCTTCTCCATAGCCTGGCGGCGGCGCGCCGAACTGCCGCCGTCGCCGCTGCCCTGGCTGTACGGCGTCGCCCGCAACTGCCTGTCGAACACGGTGCGCGGCTTCGGCCGCTACCGGCGCCTGCTGCACCGCCTCGGCAACCACGAGGCCGCGCACCGCCGCCAGACCGTGGACAGCCCCGACACGGAACGGCCGGGCTCCTGGGTGCACGACGCCCTGGACCGCCTCTCCCCCGCCGACCAGGAAGTGCTGCGCCTGACGGCCTGGGAGGAACTGACCCTCCAGGAACTGGCCGTCACCCTCGACTGCAGCCAGAGCGCCGCGGCGATGCGGCTGCACCGGGCGCGCAACCGCCTCCGTACGCAGATAGACCGCCTCCGCCCGAAGGGGGCGCCGGAACCCGGCCCGGAGCGCGAACCGGACCACACACCACACCGCGTCCCCCCTCCCCCACCCCGCCCGCGCGCACGCCGTACGACCGCACACCCGCCCCTGACCGCTCCCGCGGTGCCGACCCGAGCCGGAGGCCGCAGCCTTGACTGACGAACTGGAGCTGCTGCGGCAGGCCGACCCCGTCCCCTCCGACGAGGGTCCCTGGCGCGACCGGCCGCTCGACGCCCGCGCGGAGCACCGGCTGGCCGCGCTGATGAGCGCCGGCACACCGTCTTCCACGCCGGCGCGTGCCACCGAGCACGCCCCCGCGCCCGCCTCCCGGACCCACCGCCCGCGCCGCACCCGCCGCCTGCTCATCGGCGCCACCGCCGCCTCGGCCGCCGCGATCGCGGCCCTCACCCTCACCTTCTCCGGCGTCGGTACGGCACCGGCGGCGGCCTCCCCCACCGCACTCGTCGTCCAGCCGGACGCCCCGGCCCTCCCGCTGGACGAGGTCGCGCGCCGGGCGGAGGCGTACGCCCGCGCCCTGCGCGACGCCCCCAAGCCGCACCGGGGCAGCCACCTCCAGAGCTGGTACCTGAGCATGCAGACGGGCCCCGACGCCAAGCCGCCGGTCACCGTGCCCGAGGAGCGCATCACCCGCTGGAACCCGGACGGCAGCGGCTCCGAACTCGTCGTCGCCACCGACCCCCGGCACCCCGGCCGCCCGGTGATCAACGACGCCGACGGCGCATGGCGCACCGTCAACGACGGCAAGGTCCTGCACCGCAAGACGTACCCGGCGGGCACCCGCCTGGACGACCCGGTCACCGGCGACGGCACGCTGCCCGCCCGGCCGCCCGCCGACCCCGACGACCTGCGCTCCTACCTGTCCACCTTCTACAGCGGCGCCGGCACCGAGACGCAGCCGCTGCTCATGGCCCTCTCCTCCTACCTCCAGGAGTGGACGCCGGGCCCGCGCGAGTCGGCGGCGCTGGCCCGGATGCTGTCCCGTACGAAGGACCTCCGCCCGGCCGGACAGGTCATCGACCGCCTCGGCCGGCGCGGCCAGGCGTACGCATACCGCGGCACGGACGCGTCGAAGGGGTCCATGGACGGCACCCTGCAGCTGGTCATCCTCGATCCGGAGACCGGCCGGCTCCTGGGCATGGAGACGACGTTCACGAAGGACGTCCCCGACTTCAAGATCAAGTCGGGTGATGTGCTGTCGTACGAGGCGTGGATGCCGTGAGGTGAGGGCGGGCGGGTGCCCTGGCGAGTCCGCGCCCGCCCTTCAGTGACCGAGCCGGTCCAGGGCCTGCTGCGGGTAGCGCGCGCCCGCCACGGCGTCGGCGGGTACCGCCGCGCGCAGCCGGTCCGCCTGCTCGGCGGTGAGTGTCAGTCCGGCCGCGGCGGCGTTCTCCGCCACGTAGCGCGCCCGCTTCGTACCGGGGATCGGCACGATGTCCTCGCCCTGCGCCAGCAGCCAGGCGAGGGCGGCGCGCGCCGGGGGTACCCCGATCTCGTCGGCGATGCGGCGCACCGCGCGGACGAGCGTGAGGTTGCGTTCCATGTTCCCGTCGGTGAAACGCGGCCAGCGGCGCCGGTTGTCGTCCTCGCCCAGCTCCTCGCGCGAGGCGAGCGCGCCCGCGAGCATCCCGCGCCCGAGGGGCGAGTACGCCACCACCGTGACGCCCAGTTCGCGGCAGGTGGCGAGCAGTTCGCCCTCGACCACGTCCCGGGTGAACAGCGAGTACTCCACCTGTACGGCGCTGATGGGGTGTACGGCGTGCGCCCGGCGCAGCGTCTGCGGGCTGACCTCCGACAGGCCCAGGTGGCGCGCCTTCCCCGCCGTGACCAGCTCCGCCATCGCGCCGACGGTCTCCTCGACCGGTACGGCCGGGTCGCGGCGGTGGGCGTAGTAAAGGTCGACGTACTCGACGCCGAGCCTGCGCAACGAGGCGTCGCAGGCGACCGGTACGTACGCGGGCGAGGTGTCCACGGTGTCGACCCGCCCGGTCACGGGGTCGTGCCGCAGCCCGAACTTCGTCGCGAGGACCGTCGCGTCACGCTTGCCCCGGCCGCGCAGCCAGCCCCCGACGAACTCCTCGTTCGCGCCGCGCCCGTACGCGTCGGCCGTGTCGAGAAACGTCACGCCCAGTTCGGCGGCCCGGTCCAGCGCCCGGCGTGCTTCCGCCGGATCGGCCGGCCCGTAGGCGACGGACATGCCCATGCATCCCAGCCCGACCGCGGAAACACCGGGCCCTCCAGGGCCGCCCAGGCGCCGGTACCTCACAGGTTTCCTCCAGGATGCGTCCGATCAACGCCGCCGAACCATGAGGATCAGCGCGGCAGCCTGCGAGTGATCGTAACGAAGCGAATCGAAGCGAAACGAAGTGAACTGAAACGGAAGCTGTCGGATGAGCCACGGCCGGGCCCGTCTTGTCCGCGCCGCCGAGCACGGCACGCGCGTACGCCGCCGAGTGGCAGGGCGCGGCCGGATCGCCGATGCTTGACGGGCGCGACGATCCAGCGGCGCGGCAGTGGGGCAGGCAGCCCGCCGCCGCGCCGCCCGCATACCGGCGGATCTCAGGCCAGCGGTACGTTGACGCAGGCCAGGCGGGCGCCCGCGGTTCCCGCATGGCCCGGTTCGGTGTGCGTCCGGTGTTCGTGGACGACCACGGAGCGGGCTTCTCCGTGGCGGACGTGCCAGTTGACCTTGGCGGACGAGGCGCCGTCGCCGTCCTCGTCCGTCTTCAGGTCGAGCCACACCTCGTTGCGCGGGTTGGCGTAGGCGGGGTCGGTGGAGGGCTGAACGGGGTCGGGGACGTTCTGGTAGTGCGGGCCGGAGTCGGCCGGTTTGGGCCCGCACGGCTTGGTGTGGACATGGGCACCGTACGTACGGTCCGGGACCAGGCCGGCCAGGCGCAGTCCGACGACCGTACGGCCGTGCCCCGCGGGCCCGTACCGCTTCTCCACGACCGTGACCCGGCTGCCCTCGGGCACCAGGACCGGGTCGTAGGTGACGGCCTCACCCGTCGGTGACGAGGTGAAGTGGGCGCGGACGGTCACGCTGGTGCACTGCACTCCCATGGATGGCGCGGCGGCCGGCGCCATCGCCAGTGACGCGGTCAGCACTGCCGTAGCGATAGACATGCGAGGCACCTTCGCGCCCCGGCGCGCCGACCGGAACCGGGTATTCGGTCAGGCGGGGTGTACGGGGACGTTATGGACCGGAGGATGGGGACGGAATTCGCGGGGCACACGAAGGCGATCCGCGAGCGCTCCATGAGCTGTCCGCGAGCCGGCGCGAGCGATCCGCGAAGGCTCTGAAGTGGGCCGGGTGAATACCGCGAAAATTGTTCGGCGTGGTCTGCATACATCCGTGCGGAGTGGGCAGGGTCAGGTCCGTGCCGTGCATATGTGGCGCACAACAGGGCAATTCGGTTGCGATGATCGCAGCGAGATGGATCACATCCATAAAGGCCGGATAAAGACCCTCCGGGTGCCGCTTCCCCTGGCAGGAGCAGGGATGCGCGCTGTTGCGCTGTCGGCCGTGCACTGTCCGTGATGAGCCACTCTGCCCCTATGGTCGACCTTTGCCCGTCACGCCATGGCGGGCCGGACCCGCCACCGCGGGTGTTCCATGCAGTCGTCCCAGAGAGCGCAGGCGAGCGAGCACGTGCCGACGCAGTCACCCGTCGCACCGCGGACCCGTACCGGTGGTCCCGTACCCGATCCGGCCGAGCCGGAAAAACCGGAGAAGCGGGGGCAGGGCGGCGGCGATGTCACCGTCGTCGAGCCGTCCATGGTCAAGCGGGCCGTCACGGCAGCCGCCGTCGGCAACGCGATGGAGTGGTTCGACTTCGGCGTCTACAGCTACATCGCGGTCACGCTCGGACAGGTCTTCTTCCCGTCCGGCAACCCGACCGCGCAGTTGCTGTCGACGTTCGGCACCTTCGCCGCGGCCTTCCTCGTCCGCCCCATCGGCGGCATGGTCTTCGGGCCGCTCGGTGACCGTATCGGGCGGCAGAAGATCCTCGCCATCACCATGATCATGATGGCGGCGGGCACCTTCGCGATCGGCCTGATCCCCTCGTACGCCTCCATCGGCGTCGGGGCCCCGATCCTCCTGCTGGTCGCCCGTCTGGTGCAGGGCTTCTCCACCGGCGGCGAGTACGGCGGTGCCTCGACCTTCATCGCCGAGTACGCGCCCGACAAGAAGCGCGGCTTCATGGGCAGCTGGCTGGAGTTCGGCACGCTCGCCGGTTACGTCGGCGGCGCCGGTCTGGTCACGCTGCTGACCTACCTCTTCCGCCACGACCACGACGCGCTGCTCTCCTGGGGCTGGCGCATCCCGTTCCTGGTCGCGGGCCCGATGGGCATCATCGGCCTCTACCTGCGGATGCGGCTGGAGGAGACCCCGGCGTTCGCGCAGCTGGAAGCGGAGGCGCGGACCAAGGAGAAGGAGCGCCGGGAGGCCGAGAAGAGGATCGGCCTGCGCGAGATGATCTTCGGTCAGTGGCGCGCGATGCTGCTCTGCGTCGGCCTGGTCCTGGTCTTCAACGTCACCGACTACATGCTGCTGTCGTACATGCCCAGCTACCTGACCTCGGAGCTGAAGTACGACGAGACGCACGGACTGCTGGTCGTGCTCGCGGTCATGGTCGTGATGATGTGCGTGCAGCCCTTCGCGGGCCGGCTCACCGACCGCTTCGGGCGCCGCCCGGTCATCGCGACCGGCTGCGTCGGCTTCCTGGTGCTGTCCGTACCGTCGCTGCTGCTCATCCGGCAGGGTTCGCTGGCCGGCATCGCGCTGGGCATGGCCGTACTGGGCCTGCTGCTGGTGTGCTTCACGTCCACCATGCCGTCCACGCTGCCCGCGCTGTTCCCGACGAAGGTGCGCTACGGCTCGCTGTCCATCGGCTTTAACGTCTCGGTCTCCGTCTTCGGCGGTACGACTCCGCTGATGGTGACCGCGCTGATCGGCGCCACGGGCAACAAGATGATGCCCGCGTTCTACATGATGGCCGCCGCCGTGGTCGGCGGGATCGCCGTCCTGCTGATGTCGGAGAGCGCGCGCAAGCCGCTGCCCGGCTCGCCCCCGGCGGTCGAGACGGAGTCGGAGGCGCGCGCGCTGCGCAAGGCCGCGGCGTCGAAGCCCGCCGCGGGCAAGAAGCGGCGCGTGGCCGCGGAGACGCCTGCCTGACCCGGCCGGTCCACGAGCCCCCGGTCACCTGACCCCACGACGCCTGTGCGCGAGGACTTCTCCGTCCTCGCGCACAGGCGTTTCCGGTGCCGGCGGCGTCCGTGCAGCGCGTCCGGTACCTCAGGTGTCGCTCGGGCGGTACGGACGCTCCCACCCGCCGTTGTCACACGTACGCCCCGACGGGTCCTTCTGGCCGTGCGCGTAGACGCCCTCCCCCGAGGTCGCCCCGGACGGCGAGGGGAAGAAGCTGGTGTACGCGACACGGCAGCTCTCACCGCGCGCCGCACGGTCGTGCGCGGGACAGGCCGACGCGACGGGAACGGCGGCCAGGACGGCGCCGGCCGCGGAGACCGTCACCACCGCGGCACGGGTGAACTTCCGCATGGGGATCAAGAGGTTCCCTTTCGTCACCGGGCCGCGCCCTCGCGCGTCCCGGTGGCCATGCTGGCGGGAAACCACCGCCCGGACCCGGCCACACTCCGGCGCCCCGGCGGCTGCAACTCCAACAGCCGACACAGCCATTACCGCCGGACCGCCACCCCGTTGAACCCCTGGCCCGTCACTGCTCCACGAGCGCGGCACTGCTCCACGAGCGCGGCACTGCTCCACGGGCTCACTGCTCCACGAGCCGTACGAACGGTATGTTCTCCCCCGCCTGCCGGTAGCCCTCGACCGTGCCGTCGACCTCGAACCCCATGTACGCGGTCAACTGCCTGGCCGCCTTCGGGTGCTTCGGCGCGTACCGCGCCATGACCCGGCCGCCCTCCTCGGCGGGAAGGAAGTTCGCGACGACGGCACACCGTCTGCGGCCGACCTGGATGGTGGCCCTGGGCTGCGCCTGGAGGTTGCGATACCACTGCGCTCCCGGACCGAAGCCGGAGGCCAGCGTCCACGTACGGGCCTGCCGGTCGTACGCCACCACCTCCAGGACAACCCGCCGGGTCTTGCCCGACGTACGGCCGAGGTGCTCCAGAAGCAGCAGCCGCTTGCCGAAGAGGCCACCGAGGCCGAGCCGGTAGAGGTGGATCGGAGCACGGAAGGCAAGCCGTTTCCAGCCGGTCGGCCGCGCCGGCCTGTTGACCCGCCGCGCCGCCCGCGGCTTCTCCGACGGCCCCTGTCCCGCTTCTGAGTTCGACATACTCCGACGTTAGCCCCGACCACCGACAACGGGAGTGCGGCAACCGGCCGAGCCGGTTCGCCGCGTCCCGCGCGCACCAGCGTTCAAGACGGCATTCCGCTTGCGGGCCAGACTCGCCCCATGAGCACCGACACCGACCTGACTGCCGGAACACCTGCCGGAACGCCTTCCGGAATACCTGCCGAGGAAGCCACCGGGGAAGCCGCCGGAGCAGCCGACCGTTTCCCCACCAAGATCGCCATCGTGGTCCGCGAAGACCTCGCCACCTGGCAGAAGCTGAACGTGACGGCCTTCCTGGCGAGCGGCATCGCCCACGCGTCCGACGACATCATGGGCAAGCGGTACGAGGACGGTTCGGCCAACGACTACCTGGCGCTGCTGCGGGAGCCGGTCCTGTGCTTCGCCGCCGACTCCGCCGGCCTGGCCCGTACCCACACCCGCGCCCTCTCCCGGGAGTTGCCCACCGCGCTCTACACGGCGGACATGTTCACCACCGGCAACGACGACGACAACCGCGCGGTGGTACGCGCCGTCCCTGTCGCCTGCCTCGACCTCGTCGGCCTGGCGGTCTACGGCCCACGGAAGGTCGTCGACAAGGTGATCAAGGGGCTGAAGCTGCACGGCTGAGAGCCGTCAACGGCGCGGCAGGTGGCCCTGGCCGCCATTCGCCGGACGGTATGGGGCACGATGTTCGGTATGAGCATCGTGAAGATCAATGTGCTGACCGTACCCGCCGAACAGCGGGAGGTGCTGGAGAAGCGCTTCGGAGCGCGGGCCGGTGCCGTCGAGTCGTCGGACGGCTTCGAATGGTTCGAGCTGCTGCGCCCGGTGGAGGGCACCGACCAGTACCTCGTGTACACCCGCTGGCGTGACGAGGAGTCGTTCCAGGCCTGGATGGAGGGGCCGATGAAGGCCGCGCACCAGGGCGGCGGTGGCGCGGAGGACGGCGAGCGGCCCAAGCCGGCCGCTTCCGGGTCCACGCTGTGGTCGTTCGAGGTCGTGCAGCAGGCGAGCCCGAAGAAGTAGGACCGTACGAGGTACGCACCGCGAGCGGCGGACCGGCCGACCCTCTTCGGTCGCCGGTCCGCCGATTCGCGCGCGGCCTCAGAAGTCGAGCAGCCGCTGGGCGGTCTCCCGGTAGTGGCGCAGGGCGACGCGCAGCTGTTCGGTGTCGGTGCCGCCCTGTTCCCAGGACGTGTGCAGGGCGCGGCGGCGGGCGGCCAGGGCCTCCGGGAGGAGGGCGGCCAGCTCTTCGTAGATGCTGTCGGCTTCCTCTACTGCCTCACGGGGGCGGTCGACGAAGCCGTTGACGGCGTGGTCGAGCCGCTGCCGCAGCTTGTCCCGGGCGTCGGCGGGCAGCAGGGGCTCGGAGGCTCCCGTACGGCCGTGGCCGGGCGTTTCGGTCGCCGGGGCGGACGAGGGAGCGTCGGGCGTGCCCGCGGGGTAGTCGGTTTCGGTGCCGGGCAGGCCCGCGTACGCACCGGGTACGGACTCGGTGGCGCCCGACGTGGCGGTGGGCGGCGGCGCGGTCGGCTGCTGCCCGCTGCGGTGGCCTTCGTACGCCGCGGCTCCGCGCTCCGGGGGTGGCATCCCCTCGCTCGCCGCGCGCTCGCGGGGCGTCTCGACGGGACCGGTTCCGCGTTCGTCGAAGGTGCTCATCGCGCACCGCCTTCCGCGGTGTCGTGCCCGTGGCCGCGGCCGTGCGTCCAGGGAGAACGCATCCGGTCGCCGAGCCGCCGGGCGGTGGGCTTGTGGTGCCGGGGGCCGTGGTGACCGGCCGCCGGGTCGTGACCGTCGTGCGACGGGTCGCCGCGGCCGTGGTCGCGGGGGCCGTGCGAGGCGGAGCGGCCCGATCCGGCGTCGAGCAGTTCGGTGAACAGGGCGCGCGCGTACACCACGGCGGCGCGCAGTTCCTCCGTGCCGGCGGCGTTCTCGGGCCGGTTGTTGCGGGCGCGTACGGCCGTCTCGTGGGCCTTGCGGTAATCGTGGACGCCGTGCGCGTGGTGGACGGAGAGCGCGTCGGTCTGCTCGTCGTAGGTGTCCGCCGGGTAGCCGCGCTCGCGGGCGAGCCGGCCGATCAGCAGGTCGGCCTCGACGACGGCCTGTTCGGGCTCGTCGACGAACTGCCGCTGTACGGCCTCCCACCGCTCCTCGTACTGCAGGCGCAGCTCGGCGGTGAGCGGCAGCGGACGGAAGGCGCCGTGCCGGTCCAGCCGCTGGTTCAGTTCGCGTTCGGCGGCCACGGTGTCGCCGTCGTGTACGGCGACGGCTCGTTCGTACTCGGGGCCGAATCGTTTGCGCAGTCCTCTGCTGCCGCTGCGGGCGACCTTGGCGCGGGCCATGAGGACGAGAGCGGCGATCACCAGGAGCGCCACGACAGGGACGATGATCAAGGTGATGGACATACAGGGCGGGTTGCCCCGCCGCCGGAGGCCAAACCCCGCCTGGTGACGGGCGGGTTGGAGGCGGGTTGGAGGCCGATTGGGGTCCGGCCGGGGGCCGGTTAGGGGCCTGCGGGGCGCGGCGGAGGGGGGCGGCGGGGCCGTACGGTGCGGGACCGGCCGGTGACACGACGGGCGATATTCGCGGGCAGCGGTCCGCCCTGTAGCGGCACAATGCGGCCATGACCGACGCCGCCATGACCGATGCCGCCACCAGGACCATGCCCGGGGCCTGGCAGCTCTCGGTCGAGCCCGACGACTCGCCCGCCGCCACGGCCTTGTTCCGTGAGTATTACACCGAGGTCGCGCAGCGCTATCACACCCTGCACGGACATCCGAGGATCACGCCCGAGGAGATCGACGAGGGCGTGGCGGAGTACCCGGTCGGCCAACTGGTGCCGCCGACGGGCGTGTTGTTCGTCGTCCGGCAGGCGGGCGAGGCCGCCGGGTGCGCCGGGCTGCTGCTCATCGACGGCGGGCGTACGGCGGAACTGAAGCGGGTGTTCGTCCGCGAGCCGTGGCGCGGGCGGGGCGCGGCGGGCGTGCTGATGCGCGCCGTCGAGCGGCGGGCGGCGGAACTGGGCACCGAGCGCCTCCGGTTGGACACCCGGCGGGATCTGACCGAGGCGGTCGCGATGTACCGCGCGTACGGGTACGGGGAGATTCCCGCGTACAAGGAGGACCGGTACGCGGAGCTGTTCTTCGAGAAGCGGGTGGTGGGCGGGGGCGCATAGCGCGGCGCCGCTTTGTGGGGCGGTTCCGGCACGGCCCCCGGTTCAGCGCGGCGCCGCCGGTGGCGGACGTCTGCGGGCGTCGCCGTTGTGCGGGCTCTCCGCGTCCGAGCCGCACAGTTCCGCCGACAGCTCGTCGACCAGCTTCGTGAGATCGGTCGGCCGGTCCTCGGTCCACCAGTCGCCGAGGAGTTCGGCCAGCGAAGCGCGGCGGGCGGCGGCCAGCCGTTCGGTGACCGCGCGGCCCTTGTCGGTGAGGACCAGCGGCAGCCCTTCCCGTACGGCCAGCCCGCGCTCCTCGATCTGCCGGGTCGCCTCGGCGATCACCCGGAACGGCACGATGCTGCGTTCGGAGAGCAGCGCGGGCTCCACCGAGCCATAACGGTTGATGCGCAGCAGCATCCAGCTCGCCGCGGGCTTGAGGTCCAGCCCGGCCTGCTCGGTGATCCGCTCGTAGACCGCCTTGCGGCCCTCCAGGCTGCCCAGTTTGGACAGCGCGCGGCAGACCTCCTCGTACGAGGAACGGTGCACGGGGTTCGAGGAGAGCACCTCGGACGTGTCGGGCGCGGTGACGCCGCGGCGCAGCGGCTCCTCGCGGAGGAACCAGGCCAGGACGAAGGCGACCAGTACGACCGGGACCGCGTACAGGAAGACGTCGGTGATGGAGGTCGCGTAGGCGTCGAGCACGCCGGACGCGGCGTCGGGAGGCAGCTGCCCGACCGTCCGCGGGTCCTCGGCGATTCCGGACGGGTCGGTGCCGGGCGGCAGCTGCTTGCCGGCGAGGGCGTCGGCGATCCGGGGCCCCAGCTTGTTGGCGAAGACCGTGCCGAAGATGGAGACGCCGAAGGAGGAGCCGATCGAGCGGAAGAACGTGGCGCCCGAGGTGGCGACGCCGAGATCCTCGTAGGCGACGGCGTTCTGCACGATGAGGACGAGGACCTGCATGACCAGGCCCAGCCCGAAGCCGAAGACGAAGAAGTACAGGCTCATCACGGCGACGCCGCTGGACGGGCCGAGCTGGTGCAGGAGCAGCAGGCCGACGGCCGTGACGGCGGTGCCGGCGATGGGAAAGACCTTGTAGTGCCCGGTACGGCTGACGAGTTGCCCGGACGCCGTCGAGGACAGCAGCATGCCGATGACCATCGGCAGCATGTGCACCCCGGACATGGTCGGCGAGACGCCCTGCACCACCTGGAGGAAGGTCGGCAGGTACGTCATCGAGCCGAACATCGCGAAACCGATGACGAAGCCGATGACCGCGGTGAGGGTGAAGGAGCGCAGGCGGAACAGGCGGAGCGGCAGCACCGGTTCGGCGGCCCGGCGCTCGACGGCGACGAACACCGCCAGCAGGACCAGGCCGAGCGCCCCCAGGCCGATGATCTGCCAGGAGCCCCAGCCGTAGCTGACGCCGCCGAGCGACGTCATCAGCACGAAGCACGCGGCCACCGCGGCGATGAGGAGGGTGCCGGGGTAGTCGATGCGGTGCGGGGTGCGGCGGACCGGGATGTGCAGCACCGCGGCGATGACGGCCAGCGCGACGATGCCGATGGGCAGGTTGATGTAGAAGACCCAGCGCCAGCTGAGATGGTCCACGAACAGGCCGCCGAGCAGCGGCCCGAGCACGCTCGTCGCGCCGAAGACCGCGCCGAACAGGCCCTGGTAGCGGCCCCGGTCCCGGGGCGGCACGATGTCGCCGACGATCGCCATCGACAGCACGATCAGACCGCCGCCGCCCAGGCCCTGGACGGCGCGGAACGCGATCAGCTGCGGCATGTCCTGCGCGATGCCGCACAGCGCGGACCCGATCAGGAAGATCACGATGGCGGTCTGGAACAGCCGCTTGCGCCCGTACTGGTCGCCGAGCTTGCCCCACAGCGGGGTCGCGGCGGTCGAGGCCAGCAGATACGCGGTGACCACCCAGGACAGATGGTCCAGGCCGCCGAGATCGCTGACGATGGTGGGCAGCGCGGTGGCGACGATGGTCTGGTCGAGTGCCGCGATGAGCAGCCCGAGCAGCAGCGCGCCGATCGCGACGAGGACCGTCCGCCGGGACTGCCCCTCGCCGGGGACGGCCGGAGCGCCGGTGTCCTGCGCCATGAGCGTCTCTCTTCGTGCGGGTCTCTTCGAGCGGGCGGGGTCGGACTTTCTTCCATCCTGATCGTTTCGGTGGGATACGGCCTGCTGAGAGCCGTGGGGCCCGGTGGCTCCCGGATGCTCCCTGTGCAGGAAGGGGCCAGACCGGGATAATCACTGACCGATCGAGGGCTTCAGGAGGGGGAACGCTCGTGACGGCGCAGACCTGCCCGCACTGCTCGGCACCCGCGCGCGACGACGGCCGGACGAGGTGCCTGTGCGAGGCGGCCGGCGCCGCGGACTTCGATCCGCTGCGGGTACGCCCGTACGTGCCGCTGCCGGAAGGGGCGGACGCCACCGGCGCGGCGGCGGACTCGACGGCGGAGCTGATGCGGCCCGATCCGCGTCCCGCCCCGCGCTTCGGCTCCCGTACGGTGCCGCCGGCCGGGTCGCGGACGGGGGCTCGCGCCGGATCCCGCGCGGGACCGCGCTCCGGAGGGCGGGCGGATGCGGACGCCGGAGGACGGACCGGCTCCCGCGTCGGTCCGCACGCCGGTCCGCTCGATGGGCTGCCCGCCGGGGCGGAAGCGGGCGCGGCGGGCGGGATGCGACCCGGCGCGCACGCGGACGTACACGCGGACGCGCGGGCCGGGGCGGACTCCGGTACGTACGACGTGTCCCGCCGCCGCAGGAAGCAGGCGGCCCTGGCCGCCATGGCGGTCTCCGCGGCGTCCCTGGCCGCGGGCGCGGTACTGCTCAGCGGCGCCCTGCTGTCCGACACGGACCAGGACCGCGCCCTGCCGGACAACCACCGGCACATGCCCAGCGCCGCCCGGCCGTCCGGCAGCGGCGACGACAGCCCGGGAGGCGGCGGCCCCGGCCGCCGCGCCGCGCCGCCGGCCGCCGTCCCCACACCGGGGCCGCACCGGGTGACCAGGGCCCAGCCGCCGCCCGGCCCGTCGGGCACGCCGTCCCCGTCGTCCAGCCCGTCGTCGGCCTCGGGCACGGCCACGGCGTCCGGCAGCATCACCAGCGCCCCGGAGAGCCGGACGCCGAGCAGGCCGCCGGACGGGCCGATCGTGCTGCGGGAGGGAGCCAGCGGGCCGGAGGTCGTGGAGCTGCAGCGGCGGCTGGAGCAGGTGGCCACGTACCCGGGCCCGGAGGACGGCCGCTTCAGCAGTGCCGTACGCGAAGCCGTCGCCGCCTTTCAGCGGTTCTACGGGCTGCGACAGGACCCGGCAGGGGTCTACGGGGTGCAGACCCGCCGGTCGCTGGAGGCCCGTACGGTCGAACCGTGAGGCGGGGGCGGGCCGCCGGGCAGGAGCCCGCCGAGGCGGGGGCGGGCCACCGGACACGAGCCTGCCGAGGTGGATCCCGGCCACCGGGCACGGGCTTGCCGAGGGGGCGGTTGGCCTCGAACGGGGTGTTCTTTGTATCGTGTAGGAACAAAGTGGTTCCGCCCGCACTCCCTGACCGGCGGGCGGAGCCGCTTGACTCTTTCCTCAGCGCCCAGGAGCCCGCCGATGCCGGCAACCACCCCGCTCATAGCCCGCGCCCTGCTGCTGGACATGGACAGCACGATCGTGAACTCCGAGGCCGTGGTCGAGCGCTGCTGGCGCCGCTGGGCCGCCGAGCAGGGCCTGGACGCGACCGAGGTACTCAAGGTGGTGCACGGCCGGCAGGGCTGGGCCACGATGGCGGCGCTGCTCCCCGACCGCCCGATGGAGCTGAACCACGCGGACAACCGGCGGATGCTGGAGCAGGAGACCGCCGACGTGGACGGCGTCGTGCCGGTGCCCGGCGCGCCCGCCTTCATGGACGCGCTCGCCCGGCTGCCGCACGCGCTGGTGACCTCCGCCGACATCGCCCTCTCCGACGCCCGCATGGGCGCGGCCGGGCTGCCGATGCCGGCCGTACGGATCACCGCCGAGTCGGTCAGCGCCAGCAAGCCGGACCCCGAGGGCTTCCTCAAGGGCGCGGCCGAGCTGGGGTACGCGCCCGAGGACTGTGTGGTCTTCGAGGACTCCGAGGCGGGTATCGCGGCCGGGCGCGCGGCGGGGATGCGCGTGGTCGGCGTCGGCGAGCGGGCCGGGGCCTTCGGTCCCGACGTCCACGTACGCGATCTGGAGCAGGTCCGGGTCGAGGCGCTCGCGGACGGATCGATCGCGCTGCACATCGACGCCTGATCCTCGGCACCCGAAGACCGACGACGGCCGCTCACCGACGGCTGACCAGGACCGACGGCTGACCAGGCGGGAGACTCGGGGCGGGCCACCGGCCCGCCCCGAGTCCGTTTTCACCCCACGATCGCCTCGTACAGGCTGAACCCCGCCAGCAGCACCATCACCGCGGCCGCCACCTTCGTGATCAGCTTCAGCGGTACGTACTTCATGAGCGTGCGGCCGCCGAGGATGCCCAGGCCCGCCACCGCCCACAGGGCCAGCACGGCGCCGACGCCCACCGAGACCGGGTCGTCGTAGCGGGCGGCGAGGTTCGCGGTCATGATCTGGGTCAGGTCGCCGAACTCGGCGACCAGGATCATCATGAAGCCCGCCCCGGAGACCTTCCAGAAGCTCTGGTCGGCGGGCTTCCTGACCTCCTCCTCGTCGTCGTCCTTCTTGAAGAGCAGGACCGCCGCGCCCGCGAGGAAGAGCACGCCGACGACCGCCTGGACGAGGCGGTGCGGGAGCAGGGACAGCACGCTGCCCGCGGCGATGGCGAGCGCGACGTGTACGGCGAAGGCCGCGGCGACGCCGGCGAACACGTACGAGGCGCGGTAGCGGGTGCCGAGCATCAGCCCGGCCAGGGCGGTCTTGTCCGGCAGCTCGGCCAGGAAAACGACGCCGAAGACGACGGCGGCGACGGTGAAACTGAACACGGGGTGTCTTACCTCGATCGGTCGGGCCGCACCGAGGGGCCCGGAAAAGGGGTCGCTTCGGCACGGCAGCGTCTCTTGCGCAGACGTGCGTCTGCGCAAACACTGCGGCCGAAGGTCTCGCTGGCGCGGCAGGGACACCGGTCACCTGCCACGCTCCGGGCGCCGGCCCACCGCGGGCGGCCTGTCACCTGGGCGGTGGCGGCCGACGGGCGGGCAGTATGTCGACGGTCCGGCGAAGAGCTACTCCCCTTCTGCTGCGGTCAAGGGTACGCGGTGCAGCCGCCCGCGGGCCACCAGCTCCAGTACCACCGCCACGGCCGCGGCCTGTACGGCGAGCAGCGCGACCAGCACGAACATCTGCACCGCGCCCGCCTGAACGGGTGACGCGCCGCCCAGCAGCATCCCGACGAAGGCGCCGGGGAGCGTGACGAGCCCCACGGTGCGGGTCTGGTCCAGGCCCGGCAGCAGCGCGTCGGACGCGGCCGGACGGGCGACCTCCATCCGGGCTTCCCGGTCGAGCAGCCCGAGCGCCAGCCCCGCCTCCACCTCCCCGTGCCGCGTCTCCAGCTCGTCCAGGGCCCGCCGCCCGCCGAGGACGGTGGCGGTGAGGGCGCCGCCGATCAGGATGCCGGCGACGGGGATGAGGGTGATGCCGCGCGGCGGGACCAGGCCGGTCAGCAGCAGGGCGCCGACGACCGGTACGACCCCGGCGGCGAGGGGCGCGGCCGCCCACCACCAGGTGCGGTTCGGGGTGAGGCGGCGGCCGGCGGTCCGGACGGCCACCGTGAACATCAGTACGAGGAAGCAGAGCAGCCAGGGCAGGGACCGTACGACCCAGCCGATGAGGTACGAGACGGCGGCGAGCTGGAGGGCGGCGCGCAGACCGGCGAGGGCGACGGCCCGCGCGTGGCCGAGGCGGGCGAGCGCGACGGCGGCCACGGCGGCGGCGAGCAGGACGGCGAGGACGACCCCGAAGGTGGCGTTGACCGGCAGCAGCACGCGCTCACTGTAGGGCGGGGGCGCAGCCGCGGAGCGCGTACGCCACGGCGGAGTCCGGCGCTCCGGAAGGGGCGCACGCGCCCGCGCGAGCCACATTCCGGCCCGCCGGGGCCGGGTGACGTGTTGTCAACCCCTTGAACTGACGTGGGCATGTCGTCACTCTGTTACCTGGAGCCCGCCCGGTGGTAACCCCACGGCGCCACCCTGGGCTCCGTCCCGCACCTCAACTTCCCCCCACTTACAGGGAGTTTCGATGCCCAAGGTCTACGCGCGTCGCCTGTCGGTCGCCGCCGGCTCCGCCGCCGCCCTCGCCTGCACGCTGGTGCTCGGCACCCAGAGCGCCCAGGCCGCGCCGCCCACCCCGCCGGACGCCGCCACGGCCCGTACGTACCTCGCCCAGCTCAAGGAAGCACCCCAGGGCTCGCAGGACGGTTACAGCCGCGACAAGTTCCCGCACTGGTCCGACCAGGGCAAGAACTGCAACACCCGCGAGGTCGTGCTCAAGCGGGACGGCGAGAACGTGCAGACCGACGGCAAGTGCGCCCCGACCAGCGGCACCTGGAAGTCGGCCTACGACGACGGCGTGTGGACCAAGGCGTCCGACGTGGACATCGACCACGTCGTACCGCTGTCGGAGGCGTGGAAGTCCGGCGCCTCGAAGTGGACGACCGAGCGCCGTGGGCAGCTGGCCAACGACCTCACCCACTCGCAGCTGATCGCCGTCACCGACAACGTGAACCAGGAGAAGGGCGACAAGGACCCGGCCAAGTGGCTGCCGCCGAAGACCTCGTACCACTGCACGTACGCGCGGATGTGGGTGTCGGTGAAGCACGAGTACGGGATGACGGCCGACTCGGCGGAGAAGGCGGCGCTGAAGAAGATCCTGGACCGCTGCTGAAGGCTGCCGAGGGCCGCGGACGCCGCGGACACCACTGAGGAATGGTTACTGCCGAACTCGGCCTGACCGGCCCGTGACCGGGTGACGCAACCATACGACCGGATGGCTCCGTCTTTCTCCGTGAGGAGGCCGGAGCTGTCCCGTCGCCCTGCGATCTGCTCCTATCCTCTGAGCACACACGTACGGGCACCGGCCCGTACGAGGGGAGGATCGCCGATGGCCGGGCTGCTCTTGGGGCCGCTGCTGCGGTACGTGGACGAGATCAGCGCGACGGTGTGGGTCGAGACCGACCGGCCGTGCGAAGTGCACGTCCGCTGCGAGAACGGCGCCGGCGGTGCCGAGCGCACCTGGCAAGTGGCCGGACACCATTACGCGCTGGTACCCGTCGCCGGACTGACGCCGTCCAGCGAGACCCCGTACCGGGTCCTGCTGGACGGCGAACAGGTCTGGCCGCCGCCCGACAGCCGCTTCCCGCAGAGCACGATCCACACACCGGCCGCCCCGGGCGGCGATCCGGCGGACCAGCATCTGCGGGTCGCGTTCGGCTCCTGCCGCTGGGCCGCGCCGCCCGCCGACTCGCACGACCCGGTGGGCCCGGACGCTTTGGACACCCTCGCCGCCGCGCTCGCCGCCGACCCGGCGCGCCAACGCCCGGACGTACTGCTCCTGCTGGGCGACCAGGTGTACGCCGACCAGACCTCGGACGCGACCGCCCGGCTGCTCGCCGCCCGCCGCGACACCTCCGAGCCGCCCTGGAAACAGGTCGCGGACTATGAGGAGTACACCCATCTCTACGCCGAGTCCTGGCTCGACCCGGAGGTGCGCTGGCTGCTGTCCACCGTCCCCAGCTGCATGATCTTCGACGATCACGACGTCATAGACGACTGGAACACCTCCGCCGCCTGGCAGACCCGGATGCGGGCGACCTCCTGGTGGCGGGAGCGGGTGCTGGGCGGCCTGATGTCGTACTGGGTGTACCAGCACCTGGGCAACCTCTCCCCCGCCGAACTGGAGAAGGACGAGCTGTACGCCCGGGTGCGCGCGCTTCCGGACGGCACGGACCTGGTACGGGAGTTCGCTGCGGCGGCCGACGCCGACCCGGGCTGCGCGCGCTGGAGTTACCGCCGCGACTTCGGCCGCGTACGGCTGGTCATGGTCGACACCCGCGCCACCCGCGTCCTGGACGAGGAACGGCGGGCGATGCTCGATCCGGCCGAGGCGGAGTGGCTGCGCGAACAGATGCTGGCCGACCACGGCGCGTACGACCACCTGCTGGTCGGCAGTTCGCTGCCCTGGCTGCTGCCGAACCTGATCCACGACGCGGAGGGCTGGAACGCCGCACTGTGCGCCGGGGCGCGCGGCGCGCGCTGGGCGCGCCGGAGCGAGTCGCTGCGGCAGCGGGCCGACCTGGAGCACTGGGCGGCGTTCCCGGAGTCCTTCAACGCGCTCACCGACCTGCTGGTCGAGGCCGGTTCGGGCGAGGCGGCACCGGCGACGGTGTGCGTGCTGTCCGGCGACGTGCACCACGCGTACGTGGCCGAGCCGCACTGGCACGACGGTTCCGCGCCCACCGGCCGCATACTCCAGCTGACCTGCTCGCCCGTGCACAACAGCATCCCCGCCACCATGCGGGCCGGCTTCCGCTTCGGGTGGAGTCGGCTCGGTCGCCGGCTGGGCCACGCGCTGACCCGGCACGCCCGGCTGCACCGGCCGCCGATCGGCTGGCGCCGCACGGGAGGACCGTGGTTCGGCAATCAGCTGATGACCCTCTCACTGAATGGGCGCACGGCACGGCTGCGGCTGGATCAGGCACAGCGCGAGAAGGGCGCGCGGGGAGAGCGGGCCGGGCAGGGCGGCGGGGCGCGGCTGACCTGCGCGTGGGACGAGGTGCTCACCACGGGCCACCGGACGGACGGCGACGGCGAGGGGTCGCGTTAGCGGAACCGGTCACGGGGGGGGACGCGGACACTGCTCGACGCGTCATGGGCATGGCGGATCCGACGAAGGTGGCAGCTTCTTGCCATGACCCTTTTCGGACAACGGCCGGATGTGGCCAGATGTTGAACTTGCAAGTACCGTTTAGGTCTCCCTAACCTTTCAGCTTGTCGGTTCCCGTCCCCGAAACCGCAGGAGTCCCTTCATGTCCGCTCACTCTCCGGTGACCGAGTTCACCGAACGATTCAAGCCGCAAGCCCTCTCGCTCTTCCGTATCGTCACCGGTCTGCTCTTCGCCTGCCATGGCGCGTCCTCGCTGTTCGGCGTCCTCGGCGGCGCGATGGGCAAGGGCCTGACCGTGCCCGCGGGCAGCTGGCCCGGCTGGTACGCGGCCGTCATCCAGCTCGTCGGCGGCGTCCTGGTGATGCTGGGCCTCGGCACCCGCGCCGCCGCCTTCATCAGCTCCGGCTCCATGGCGTACGCGTACTTCTCCGCGCACGCGGGCCAGTCGCTGTGGCCGCTCCAGAACGGCGGCGAGCTGTCCGCGCTGTTCTGCTGGGCGTTCTTCCTGATCGTCTTCACCGGCCCCGGCGTCTGGTCGCTGGACCGCCTGTTCTTCGGCGCACGGCGGTCGGCCGAGGCCACGGCCGGCGCCCGGCGCGAGCCGAGCGCGGTCTGACGGCGGGCCGGCGACGCCGCCGGCTGCCACCCGGCGATGAGCGGCGGCCCCGGTATGCACCGGGGGCCGCCGCTCATTCATACGGACCGCCGCGGTCAGAAGAGCTTCGACAGGACGCCCGCGACGGCCTTCCCGGCTTCCTTCGACTGGTTGAACGGCACCGAGTAGCACGCCACCACGCGGCCGGCGGTCCCCGCCACACCGGCCCCGGTGGCGGTCCGCCGCTCGTGGATCACCACGGACCGCGCCTCGCCGGAACGGAAGCGCCAGGGATGCCGGGACGCGGCAGTGCCCTCACCGCGCCCGTCGGTCGTGAAGTCCAGCCAGACCTCGTTCTTGGGGTTGGCGTACGCCGGGTCGACGGACGGCGTACGCGGGTCCTTGCGGTGCTGGTAGTGCGGTCCCGAGCTGTCCGGGCGGGCGCCGCAGGTCCCCGTGTGGACGTGCGCCCCGTAGGTGCGCTTCGCCACCAGGCCGGCCACCCTGAGACCGACCCGGGTCCGCTTGCTGTCGGCGCGCTCGTTGACCGTGACGCGGGAGTTCACGGGCACCAGCTTCGGGTCGTACGTCACCGCCCTGCTCAGCATCGCGCCGTCCGGGCGGGTGAACTGCGCCGCGATGGTGACGGAGTACTCCTGGTCGACGGCGGTCTTCGTGACCTTGTCGCCGTCCGCCGCCACGGCCGCCGGCGCGAGCAGGAGCGTGCCCGCCGTGGCGAGGACCGCCACGGAGGCGCCCGCCGCCTTGGCGGCCGTCCTCGTCCGCGCCGCCCCGGTCCGCGCCACGGCAGTGCCGGACCGGCCGCCGCGCACGGCTTGGGCCCCGCTCGCGGTCGGCCGTGCCACGCTTACCGGCGCCGCCGACGACTCCCTGGACGCCCGTGAACCCGCGCCCGGCCCCCTCTCCGCCCCCGCCTTCATCTCCGCCTTCGTCCCCGACTCCATCCCTGTCTCCATCCCTGTCTCCATTCGTCTGCCGTTCCGCTCCGGAGCGCCCTGTCTACGCGCTTCACAAGGCACTTATATCGGCACATAACATGCCCAAAGCCGCGCTCTTTTGCGCCACGACCGAAGCAGACGGGTGACAGTGACGCCCGAGGCCGTTCTTCCGGGGTGTGAAGCCAACAACACCGTGCGCCCCGGAACGTCACTGCGGCCACGCCAGGCGTACGCTGTATGGCGGTACAGCCGCCCCAGCCGCCGATGCGACGTCGCGGCAGGGGTTCGGATCAGGAGAAGGACGTGTGGGAAAACCTGGGGTCGTTGAGCGGCACCCCTTGGGTCTACGCGATCGTCGGTCTCTCCGTACTCCTCGACGTCTTCGTGCCGATCCTGCCGAGCGGCGTTCTGGTGATCACCGCCGCCACCACGGCCGCGGGCACCCGCACCGCGGCCGGCGCGGTGGGCGTCTCCACCACCGTGCGCGGCGACGTCGACATCGCCGAGATGCTGGCCCTGGTGCTGTGCGCCGCGACCGCCTCGGTGCTCGGCGACATGGTCGCCTACCGGCTCGCCTGGCGCGGCGGCGACCGGTTCGACCGCGCCATCTCCCGCTCCCGCCGCCTGACCGCGGCGCAGGAACGCCTCGGCGCGGCACTGACGAAGGGCGGCGGCGGCATCGTCGTCCTGGCCCGCTTCGCGCCCGCCGGACGCTCGGTGGTCAGCCTGGGCGCGGGCGTCGCCCACCGTACGGTCCGGGAGTTCCTGCCGTGGTCCGCGCTGGCCGGGCTGGCCTGGGCCGCGTACGGCGTGTGCCTGGGCTGGGTGGGCGGCCAGTGGCTGGGCGCGTCGTGGATCAGCGCCGCGATGTCGGTGTTCGCGCTGTTCGCCGCCGGGTCCGCGGCCGTCTTCCTGATGCGCAGGCCGGAGCGCCGGGCAGCGGCGTTCCCGGCGCCGGGAACGGACTGAGCTCGGGCGTCCGGGTACGTGAGCGCCCGGACGGCTGAAGTGGCCGGGCGCCGGTCACGGGCGGTGACCGCGAACCATGTGCCTTGACCGGCGGCTACCGGTCACTAACCGGCCGACCGGATTCCGCCCTGAGGGGCGTGGGGCGGCGGGAAACCGCGGGCGGATTGTCAGACCCCGATGCGACCATGTGGGCATGAACGACTGGCAGTGCCGCCCCGAGACCCCCGAGGACATCCCGGCCGTCCGCCGGGTCAGCCTCGCCGCCTTCGAGACCTCCGGCGAGGCCGACCTCGTGGACGCGCTGCGGCGTGACCCGGCGGCCTGGCTGCCGGGCCTTTCTTACGTGGCCGAGCCCGCCGGGCCCGCCGACCGCGAAGCGGCGTCCGTGTCCGCCGCCGCGGCCGCCGCGCCCGGCATGACACCGGTCGTCGCGCACGCACTGCTCACCCGCTGTCACATATCCGGCGAACCGGCCGTCGCGCTGGCGCCCTGCGCCGTGCTGCCCGAGCACCACAAGCAGGGCGCGGGCAGCGCCGTCATCCGGGCCCTGCTGGACGCTGCCAGGGCCGCCGGCGAGCGGACGGCCGTCGTGCTGGGACACCCGCCGTACTACCCCAGGTTCGGTTTCGAGCCCGCCTCCCGCTTCGGCATCCTGCCGCCCCAGGACTGGCCGGACGAAGCGTTCCTGGCCCTGTCCCTGGACGGCAGCACACCGCCGCGCGGCACGGTGCGCTATCCGGAGGCGTTCGGCATCGCCTGAGGAAACCTGAGGAAACCTGAGGAAAGGGGCCGAGTGGATCGGACGGCGGCTGGCGCGAGGAGCCGGATGGTTCGGGCGGCCGGCACGGGAAGCCGAGCAGCCCGGGCAGCCGGCACGGGAAGCCGAGCGCTTCGGACGGAGGCCGGCGCGAGGGCTCCGGTTGTGCGCCCTACTTCCCGTCCGCTTCCGCTTCCGCTTCCGCGTCCCTTCCGGTGCTCCGCTCCGACTCCTCCGGCACGACCGCGATCGGGCATACGGCGTGCAGCAGTACGGCGTGGGCGACCGAGCCCAGCCGGCGGCCGACCGGCAGGCGCCTGCGGTGCCGGGCGACCACGACCAGATCGCTGCTCCTGGACGCCTCGACGAGCTGCCCGGCCGCGTCCGCGCTCCGCAGTTCGACCGTCACGGCCACCTCGGGGTGCCGCTGGCGGTGCGGTGCGAGGGTCCGCGTCACCTGCTCGGCCAGCGCGCTCTCGTACTCCTGCTGGGTGCCCTCGTAGGCCGCCACGTATTCGAAGGACGGCGGCGTCAGCATCGGCCACGCATAGCCGGAGACGACCTTGAGGCGCGCGTCGCGGCGGCTCGCCTCGGCGAAGGCGAAGCCGATCGCGCCCGGTTCGTCCGAGGAAGCGTCGACGCCCAGGGTGACCTGCGACAGGGTGGGGCGGACGACCTCACCGTCCGGACCGAGTTCGGCGCCGGCGCGGTCCGGGCGCGGTACGACCACCACGGGCCCTTCCGCATGCGCCGCGCACGCCATGCCGTTCGAGCCGAGCAGCAGGCTGGCGAAGCCGCCGCGCCCGCGCGAGCCGAGCACGAGCAGCTGCGCCTCGGCCCCGAGGGCGGGCAGCAGCGTGTCGGTGAGCCCGCTGAGACTGCGGAATTCGATGCCCGGCAGACCGGCTGTGTCGGCCTGCCCGTCCAGCGTCTTGCGCAGTTCGTCCAGGACCGGGTCGCCGATGCCGGACTCGGCCGCCGCGCGGCCCTCCGAGGTGACATACGGCCAGACGTGCACGATCTGGAGCGGCGCGGAGCGCAGCCGGGCCGCCTCGATCGCCCAGCGCAGCGCCCGCTCGCTGTCGGGAGATCCGTCCACCGCGACAATGACCGGCAGGGTGTCCATGTACGCCTCCATGCGACCAACAGCGTGTGCTATGCCCAACTATTTCCATACTCCTACCCCGTGCCGTCCGGAGGACAGGGGACGAAGGTCCCTCCCCGGCACGGAGTAGAGTCGAACGTCACTTCTCAGCCCCTTACCTGGGACGCAATGAACACACTTCAGGCCCCGCAGTCCGTCGCGTGGACCGAGGCCGGCGCCGAACGCACCGCACGCTGGCGTTCCGAGAGCGGCACCCCGGCCCCCCGCCGGGTGGCCGTCGCGGACGACCGCACGAAGGCCGACGACGCCTACAAACTCGCCTGCGAGGGCACCGCGCTGCTGTGGCGCGGCGACTTCCACAACGCCCGCCAGCTGCTGACGGCGCTGGCCCGCCGTATCGACCGCCGTCCGCGCAAGCGGCCGCCGGCCGACCCCGCCCAGGCGTTCCACCTGCACCGGGCCGCGCAGAGCCAGCGCGCCCGGATCCTGGGGATGCTGCTGGTGTCCCTGGACCCCGGCTACGGGCTCGCGCTGCGCCGCGCGCCCGACGTCCGGGAGGCATGCGTCCAGGCGTACGGCCCGGACGACGCCGGAAGCCCCGCCGGCGCGGCCGAGACCGACGCCGGTCTGCCCCTGGTCATCTCGCTGCGCGAACTCCTCGGCGTGCTCGGCGCGTATGAATGGCGCAGAAACGGCGTCGGGATACCGGCCCTCGGCGGCGACCGCATCCATCCGTACTACGGCGTCTTCTCGCCGGTGCGCGGCGAGTACGTCGACCTGGTGGCCCGGGCGCCCCTCCCGTCCGTACCCGGCCCGGCCTTCGACATCGGCACCGGCACCGGCGTGCTGGCCTCGGTGCTGGCCCGGCGCGGCGTCTCCCGGGTGGTGGCGACGGACCAGGACCCGAGGGCGCTGGCCTGTGCGCGGGAGAACACCGAACGGCTGGGCGTGGGGGACCGCGTGGAGGTCGTGGCGGCCGACCTGTTCCCGGCCGGACGCGCGTCACTGATCGTCTGCAACCCGCCGTGGGTCCCGGCCAAGCCCACCTCCCCCGTCGAGTACGCGGTCTACGACCCGGGCAGCCGGATGCTCCGCGGCTTCCTGAACGGCCTGGCCGCCCATCTCGAACCGGGCGGCGAGGGCTGGCTGATCCTGTCCGACCTCGCAGAACACCTCGGACTGCGCCCCCGCGCCGAACTGACCGCCGCGTTCGACGCGGCGGGCCTGACGGTGCTGGACCGCCTGGACATCCAGCCCCGGCACCCCCGCGCCCACGACGCCTCCGACCCCCTGCACACGGCCCGCGCCGCCGAGGTGACGTCGTTGTGGCGGCTGGGGGCGGCGGGAGCAGCGGGAGCAGCGGGAGCAGCGGGAGCAGCGGGAGCAGCGGAGGCATGATCACCGTGTCCGGCGGCGCCGTACCGAAGTGCTGAGACCTGAAGCCCCGAAAGAGGATCGAAGACCGCGATCATGGAACCGCAGCAACTCACCGCACGCGCCCGGCGCCTCGCCGCCTCCGCCACACCGGGCCGCCGCCGGCTCCTCGGCATCGCGGGGCCGCCCGGCTCGGGCAAGTCCACCCTGGCTGCCCGCCTGGTGTCCGAGCTGGCCGGAGCGGCGGCACTCGTCCCCATGGACGGGTTCCACCTCGCCGAGGCGGAGTTGCGCCGCCTGGGGCGTACGGACCGCAAGGGCGCCCCGGACACCTTCGACGCCGCCGGGTACGCGGCCCTGCTCACCCGCCTGCGCTCCCCCGCGCCGGACACCGTCGTCTACGCCCCGGCCTTCGACCGCCGCATCGAGGAGGCGGTGGCGGGCAGCGTCCCCGTGACGCCCGACGTGCCGCTCGTCGTGACCGAGGGCAACTACCTGCTGCTGGACGACCCGTCGTGGGCCCGGGCCAGGGCGTGCCTCGACGAGGTCTGGTACGTGGACCTGGACGACGCGGAACGGGTGCGGCGCCTGATCGACCGGCACGAGCGCTTCGGCAAGTCCCGCGCGCACGCCGAACGGTTCGTGCACGCTTCGGACGAGGCCAACGCGCGCTTGGTGGCGGCCGGGCGGGAGCGCGCTGATCTGGTCGTCCGGCTTCCTGCGGGTCCAGAGCTTTAGTTTGCCTCCCGGCTTGGGGCTGGTTGTTTTATTGCTGGCGGCTCGTGGCTTTTGGCCTGCGGCTCGTGGCCTGTGACTCGTGGCCTGTCGCCTGCGGCTTCGGGCCTCTGGCTGCTTACGGCGGCGGGTCACCGTATCCGCTCGTAGACCTCTATGCGGCGGCCGACGGTGTCCGTACGGTCGGTCCGCTTGAAGTGCCGGTCGAGGACGCGGAGTTTGACGGCCTCGCGTACGGGGGCGGGCGGCGCGGCACGCCGGGTGTCGGTGACGACCACGAGGCGGGTCTCGGCCAGCATGGCGGAACGTATCTGCTCGGCACTGCCCTCAACGCCCTTGATGGTGCCGGAGGCCGCCGGGCCCTCGGTCAGCGCGAGATCGTCCAGAACGGTGAACGCCGACGGCGTCACCAGTGCCGTGTCGCGCCGCGCGGCCGGTATGAACAGCACGCCGTCACCCTTGTGCGCGGTCGCCGCGACCCGGCCGGCCGCCCGCAGCACGTCGTCCGCCCTGCTCTTCGGCTCGCGCAGACCGGTCTCCACCGGCAGCAGCGCCACGAAGGCCAGCGCTGTGACGCCCGCGAGCAGCACCCACGTACGGACCGGGAGCGCCTGGACGGCAGCCGCGACGCCGACGCCGACGAGCAGGGCGAAACCGATGTTCGTGTAGAGGACGTAGCGGTCGAGGTAGACGGGCTCCACGAGGACGGAGGCCAGCAGCAGACCGCACTGCGGCACGGCGAGCAGCGGCAGTCCCACGGAGGCCGGTGACATGGGCGCGCGGCCCCGGCCGGGGTACGGGACACGGGCGCACACCAGCGCCACGAGCAGCAGCATGGCGATGCCCAGCAGCGTGGACACGGCGACCGGCTTGATCCACGACACCTGGTCCGACTGGGCCCGGCTGGCCTGGATCAGCGGCAGCGCGCCTGCCAGCACCACAGCGGCGGAGACCGACCACGGCAGCCACAGCGGGCGTGCGCCGCGGCGGCGCGCGGCGAGCACCGTGACGGCGTGCGCGGGCAGAGCGAACAGCGAGAACCAGTTCAGCAGGGCCGTGATCAGCATGACGACGGCGTAGCCGGTCCAGCGCGGCCAGCGGCGGCGCGGTACGGCCGGCATGCCGTTCGAGGTGCTGCCCGAGGCGTTGCCCGAGGTGCTGCCCGAGGTGCTGCACGTGGTGCTGCACGTGGTGCTCACCAGGAGCCAGGTGGCCACCGCCGTACCGGCCGTGACCAGCGCGTACGCCCGCCCTTCCTGGGCGTAGTGCTGGATGTTGGGGACCAGCGCGAGCACCAGTCCGGCGGCGAGACCGGCCCACGGCCCGGCGAGGCGGCGTCCGGCCGCGGCGGTTGCGGCAGCGGCCACGGCGACGGCCAGGACGGACGGCATACGGAGAACGGCCGGGCCCGTGCCGAACAGCTCGAACACGCCGTGCATCAGCACGTAGTAGAGGCCGTGCACGACGTCCACCTGGCCGAGCATGTCCCAGATCTCCGCCACCGAACGCTGCCCGACCTGCCAGGTCACGGCCTCGTCCCGCCACAGACTGTCCTCCCGCCGGATGCCCCACAGGCCGAGCGCCAGCGCCAGCAGCGCGGGCAGCGCCGGGACGGCGAACCTCGCGAGAGCGGGGCGGCGGGCGGAGAGGTGGGCGGGGGCGGAGCTGCGGGTGGAGGGTGCGGCGGTGACGCCGCGCTGCGCGGGGAGAGCGGCGGCCGGTGGGGCGGGGGCGGCTTCGGCGGGCATGGCGTGGACTCTACACTGCACGTATACATTGAATGTATACACCCCGAGGGTAGCGCGCCGCTTCGCCATTTGCGCAGCTCAGCGGGGCCCCGTCCCACCCGCACGAACGGAGCGTCCGGCGAAGTGCTCGACCAGACCACCGATCGGCTCGCCGGTCGGACCATCGATCAGGCCACCGATCAGGCCACCGATCGGGCCGTCGCCCGCCCCCATGCCGGAACCGGCCCCCGTCCCCACGTCCGCCTCCGCACCCGCACCCGCACCCGTACGGCCCTTTCACCCCTGCTCGCCATCTGGCTCCTCAGCCGGCTCTGGCTGGTGCCGGCGGCGCTGAAGGTCAGCCCGTTCGTGGGTGGCGGCGGCCTCGATCCGTCCGTGAGCAGGGTCTACACCGGCTGGTACGAGACCTTGAGCACCGGCAGCTTCCCGCTGCACGACGTGAGCTGGCAGTACCCGCCGGGCGCCGCCCTCCCGATCCTGGCTCCCGGCCTCGTCCCCGGCCTCGGCTTCGGGCACGCCTTCATCGTGCTGGCCGCCCTGTGCGACGCCGCGATCTTCGCGCTGCTGGTGTGGGCCGCGCGGCGGCGCGGCCGTTCCCTCGCCGCGCCCTGGCTGTGGACGGTGGGTCTGGCCGTCCTCGGCACCATGCCGTGGAACCGGTTCGACCTGCACGTGACCGCCCTGGCGGTGCTCGCCCTGGTGGCCGCGTCCGCGCGGCGCGCCTGGGCCGACCGGGCCTTCGGCGCCGTGACGGCGATCGCCGCCGTCATCAAGGTCTGGCCCGCGCTGCTGCTCGCCGGTACCTTGCGGGGCCGCCGTACCCGTACGGCCTGGACGGCCGCCGCCGTCACCGGCATCGCCGTGACCGCCGGGTTCGCCCTCGCCATGCCGAACGCGCTCTCCTTCCTCTCCGCCCAGGAGTCGCGCGGCATTCAGATCGAGTCGGTCGGCTCTCTGCCGTTCCATGCGGCCCGGCACTTCGGCTGGAGCGGTACGTGGGCGGCGAAGGACGGGTCGCACGAATTCGTCGGCCCGTGGGTGAACGGGGTCAGTGTCGCCATGCAGGTGTCGACCGTGGTGGCCTTCGGCTGGCTGCTGTGGTGGCGGCACCGTTCGGACCGCACCGCGGCCCGGGTCCTGCCGGACGCCGCGCTCACCGCGACGCTGCTGTTCGTGGTCACCAGCCGGGTGATTAGCCCGCAGTACATGATCTGGCTGCTCGGCCTGGCCGCGGTCTGCCTGCTGCGCGGCGACACCACCCAGCGGCCGGTCGCCCTGCTGATCCTCGCGGCCTGCCTGTTCACCACGCTGGGCTTCCCGCTCCTGTACCGCGGGCTGCGGGATGACGCGGCCTGGCCGTCCATCGCCAACCTGTACGTCCGGAACCTGCTGCTGATCGCGGCGGCCTGGCTGTCCACCCGCCGCTTGTGGCGCGGGTCCGTACCCGTGGACCGGCCTTCCTGAGGAGGCGCCGGGAACTTCGGTGCGCTCCCATCCGTACATTCGGCAGTATGTCGACACACATCGACGCATGGACGCATGGACAGTTACGGACTTACGGACCCAGGGGCCCGCAGCTCACGGTTCTGGCCTCAGGACTCACGTAAGGGGACTCAAGGCCGTAACTACCCGGCGCGTACCGCGACTTCCGTAATGACACTGCCGATGTCATCATGACATCATGAGTGTCACAGAAGGCGGCGCAGACCCCGCCGAGCACCTCGCGTACGAGGTGATCCGCCGCCTGTGGCCGCTGCACCGCACGGTCGTACGCGCCGTGGAACGGGAACTGGCGGGTACGGGCCTGACAGCCGGTCAGCACGCTCTGCTGGACACCCTGCGCACGCAGGGCCCGCGTACCGTGCCGGAACTGGCCCGCGCCCTGGAACTGGACCGGCAGCCGGTGCAGCGCTGGGTGAATCACGCGGCGGAGCTGGGCCTGGTGGAGGCCGTCCCCAACCCCGCGCACCGGCGGTCCCGCCTGATCCGGCTCACGCCCGACGGCTCCGAGGTCATGAGTTCCCTTCAGCGGTCCGAGGCGGCCGGGCTGCGGCGCGCGCTGGCCGGGGTGCCGGCCGCCGACGTCGCCACCGCGCTGCGCGTGCTGGACCGCCTCGGCGAGGAGTTCCGTGCGCCGGCCGGGGACGCCCCGGCGCATCCCGGCCCCTCCCGAACGCCCGAAGTCCCCCAAGCACTCCAAGCACTCCAAGCACCTCAGACGACTCAGACGCCCCACCCGACACCAGCACCCCACACAGGACGGCACGGAGCATGACGACCGAAGGAATCCAAGACGCCCAGGGTTTCCAGGAGGCCGGTGTCTGGCCCGGGATGGAGGTCGAGAACGACACGGTCCCCGTCGAGAACGGTGAGCTGTTCTACGAAGCGGCCGGCACCGGCACCGAAGGCGACCCCGCGGTGGTGCTGCTGCACGGCGGAATGCTGGACCAGCGCATGTGGGACGAGCAGTTCACCTGGCTCATCCGGTCCGGCCTGCGTACGGTCCGCTACGACGCGCGCGGCCACGGCCTGTCCTCCACCGTCGACGGTGACTACGCCAACCACGAGGACCTGCGCGCCCTCCTCGACCACCTCGGCATGGCGAGCGCCATCCTCGTCGGCCTCTCGCACGGTGCCCGCATCGCCCTGGACATGGCGCTCACCCACCCGGACCGCGTCTTCGCACTGGCTCTCGCCTCGCCCGGAGTGAGCGGCCGGGCCTTCACCGACCCGTTCATCCTGGAGCACATCAAGGCACAGGTCGCCGCCGTCACCGATGAGGAAGAGGACGGCACCGAGCGCTACATCGAGCACTTCCTGCGTATGTGGGTGGACGGCCCGCACCGCGCCCCCGACGCCGTGGACCCCGCCCTGCGCGAGCGGATACGGGCGTCGGCGGATGCCAACGTGGTCGTCCACGCGGGCGGCATGGGCGCCGGTACGCCGATCGAGGCCGGCGCGTACGAGCGGCTGGCGGAGATCCGCGTACCGACCCTGGTCCTGGACGGCGACCTGGACAGCTCCGACATCTCCGCCAACGCCCACGCCATCACCCTGGCCGTGCCGGGCGCCCAGCGGGTCCGCATCCCGGGCGCGGCCCACATGGTGAACCTGGAGAACACCGGTCACTTCGACCACGCCCTGCACGGGTTCCTCTCCGGACTGCCGTACTGAGCCAGAGGCCCCTGTCGTCCGGCGTCCGGGGCGGGGTGCAACGATGAGCGGGTCATGATTGCGGGGCGTGTTCTCAGAGGCTTGCGTGCCGGGGTGTTCGCGGCGGTGTGTGTGCTGCTCGCCGCCCTCGGCCATGCCCTCATGTCCGACGCGCCCGTGCCCTGGTGGGTTCTGCTCGGCGCGGTGACGGGGACGGCCTGCGGGGCGTGGTGCCTCGGCAGGCGCGAGCGGGGGCCGCTGTTCGTGACCTCGCTGACGCTGGTCACGCAGGCCGCGCTGCATGCCGCCTTCTCCTTCGGCCAGTCGGTGGCGGCCGGTGTGTCCGCCGCCGGCGCCGGGGGCGGGGGCGGGGGCGGGCAGGCGTCCCTGGCCCAGCGGTGGGCGGCCTCACTGATGTGCGGCACGGTCGGTCCGATCCCGCAGCGCGAGGCCGAGCGGATGCTGCACGAAGCGGGCATCGGGCGGCGCTACGGCGAGGCCATGGCCGATATGCAGGGGACGCACGGGGCTCATGGGATGTCTGCCCATGGGATGTCTGGCCACGGGGTGCCTGTCCATGACATGCACTCCGTCCTCTCCATGCACGACATGCCGGGCATGGGCGGCAGCATGACCGGCATGGTCGCGGCGCACGTTCTGGTCGCGTTGCTGGGTGCCTGGTGGCTGTGCGGCGGCGAACGGGCGGCGTTCCGCGTCGTACGGACCGTCTCCGTCCGGTTGTTCGTACCGTTGGCGCTCGTCCTGCGCGTGGTGCTGCCCGAGCCGCCCCGGCCCGCCCGCCCGGTGCGCCGCGAACCCCGGCAGCCGCTGCGGCGGCTGATCCTCGTCCACGTCATCTGGCTCCGCGGCCCGCCCCGGGAGATCGCTGTCCGCTGACAGCACGGTCACACCCAGGACTTCGTACCCGCACCGCGTATCGCGTGCCTCCGGTCCTGGTCCTTGTAATCGTCACCGGTCCCGATCGTCGTCCGTTGCGTACGCGGCGGGGCCGGTTCTCCCGAAGGGCTTCTGATGATGACTCCTGTCCTCGCCGTCGCCGAGTGCGGCGGGCCGCCGCAGCCGGTCGAGCAGCCCGGCCAGTGCCGGGCTGTCCGCGGCGTCCGTCGCGTCCACGTCGTCGGCCGCTTGTCGCGCGGCCGCCGAGGTGAGGTGCTGCAGCCGGGCGGCCCGCTCCGACCAGAGACGGCAGTCCGCGCACCCCGCCAGATGGGCGTCGAGCAGGCCGCCCGTGACCCCCGGCGGCAGCTGTTCGCCGTCCAGGCGGGCGGATACGGCGGTTCGTACGCGCGAGCACTGCATGACCCCATCCTCCCCGACGTGCGCGGCCACGGTTCCGCGGCGGGCGGCACGGAGGTGCGGCGTGCGCGATGACGGCGCGGTGACGGCCTGGGCCCTGGCGGCCCGTACCGGGGACGAGACGGCCGTGGAACGGTTCGTCCGCGCGACGCAGCTGGACGTACGCCGCTACGTCACGCACCTCAGCGGCGACGCGCAGGCCGCGGACGACCTGGTGCAGGACACATACCTGCGGGCCCTGCGCAGCCTGCCCCGGTTCGAGGGGCGGTCGTCGGCCCGTACGTGGCTGCTGACCATCGCCCGCCGGACGGTCGCCGACCGGCTGCGGTCGCTGGCCAGCAGGCCCCGGCTCGCCGGGACCGACGACTGGCAGGCCGCGGTGGAGAAGGCCCAGCCGCGCGGCGTGCCCGGTTTCGACGAGGGCGTCGCCCTCGCCGAACTGCTGTCGGCGCTGCCCGAGCCCCGCCGGGAGGCGTTCCTGCTGACCCAGTTGCTGGGCCTGCCGTACGCGGAAGCGGCGGCGATCGCCGACTGCCCGGTGGGAACGGTGCGTTCCCGGGTGGCGAGGGCCCGCGAGACGCTGGTGGCGTTGCTGGCGGAGCAGGAAGAGGAGGGGCAGGCGTGCGCGGTGGGCGCGCTCGCCCCCTCTCACGCCCGGCGCGCCCGGCGCGGGCGTGTCCCGGCGGGCTCCGCCGCGTGACGCGGTCACCGGGATTGGTTGGCTGACATGGACGGGCGCTCCGGGTGCACACTCGGAGCGCCCGTCTCCGGTCGGTGACGTCCGGCCGGTTCAGGGCCGCAGGTGCAGCCGTCCCGGGCGTACGGCCACCGCCTCGACCCTCATGTCCCCGCTCTCGCGGAAGTGCAGCGTGAAGGTGAGCCGGTCGCCCGGCGCCAGGCGCGGCGGCGGGCTGACCATGATGTCCAGGCCGGTCGGTGACATCCGCACTTCGCCGCGTGCCGGAACGGTGACGGCGCCGGCCATCTCCATCTGATGCGCCCCTTCGGCGACCTCGACATCGCGGCCGACCATGGCCCGCAGCCCGGCGGGGCCGGTGACGCCCGTCAGGACGTCGGCGGTGGTACCGGTGTTGCTGATGGTGAAGAAGGCGGCGGTGGCTTCCGTGTTGGAGGCGGTGAGGATACGGCCGTCGGTCACCCGCAGCCGGGGCGGGGTGCCGGCGTTGCCGGTGACGGTCCAGGCGGTGAGGCAGCCGAGCGTCAGCCCACCCGCGAGGAGCGGTACGGCCACGGAACGGAGGGCGGCGGAGCGGAGGGCGGAGCGTGTGGGGCCCGAGGGGTCGCGTGTGGCGGGGGATGTCATGAGGCGTCCTGGGGAGTCGCGGAGGGGGTGGGAGCGGGGGCGGGGGAGGTGTTCCGCTGCCGACCGCCGGGCTGCCGGTCACCCGACCGTTGACCGTCCGACTGCCGACCACCCCGCTGCCGATCGCTCCTCTGCCGACCACCCGGCTGCCACGCCCGTAGCCGCAGGCTGTTGCCCACCACCAGCAGCGAACTCGCGGACATCGCGGCCGCCGCGATCATCGGGTCCAGCCGCCCCACGGCGGCCAGCGGCACGGTGACCAGGTTGTAGCCGAAAGCCCAGACGAGGTTGACGCGGATGGTGCCCAGCGTGCGCCGGGCCAGCCGTACGGCGTCCGGCACCGCCTGCAGGTCTTCCCGCAGCACGGTGACGTCGGCGGCGCCGATCGCGGCATCCGTACCGCTGCCCATGGCGATGCCGAGATCGGCGTGGGCCAGGGCGGCCGCGTCGTTGACCCCGTCCCCGACCACCGCGACCCGGCCGCCGTGTTCCTTCAACGTGGTGACCAGCGCGGCCTTCTCCTCCGGGAGCGCCCCGGCGTGGATCTCGGTGATCGCGAGATGTCCGGCGACGGCCCGCGCGGTGGCCTCCCGGTCCCCGGTGGCCAGCACCGGCCGCAGGCCCAGGCGGCGCAGGTGGTCGACGGCCCGGTAGCAGTCGGGCCGCAGCGTGTCCCCGATGGCGATGACGGCCTCCGGGCCGCCGTCGACGGTCACCAGTACGGCGGTGTGTCCGGCGGCCTCGGCCGCACGGACCGCGTCCGCGAGCGCGGCGGGCAGTTCCGCCGGCTCGCCGGGCCGCCCGACGGTCACCGTCCGTCCGTCCACCTCGCCGGTCACGCCATACCCCGCCGTCGCGGTGAAATCGCGCGTCGTGGGCGGCGGCCGGTGGTCGGCGAGGGCTGTGCGGCGCGTGTCGCCGTACGTGGTGATGGCGCGGGCCAGGGGGTGTTCGGAGCCGTACTCCACGGCGGCGGCCAGGCGAAGGGTCTCGTCGGCCGTCAGTCCGGGGACACCCGTGGCGCTTTGGGTGCTCTTGGTGCTCGCGATGACTGTGTCACTTGCGGCACTTGCGGCACTTGCGGCATCCGTACGGGACGTCATGGCGACCACGCTCATCCGCCCGGTGGTCAGCGTGCCGGTCTTGTCCAGCACCAGTGTGTCGATGCGCCGCAGCCGCTCCAGAGCCTGCGGCCCGCTGACGAGGATGCCCAGCTGCGCGCCCCGGCCGGTGGCGGCCAGCAGGGCGGTGGGGGTGGCCAGTCCGAGGGCGCAGGGGCAGGCGACGACCAGGACGGCCACCGCGGCGGTCACCGCCGCCTGCGGATCGGCCCCCGCGCCCAGCCAGAACCCGAGGACGGTGACGGACACCGCCAGCACGGCCGGGACGAAGACCCCCGCGACCGCGTCGGCCAGGCGCTGCACCTGGGTCTTGCCGGTCTGCGCCTCCTCCACGAGACGGGTGATCCGGGCCAGCCGGGTGTCCGCGCCGACCGCGGCCGCCCGTACTTCGAGGAGCCCGCCCGCGTTCACCGCGCCACCGACGACCGCCGAGCCCGGGCCGACCTCCACCGGACTGCTCTCCCCGGTGACGAGGGAGAGGTCGAGGGCGGAACTGCCGTCCACCACCGTGCCGTCGGTGGCCACCCGCTCCCCCGGGCGGACGAGGAACCGGTCGCCGACCTGGAGTTCCGCCACCGGGATACGGCGTTCCACGGTGGCGGCGGCACCCTGGGGACCGTTGCCGTCCGCGGTGCCCGCGGCCGGTACCCGTACGGACACGTCCTTGCCGACCAGTTCGGCCAGCGCCCGCAGCGCGGACCCCGTGCCCCGGCGGGCCCCGGCCTCCAGCCGCCGCCCCGCGAGGACGAACAGCGGTACGCCGACGGCCGCTTCCAAGTAGACGTGCGCGGTGCCGCCGCTCAGGAAGAGCGCGTACGCGGACCAGGCGAAGGAGGCGGCCACCCCGATCGAGACCAGGGTGTCCATCGTCGCGGCACCGTGCCGCAGGCCGCGTACCGCACGGCGGTGGAAGGGCAGCGCGCCCCACACGGCGACCGGTGCGGTCAGCGCGAAACAGAGCCACTGCCAGTTGCGGAACTGCCAGGCGGGGGCCATCGACAGGACGAGTACGGGGACGGACAGCAGGGCGGTGATGAGGAGACGGTTCCGTTCGATGTCCGGCGCCTCCCCTTCGGAGGAGGGCGGCGAATCCACTGCCGGGGCGAGCGGCCGGTCATCCGGCAGCTCCGCCGTGAACCCCGCGCCCTCCACGGTCGCCACGAGGTCGCTCACCGGCAGTGCGGCCGGGTGGTGGACGCGAGCCTTGCCGGTGGCCAGGTTGACCGTGGCGGTCACCCCGTCGAGCCGGGCGAGCTTCTTCTCCACCCGGTTCACGCACGCGGCGCAGGTCATCCCGCCCACCGTCAGCACGGTGACGCGCTCGCTCATCCCATACCACCCATGCCGCTCATACCACCCATGCCGTCCGTGCTGTCCATGTCGCCTGTGGAGCCGCCGTTCCCGGGTTGTCGTGGGGCGCCGGGAAGCGGACCGCTCGGCCGGATGCCCGGCGCCACGGGCCCGGCGGCCGCCCCCACCGCGTACGCGCACATGAACAGAACGGCGAGCAGTGCCACGAACCCGATCACCGGTTTCGCGGGCAGCACGGATGACAAACGCCGTACGAGAGGCATGACCACTCCGATACACAGACGACGGAATGAGAAAAAGGGAGGCCGGGGAAAGGGGGCGCCCCGGGGAACGGAGAACACAGCACGGAGCACGGAGAACCGGGCCAAGTCAGGCGGCAATTCATGAATATCGCGCGCCGCAGGCACCGGCCAACGCCCCGGCCCGCCCCCGAAGCCGCCATCCTGGCACGGCAATCGCCCCCGCCCCCCTCCCGAACCGCTTCCCCTCGCACGTGAGGTTTGTCCCGGCCCCAGGCCGGAACCCGACCGGCCGCCCGCCCGACTACCTGGAGTTCCGGCCGCCGTTTCCGGTGCCTCCGCGCCGCCGGTCACGACGTCCCTGCGTCACCGCTCACGACGCCCCCGCGTCGCCATTTCGACCACCGCGACGAAATCCCCGTACCGCGCCGGGAACTCACCGCGATGTCCGCCCGACCTCTGAGTGAAACGCGCGCACGACCGGCCTCCGGCGTGTGCGCGCATACTCAATCGACCGCCGAGGAGTTCGGTCCATGTGTGGCATCACCGGATGGATCTCGTACCGCGAGGACCGTGCGAACGGTGCGGACCCCCGCGCCCGGGCCTCCGTCGTCGAGCGGATGACCGCCGCGCTCGCCCGCCGCGGCCCCGATGCCGCGGGGATCTGGTGCGGCCCGTACGCCGCGCTCGGGCACCGGCGGCTGGCCGTCCTGGATCCCGAAGGCGGTACGCAGCCCATGGCCGCGCCCGCCGCCTCCGTTCCCGTACCGCCACATCCCGGAAGCCCGGCACGGTCGCTTTCCGAGAGCGCGGCATCGTCGCCTTTCGAGAGCGCGGCACCGCCCCACCACCCGCCGCAGGCCGTCCTCACCTACAGCGGCGAGATCTACAACCACCACGCTCTACGTGCCGAACTCCGTTCGCGCGGGCATCGCTTCGCCACCCGCAGCGACACCGAAGTCGTGTTGCGCGCCTTTCTGGAGTGGGGCGACGGCCTCACCGAGCACCTGGAGGGCATGTACGCCTTCGCCGTCTGGGACGCCCGCCGCGAGCGGCTCCTCCTGGTGCGCGACCGGCTGGGCGTCAAACCGCTGTTCTTCGCCGAGGTGCCCGGTGGTCTGGTCTTCGGTTCCGAACCCAAGGCCCTGTTCGCGCACCCCGCGTGCCGGCCGCGCGTCGACGCCCGGGGGATGCGGGAGGCGTACGGCCTGGTCTTCGGTACCGGGGAGACGCTCTGGTCGGGGGTGCGTGAGGTGCAGCCGGGCGGCGTGGCCGTGTTCGACCGGAGCGGTCTGACCGAGCGTGTCTACTGGCGCCTGGAGGCCCGCGCGCATCCGGACGGCGACGGCGGGATCGCCGCGACGGTGGACGCCGTACGGTCCCACGTGGAGCGGGCGGCCCGTGGGCAGCTGGAGGCGGACGTCCCCCTGTGCACGCTGCTCTCCGGTGGTCTCGACTCCTCCGTGCTGACCGCGTTGCTGGCGGACGAACTCCGCGTACGGGAGGGGCCCGCGGCCCGGCTCCGGTCGTACGCGGTCGATTACAGCGACCAGGCGGAACGTTTCACCGGCGATGTCCTGCGCACCGGCCACGACACCCCCTACGCCGCCGAAGCGGGCGCCTTCATCGGCACCGACCACCACCTCGTCGTCCTCGACCCGCGGGAACTGCTGGACCCGGAACACCGCGCCGCCGTAGTGGCGGCCCGCGACTCGCCCATCGGCGTCGGCGACATGGACACCTCCCTGTACCTCCTCTTCGGCGAGATGGCCCGGCACTCGACGGTCGCGCTGTCCGGCGAGGCGGCCGACGAGGTCTTCGGCGGCTACCCCTGGTTCCGCAACCCCGCCGCGCTGGCCGCGGAAACCTTTCCGTGGCTGCTGGTGACCAGCGACGAGGCCGCCATGCCGCTGCACCCGGCGCTCGCGACGACGCTGCGTGTCGGCGAGTTCCAGGCCGACACCTACCGTTCGGCACTGGCCGCCGTGCCCCACCTGGACGGCGAGACACCGGCGCAGCACCGCAGGCGCGAACTCCAGCACCTGTCACTGACCCGCTGGCTGCGCCAGCTGCTGCACCGCAAGGACCGGCTCAGCATGGCGCAGGGACTGGAGGTACGGGTGCCGTACTGCGACCACCGTCTCGTCGAGTACGCCTTCAACGTCCCGGCCCCGCTCCAGGACTTCGACGGGCGGGAGAAAAGCCTGCTGCGCGCCGCCGGCACCCGGCTCGTCCCGCACTCCGTACTCCACCGCCCCAAGAACCACTACCCGGCCACCCACCACCCCGCGTACAACCGCGGCCTCCAGGACATGGCACGCGACGCGCTCGCGGCCGGCCAGGGGCGCGTCCGCGACCTGGTGGACGAGACCGTCGTCAAGACCTGCCTCGACACCCCGCCCGAACACCTCCAGTGGGGCCACCGCCTGCGCCTGGAGCGGGTCGTCGACCTGTCGCTGTGGCTGGACCACCACCGGCCCGAACTCGCCTTCTGACAGTCGGCTGACCCAGACCCACCCGCCTGGCCAGCACACCTCATCAGCCCTCCCCCCACCTCACCAACCCCCGCTAGGAGTAGGCCCATGCGCCTCCCCGAACCGCTCCCCCTCCACGGAGCGGGCTACAAACGTGACCCTTACCCCCTCTACACCGAGTTGCGCGCCCGCGGCCCCGTCCACCGGGTCCGCTTCCCGAGCGGGGTGTGCGCCTGGCTCATCACCGGTTACGAGGCCGCCCACCAGGCGCTGAACGACCCACGGCTGGGCAAGCACCACTCCCGGGGCAACGCGGCCTGGCGCGCCCGCGCCTCGATCATGCCCGAGCCGCAGCACTCGCAGCTCCAGGTCCACCTGCTGCACCAGGATCCGCCCCGGCACACCGACATGCGCCGGCTGATCACCGACGCGTTCACGCCCAGGCGGGTGGCGGAACTCCGGCCGCGCTTCGAGCGCCTGGCGGACGCGCTGCTGGACGCGCTGCCGTCCGCGGCCCCCGGGCACCGGGCGACCGCCGATCTGGTCGAGTCGTTCGCCGCCCGCTTCCCCTTCCTCGTACTCGCCGAGGTCATCGGTCTGCCGGCGGAGTTCACCGAGCGGTTCGACAGGGACTGGGGCAAGGTCGTCCAGCCCGTCGGTCCGGACGATCCCGGCCGCCCGGCGTACGAGGCGAGACTGCGCGGCCTGCAGGGGTACATCGCCGCCCTCGTCCGCCACAAGAGACAGGAACACGGCTCCGACCTGCTGTCCCGGCTGGTGGCCGCCCGTGACGAGGGCACTCTGAGCAGCGCCGAACTGGACTCCATGATCTTCCAGCTGCTCGTCGCCGGTCAGGAACCCGTCACCAACCAGATCACGACAGCCCTGACCGCCCTGCTCCGCCACCCCCGCCACCTAGCGGCACTCCGTGACGACCCCGCGCTGCTGCCCCGCGCCGTCGAGGAACTCCTCCGCTACGACAGTGCCTTCGAGCTGACGACCTGGCGCTTCCTTGCCGAGGACGCGGACGTGTCCGGCACCCCGATCCCGGCCGGCGACTCCGTGATCGTCTCGCTGTGCGCGGCCAACCGCGACCCCGCCCGCTTCCCCGACCCCGACACCCTGGACCTCGAACGGTCCCCCAACCCCCATCTCGCCTTCGGCCACGGCATCCACTTCTGCCCCGGCGCAGCGCTGGCCCGCACCGAACTGCACATCGCCCTGGAGACGCTGCTCCGCCGACTGCCGGAACTCCGCCTGGCCGTACCGGAACACGACTTGGACTGGATACCGGCGGTGCTCGCCCGGGGTGTCAGCGCGCTCCCGGTCACGTACGGCTCCCTTCCGGCGGAACGTTCCGGTGCCGCGCGCCGCTGCCCCTTCGGCGCCACCGGAGAGGCCCGATGAACAGCACGGCGACCGCCATCCTCACCGCCCTCCTCCCGTACCACCGCTCCCTGGAGACGACAGCCACGGCTGACTGCACGGGACCCGCCGACGCCACCGCCCCCGCCCACTTCCCGCACCAACTACGCCAGCTGGAAGACCTGGTGGCCGCCGGCCGCCCGATCCGTTTCACCCTCCCCGGCTTCCCCTGCAAGTCCCCCAACCCCGCCAAGGTCATCGGCCGTCTCCCCGACGAGGGCGAACGCCTCGCCCTGCGCTTCCTCGACCGGCTCTGCGCCCGGATCGGGGAGCTGTACGCGCCGGGCGCGCGGCTCGTCATCTGCTCCGACGGGCACCTCTTCAGCGATCTGATCGGCGTCCCGGATCCGGACGTCGACGCGTACAACGACGAGCTGCGCGCCATGATCCGTACGGCCGGGCTGTCCCACCTCAGCACCTTCGACCTGCGCGACGTCTACGGTGACCTGCCCTGCCACACCAAGCGCGAACGGGCCCACCGCCGGTACGCCCCCTCCCTGGACTCCCTGCGCGCCGAGACCCGGGCCCCGGCCCCCCACGGCGGCGAAACGCTTCGCCTCTACCGCGGCATCACCCGCTTCCTGTTCGAGGACGCCACCGGCTTCGAAGGCACCCGCTCCGCCCTCCAGCGCAACTGCCGCGAGCGCGCCTACGGAGTCATCCAGCGCAGCCGCGCCTGGGGCGCGCTGATCGCCGAGCACCACCCGGACGCCGTACGGCTGTCCATCCACCCGCAGCCGCGCGGGTCGGCGAAGTTCGGCATCCGGCTGCTCGACGCGCCCGACGTGTGGATGACGCCGTGGCACGCGTGCGTACTGCGGGACGCGGACGGCGGCGTACGGCTGATGCGCGCGGCGGACGCGGCGGAGCACGGACGGCTCGCCCACCGGGACGGCCACCCGAGCCACTACGTATCCGAGGCCCCCGTACGGCCGGCGCCCCGCTAGACGGGCCCCTCTGAACGGACCCTCGCTGGACGTGCCCCTCTGAACGACCCTCGCTGGACGTGCCCCGCTAGACGGCGCCCCGCTGATCGACGGCGATCAGCGGATCCCCCGTCAGCGGGTGGTCGACCACCGCCGCCCGCACCCCGAACACCTCGGCCAGCAGGTCCGGCGTCAGCACGTCACGCGGCGCGCCGGAGGCCACCACGGCGCCCGCGGAGAGCACGTGGAGCCGGTCGCAGACCGAGGCCGCCGCGTTCAGGTCGTGCAGCGAGACGAGCGTCGTGCAGGCCCGGCCGCGCAGCAGGCCCAGCAGTTCGACCTGATGCCGTACGTCCAGGTGGTTCGTCGGCTCGTCCAGTACGAGGACGTCCGGGTCCTGGGCGAAAGCACGGGCGAGCAGGGCCCGTTGCCGTTCCCCTCCGGAGAGCGCCGAGAACCGCCGCCCGCCGTACTCCGCCAACCCGACGTCGGCCAGTGCACGGGCCACTGTCTCCCGGTCGCCGTGGTCGTCGCCCGCGAACGCCCGCTTGTACGGGGTACGGCCCATGGCCACCACCTCGTGGACGGTGAGTTCGAAGTCGCCGCCGCGTTCCTGCGGCAGCGCGGCGATGTGCCGGGCCGTCCGCGTCGGCGGCATCGCCCGGATGTCCTCCCCGGCCAGCAGCACGCGGCCCGCCTCGGGGCGCAGATGCCGGTAGACCGTGCGCAGCACCGTGGACTTGCCGCTGCCGTTCGGGCCGACCACCCCCGCGATCTCGCCCGGCGCGGCCATCAGCCGCACCCCGGCCACCACACACCGGCCCGCGTACGAGACCCGCAGGTCCTCGATGTCGATGCGCAGGCCCTGACGCGGATGCTCGTCCGTACCGCTCATGCTCATGCTCCCCCTCCGGTTCCCGTGCCCGCACCCGCGCCCAGCCGCCGGTCCAGCACGTACAGCAGCACCGGCGCGCCGATCAGTGCCGTCACCACGCCCACCGGCAGTTCCTGGCCGTCCATCGCGGTACGGCACACGATGTCCACCACGACCAGCAGCAGCGCCCCGGTCAACGCGGACAGCGGCAGCAGCCTGCGGTGGTCGCCCCCGACGATCAACCGGCACAGGTGCGGCACCATCAGCCCCACGAAGGCGACCGCCCCGGACACCGACACCAGGACGCCGGTGAGCAGGCTCGTCACCACGAACAGCATCCGGCGCAACCGGACGACGTCCACGCCGACGCTCGCCGCCGTCTCGTCGCCCATCGTCAGCGCGTTCAGCGCGCGGGCCCGTGCCTGGAGGGCCAGCAGCCCGGCCGGCACAGCGAGGGCAGGCAGGACCAGCGTGCTCCAGGTGGCGCCGCCGAGGCTCCCCATCAGCCAGAACAGCACGCCGCGCGTCTGCTGCTCGTCACCGGCCTGCAGAACGAGATAGCTGGTGAACCCGGCCAGAAACTGCCCGATACCGACCCCGGCCAGCACCAGCCGCAGCGGCGCGAAGCCGCCACCCCGGCGGGCCAGCGTCCACACCAGCGCGAACGAGGCCAGCGCCCCGGCGAAAGCGGCCAGCGACAGGCCCACACCACCACCGAGACCGAACGTGCCGGCCGCGCCGAACACCCCGCCGGTCCCCGCCACGGCGCCCGCACCCAGCACGATCGCGGCCACCGCGCCCAGCGAAGCGCCGTTGGAGATGCCCAGCAGATACGGGTCCGCGAGGGGGTTGCGCACCAGCGCCTGGGTGGCCGTACCGACGAGCCCGAGACCCGCGCCGACCAGCGCGGCGAGCAACGCCCTGGGGACCCGCAGCTGCCAGACGATCAGGTCGTCCGTACCCGGCCGGGGCGGCTCACCGCCCAGCCGCCGGAACACCACCGACCACACCTCGGCCGGGGCGATGTCGGTGGCACCGAGCGCGACGGCTGCGGTGAGCGCGACGAGCAGCGCAACCAGCAGCCCGAACCCGAGCCAAGCAGCACGGCCCCGGCCCGCCCCTGCCCGTTCCTCTCCCCTGCCTTTCTTGCCTTTCCTGCCTTCTCTGCGTTCCCTGCCTTCCCCGCCTTCCCCGCCTTCCCCGCCTTCCCTGACGCCTTCGGCGACGCCGTCAGCCCGCTTGCCGGACCGCTTGCCGAACCGCTCCCGGGCACGCTCGACGGTCGGCGGCGCCATCAGCGGCCCGCCCCGGCCGTGGCTTCCGCCTTGGCCCCTGCACCTGTTCCTGCCCCTTTTCCTTCTCTTTCTCCTTCCAGACGGTTCGGATAGAGCGTTTCCGCGATCCGCCGCACCGTATCGGCATTGCCCACCCCGGCGATGGTCGTCTGCTCAGAGCCGATACGCAGGAATTTGCCTTCCTTCACCGCGCGCAGCCCCGCCGTGGCCGGGAATTCCCTGAGGAACTTCTCGGCCTCGTCGAATGCCGCCTCATTGGCCGCGGCACTCCCCCGGTTCCGTACCGCGAGCTGAATCCAGTCCGGGTTCTTGCCGACCACGTCCTCCCACGACACCGCCTTGAAGTCGCTCGCACAGTCGGCGAAGACGTTCCGCGCCCCGGCTTCGGTCAGCACCGCGTTCGCCACCTGCCGGTTGCAGACCGCGACGGGCTGTTTTGTACCCGCGTCGTAATCGAAGAAGAAGTACGACGGCCGCTTCGCCTCGGGCACGTCCGCGATGGCCGCGCGTACCGAGGAAACCTTCTTCTCCATCTCCGCCACCAGCTGCATCGCACGCTGCGAAGTGCCCGTGACCTGCCCGAGCCGCCGAATGTCACCCTCCACCGCGGACAGGTCCCGCTGCGGCGCCTCCTTGCGCGGCGCACACGCCGTCGAAGCCAGGTAGACGTGCTTGATGCCCGCCGCGGCGAATTCCTGCTCGGTCGGGCCGGCCGCCGCCCCGCCCATGTTGCCCATGGACGCGAACGTGTCGATATACACGTCAGCTCCCGAACCGAGCAGCTTCTCCTTCGGAATCACCATCTTCCCCAGCACCGGAACACGCTGTGCCCGGGCGTCCAGCGCAGGCGGCAACGTGCCCTTACCCGGCGGGAATCCGGTGCCGACGACCCGGTCGCCCGCTCCCAGCCGGAGCAGCATTTCCAGACTCGACGCATTGCTCGTGACGATTTTCCGCGGCGCCTCGGAGAACGTCGTCTGCCGCCCGTCGCAATCGGTGACCGTCGCGGGAAAGCCGCCCGCCGCGCCGCCCTGACCGTCCGCGGCGCCCGCTGCCGTACGCCCGTCGCCACCGCCGCAGCCAGTGGCAAGCACGGCGACCGCCGCCAGCACCGCCGCCGTCGCCGAGACCGACCGCCCCCTCGGCACCGACCGGCTCCCGGACGCCGCCTTCACCCGACTCACCCGAACCCGACCCAACCGGCCGACCCGACCCACCCGACTCGTCCGACTCATCCGACTCATCCGAGGACGCATACGTCCGCTCTCCCTGCCTCTCGACTGCCCGGCGACCCGCCCCTGCGGGCCCAGGACCAGGTAGTCGAGCGGCGGGCGCCCCGGGTTCCCGCCGTATTGATCCGATGACCAGGCCGCTACCGGGCGTTAGAGTGTCCGGGCCGTGGTGTCGGGAAGACCGGTGAAGACCTTCGGGTCCAGGCCGGAGCGGCCCTCGCCACTGTGATCGGGAAGTTCCCGCCCCTTTCCGTACGTGCCTGCCGCCCGTACGGAGCCACTGGCCGCAGCCCGCGGCCGGGAAGGCCGGGGCGGGCGCGTACACCCGTCAGCCAGGAGACCGGCCACGGCATCTCACGAACTGATCCACGAGGTGCTGGAGCGTGACCACCGGATGCCCCTGTCCGCCGATTCCCCTTCCCCGTCCCCTGCCACCACCACTTCACCCACACCACCCGCCCCCCATGCCCCATCCGCCTCCCCTCCCCCGCCATCCGGATTCCGCTGGCGGCGTCAGGACACCGTGCGGACCGCGGGGCTGATGGCGGTCATAGCCGCGCTACACGTCGTCGCCTTCGGCGTGCTCTTCCTCCTGGTCGTCCCGCAGCACTACGCGGTGGGCTCGCAGGTCTTCGGAGTCGGCCTCGGCATCACCGCGTACACCCTCGGCATGCGGCACGCCTTCGACGCCGACCACATCGCCGCCATCGACAACACCACCCGCAAACTGATGGCCGACGGCAAACGTCCGGTCTCCGTGGGCTTCTGGTTCGCGCTCGGGCACTCCAGCGTGGTCGTCGCCATGGCGGCCCTGGTCGCCGGCGGCGCACAACTGGCCGGCACCCTGCTCGACGACGGATCGAGCGCCCACCAGGTCCTCGGCACCGTGGGCACCACGGTCTCCGGCAGCTTCCTCTACCTCATCGCCGCGCTCAACCTGGTGGCGCTGGCGGGCATCTGGCGGGTCTTCCGCGCGATGCGGCAGGGCCGGTACGACGAGACGGAGCTGGAGCAGCACCTCGACTCGCGCGGCTTCATGAACCGCCTGCTGGGCCGCTTCACCCGCTCCATCACCCGGCCCGGCCAGATGTACCCGCTCGGCCTGCTCTTCGGCCTCGGCTTCGACACCGCGACCGAGGTGACGCTGATGGTGATGGCGGGCAGCGGCGCGGCGGCCGGTCTGCCCTGGTACGCGATCCTGGTGCTGCCGCTGCTGTTCGCGGCGGGGATGAGCCTGTTCGACACGCTGGACGGTACGTTCATGAACTTCGCGTACCAGTGGGCGTTCTCGAACCCGGTGCGCAAGGTCTACTACAACCTCACGATCACCGGCCTGTCGATCGCCGTCGCCTTCTTCATCGGGACCATCGAACTGGTCACCGTCCTGCACGAGAAGCTGGACCTGAAGGACGGTGTCACCGGCTGGATCTCGTCGATCGACCTCGACAACGTCGGCTTCATCATCGTCGGCCTGTTCGTGGTGGTCTGGGCGGTGGCCCTGGCGTACTGGCGCCTGGCCGGGGTGGAGAAGCGCTGGTCGGCGCGGGCGGCGGAGGCCCAGGAGACCGCCTGACCCGACGAGCCGAGGGGCCGGCGGTGGGCCTCCCACTGACCCCGGCGGGCCGACGGCCGGTCTCCCGCCAGGGTCAGGTGGCCGACCCGGCCGCCGCGCCCGTCTTCAGATCCCGCCCCCAGCGCGCCAGCTCGGCTTCGAGGTCGAGCGGACGGAGCCGGTCCGGTTCGTCCGGACCCGGCCAGTCCGTACGCGGCACCCGCCACATGACCTCGAACTCGTTGCCGTCCGGGTCCTTGGCGTACAGCGACTTGGACACCAGGTGGTCGGTGGCGCCGACCAGCGCGCCCCGCCCCGCCAGGTCCGCCGCCACCTCCGCCAGCTCGCCGAGGGTGCCGACCTCCCAGGCCAGGTGGTAGAGCCCCACCCGGCCGTGCTCGGGGCCGGGCGCCGCGGCGCCGACCGCGAACAGCCCGAGATCGTGATCATTGGCGGTCCCCTCGGCACTGAGGAACGCGGCCCTCCCAGGAATCTCGGTGTCCACCCGGAACCCCAGCGCCTCCGTGTAGAAGGCCACGGCACGCGCCACGTCCCGTACGTAGAGCACCGCGTGATTCAGCCGCCGCACAGCCACGTCAATCCCTCACCTTCCGCTTCTCTCCACCAGCACAGCTCATACGATTCACGCAATTCACGCTGCTTCACCGGCTCCGCGCCACCACGCGCTCACGCGCATCCACGTGCTCACGCGCATCCACGCGACCCTCAGTCGCGTACCAGCAACATCGCGAACGCCACGACCACGCCGAACACCAGCGCGGCCACCCCGTACGCGAGCCGGTGCGTACGCAGGACCGGGAGCAGCCTGTCGACCGCGTACCGGCCGGGACCGGTCAGCGCCAGGGCCGCCGCCCCCGCCGTGAGCAGCAGCTCGTACTCCACACCCTCGGGCGCGAAGAAGCCGCCACCCCACTTGACCGCCAGCGCGTTCACCATCGTGCCGACGACCGCCGCGCCCGCCAGCGGCGTCAGCAGTCCGAGCACCAGCCCGAGACCGCCGAGCGTCTCGCTGAGACCGGCCACCACGGCCATGGCCTTGCCGGCCGGGTAGCCGCTGGCCGTGAAGAACTGTCCGGTTCCGTCCAGACCGGGCCCACTGAACCAGCCGAACAGCTTCTGCGCACCGTGCGCGGCCATGGTCAGCCCGACCGCGAGCCGCAACAGCAGCAGGCCGACGTCGTACGCCTGCGGAGTCGCGGCGTGCCGGTCGTCGACACCGCTGCCGTAGTCACTGAGAGGGCTGAGAGGGCTGAGGGGGGAGGTCATACGAGCGCTCATTTCTGTCTGGGGTCCGACGGGCCCGACGGCGGACCGGGCCGCCGTCCGGCCACCGCCACCGGAAGTACTTGAAGTTTCAAGTCACACGTCGACGATACACATCACTTGAAAGTCGAACAACAGCGCCGCGCCCACAACCCTCACTCTTCGGACACCCATCCACACGATGCGTAACCTCTACCCCTGCCCCCGGCCACCCCACATCCATCCGCCCCGCTCCCCCAAAAACCACCGACCCACTCAGCCCAACCGCACAGCCCACCCTCTCGCCCGCCCCTCGACCCGACCTCTCACCCTTATCCCTCAGCCCGCCGCCAACCCTCCATCCGTAACCGACCACGTGTCCTTGTCCCCACCGCGCCATTCCACGAGCCCCGGAGCGTCCAGGTCGATGTCCTCGGCATCCGGCGCCAGCCCCGCGTGCCGCAGGAACTCGGCGACATCGCCGCGCCCGTGTGCCAGCCCGACGATCTGCCCGTGGATGGTGACCCGTCGCCCGCCGGACGAGGAGGGCGGGTGGACGATCACCGACGGATGCTCAGCCATGCTTTTAGCGTGCACCGGGACCGAGCACCACGCATGTCGGCCACCGCACCGACCGCGGCACGTGTGACGCCGCACGGCACACCGCCGGCAAAGACGAGGCCCAGAGCGGCGAGTCCCTCTCCGACCGTGCCGAGATTGACCGGCTGATCGTTGCGCGACCGCACGGCCCTGCATCGGGATGACACAGGTCACCGAACCAGCATCCCCACCCCTGGCATTGACGCTGCCCGGCAGCCGAGACGTACCGCATCGCACCAGGCACCGAGATCGAACTCCCGGCCGCGTTGCACCGGCACGGGCTGACGACCTCCCCACAACAGCGAAGACCCCCCGTCAAGATCGACGAGGGGTCTTCGCGCTGGTGGGCACAACAGGATTTGAACCTGTGACATCTGCTTTGTAAGAGCAGCGCTCTACCGCTGAGCTATGCGCCCTGGCTGAGCCGACAGACTACCTTGCTTCTGGGGCTGCACCGCAAACCAGGGGCCCGGCACCCTGGGGCGGGGGTCGGGAACCGACCCCCGAGATCGCGAACCAACCGGCCGCTGTGTTCGTTCCTACTGGGTGGGAGAATGGCAGTCGGGCCTGGGGCGATGCGATCGGGAGAGGGATGTGACGGCGACACACACGCAGCCGCACGAGCAGCGAGCACGCCGTGCAGTACGCCGTCGCCCTCGAAGGGGCGCGTTCCGGGACACGATGACCCTGCTTCTGCTGCCGCTGCCCTTGCTGGCCGCCGCTGCACCGGCCGCGTTCGCCGGTGGCGGTACGCGGCGCTGGTTCGGGCGCGGGGAGAGCCAGCGTGCGGACGCGCAGGCCGCGAAGGATGCCGCGGCGGCGGCTTTCTACGAGCTGGACACGGCGCAGCGCGATCTCCGCATCTCCATAGAAACCATCACGGCGGTCGACAACTCGCCGGCGGCCAGACGGGCCGCGGAGGACTACGCAAACTTCGGGCGGCGGATCGACGAGGTCAGCCAGGGCTACATCAGCGCCGTCGACGCCCACGACCTCGACGGGGACGACCTCGACGCCGGCGCGGCCGCGCGGGCACGCGCCGACCTGACCCGGGCCAAGGAGGAATTGGAGCGGGTCAAGGCGGACCTCGACCGCTTCGCGCAGGGACTCGGTCCGCTGCTGCAGACCGCGGAAACGCAGCTGGCGCGGCTCGCGCCCGCTGTGGAGCGGGCCCGGCAGGCTCTGCTCGCCGCGAGCAACGCGCTGGACGCCGTTCGCGCGCAAGACTTCAAGGCCGACGATCTGGCGGCCCGGCTGGCCGCCCTGTCCCCCGAGCTGACCAAGCTCAACCAGGGCGCCGGCCAGCACGGCGTACAGGAGACGATCCGGCGCGCCGATGACGTACTGCGCCGGGCCGAGGCCGTACGGACCGAGGCGGAACGGCTGCCCGAGAAGGCCGCGGAGATCGACAAGCGGCTGGTGTCGCTGCGCACCCGGGCCCAGGCCATCACGACACGGGCGGGCAAGGTCGACCCCGTACTGAGCGAACTGCGGCGGCGCTACAGCGCGGCCTGCTGGCAGGACCTCCAGCACGTGCCCGACCAGGCCGCGGACGCCGTCGCGCAGGCCGAGACCAAGGTGCGGGAGGCCCAGCGGGCACGGGACGAGCAGCGCTGGGCCGACGCCACGAGCCTGCTGACTACCGTACGGGCCCTGCTGAACACGACCGACGAGGCGGTTTCGGCGGCCGGCGACCGGCTGCGGCGGCTGGACGAGGTGTCCTTCGACCGCGAGAAGGAGGTCGAGCGCACGCGCTTCGCCGTGCGGGACGCGCAGCGGCTGGCGATGGCCGGACGCAGCACGCCCGACCCACGCCACGCGCGGCCGCTGGACGACGCGGTGGCGCGTCTGGAGCGGGCGATCGACGGTCTGGAAGGACGGCACCCGGACTGGTGGCACTTCCTGACCGAGACGGAGGCGGTACGGCAGACCGCGACCCGGGTCGTCCAGGAGATCCGCGACGAACGGGGCGGCGGCGCAGCAGGCTGAAACGCCCGCAGCAGGAAGGGCTCGCAGACGTAGGGGCCCCACGGAGCCGCCCTTCGGAGCCGCCCTCCCAACTCCGCCCTCCAGCCCCCAGCCCCGGTCCCCGACTTCCAGTTCCCCGGCCCCAGCTCCCAGCCCCATTCCATAGTCGTGACCGCCCGCCCCCGCGCCCCGCCCCCACACCCCTCCCCCTCACCCCCTTCCAGCCCCTTGACCTGGCACTATGGCGTTACGCCACGTACAGGCGGATGCTGGACTCAGGCACGGCCCTGGCGGTTCGATCTGCGCTAAGGAGGCCGGACATGGACGCTGGCCAGGCTCTGCACGGGCCCTCCCGGACGCTACGCGGCAAAGTACGGCACACGCGGCTCGACGAACACCTGCCCGTCGATCACCGGCTCAGCACGGTCTACCGTTTCGGCGCCGGGCTGATGGGTCTGGTCCTCGTCGCATTCGGCATTCTCGGCCTGATCGACAAGATCGGATTCTTCGACACCGGCGGCGACACCGTCGTCGGCCTGAACACCAACGGTGCACTGAGCGTGTTGTCGATCATCGTGGGCCTGATCCTCTTCGGCGGCATGATCATCGGCGGGAACTTCGCCTCGACGCTCAACATCGTCCTCGGAGTGGCGTTTCTCCTGAGCGGCTTCATCAACCTCGCCATCCTGGAAACCGGCTTCAACTACCTGGCCTTCCGTATCCAGAACGTCCTGTTCAGCTTCCTGGTCGGCCTGATGCTCCTGGTCTTCGGCATGTACGGACGTGTGTCCGGCGGCCTGCCGCACGACAACCCGTACTGGCGCGCCCGGCACCCGGAAGTAGCACCACGACCGGTCCGGCGACCCCTGCCACCCCGGACGGGCTCTCACGCGACGCCCCGACCAACGACCACCACGGGCAGCCGCCACCGCTCCCCAAGGCACCGCAAACACGCCATGTGACGACGGCCACCAACCCCCTCGCCCCGCCCCCTCACCCCGGCTCCCGCCCCGTCCCTCCCCGCGGCCCCGATCGATAGACCACCAATTGATAACCCCACCCCCGCATGCCAGCCTGCCTCTGATCAGTCGCACACAGTTGCACACAGTCCGAGGAAGGCGGCGGGCAGCGTGAGCATCAGCCGTGTGGAAACGTTTCTGGCCCCGCCGCGCTGGATGTTCGTCCGCGTGGAGACCGACGAGGGGCTCGTCGGCTGGGGCGAGCCGGTGGTCGAGGGCCGCGCCGAGCCGGTACGGGCCGCCGTCGAGGTGCTGTCCGAATACCTCATCGGCCAGGACCCGTCGCGCATCGAGGACCACTGGCAGGTCATGACAAAGGGCGGCTTCTACCGTGGCGGCCCGGTACTTTCCTCCGCCGTCGCCGGGCTGGACCAAGCCTTGTGGGACATCAAGGGCAAACAGTACGGAGTGCCCGTCCATCAGCTCCTCGGCGGCCCCGTACGGGAACGTGTCCGCGCGTACGCCTGGATCGGCGGCGACGAACCGGACGAAATCCGGGACGCCCTGACCGCCCAGATCGAGGCGGACTTCACCGCCGTCAAGATGAACGGCTGCGGGCCGATGACACCGGTCGCCACCCGCGCGGAGGTACGCGACTGCCTGCGCCGCGCCGAAACCGCCCGTGAAGTACTGGGCGACGAACGCGACTTCGGCCTGGACTTCCACGGCCGGGTCTCCCCCGCCAACGCGCGACGCCTCCTCCCCCTACTGGCCGAGTACGCGCCGATGTTCGTCGAGGAACCCGTCCTCTGCGACTACCCGCACGCCCTTCCCGACCTGGTCAACACCTCCAACATCCCCCTCGCACTGGGCGAACGCCTCTTCACCCGCCAAGAGTTCCTGGCCCCGCTCCAAGCCGGCGTCGCCATCCTCCAGCCGGACATCTCCCACGCGGGCGGCATCTCCGAACTCCGCCGGATCGCCGCCCTCGCGGAAACGTACGGAGCCCAGCTCGCCCCGCACTGCCCGCTCGGCCCGGTCGCCCTCGCCGCCAGCCTGCAGATCGCCTTCACCACCCCCAACTTCCTCATCCAGGAACAGTCCATCGGCATCCACTACAACCAGGGCGCCGAACTGCTCGACTACGTGACCGATCCGGAACCCTTCCGCTTCCACGACGGCTCTTTCCTGCGCACCGACCGCCCGGGGTTGGGCGTGACAGTCGACGAGGTGGCCGTACGAGCCGCCGACCAGCGGGGGCACGCATGGCGCAATCCGGTCTGGCGCCACGCGGACGGCTCGTTCGCCGAGTGGTGAACAGCAGCCCGTCCCGGACCGCCCCCCCACGGCCCGCACGACTGGTCACCCTCATCCACGCGACTGGTCCCCTCATCCACGCGGCACGGACGCCGACGCATCGTTCCGTGCGGTCACCCACCTCCCCTCCCCCGCTAGCGGGCTAATCTGTCGCCATGCCTCGTTACGAATACCGCTGCCGTTCCTGCGGCTCGACCTTCGAGCTGAACCGTCCTATGGCCGAGTCCTCCGCCCCGGCGACCTGCCCGGACGGGCATGAGGACACGGTCAAACTGCTGTCCACGGTCGCCGTCGGCGGCACCGCCGCGGCTCCGGCACCCAGCGGCGGCGCGGGTGGCGGTTGCTGCGGAGGCGGTTGCTGCGGCTAGGTCTGGAGGCCGGGCCGCAAGCCCAGGCAGAACCAGGCTCCAGGCCAGGGACGGGCTCAAGGCCCGGGTTGAGCTCCGCACCAGGCCCCGGCCCCAGGCCAGTGCCGGAGTCCGAGCCAGGATCGGGCTCCAGGCCAGGACCGGGGTCCGAACCAGGACCGGGATCCAGGCCGGGGCCGAGGTCCGGGCCATGACCGGGACCCCAACCAGAGACGGCCCGGCTCCCGATCGAAAGCCACCCCTCACTGCCTGCGTGCCACCGTCAGTCCGTCTGCCACGGTGAGCATCACCGCCTCCACCCTCTCGTCCGCCATGACGTGCTCGTTGAACTTCGCGATCGCCGCGGCCGGGCCTTCCGCCCGGGGATCGACGACCGCCCCGCCGAAGACGACGTTGTCCGCGACGATCAGCCCTCCGGGCCGCAGGCGAGGGATCAGTTCGTCCCAGTACTGGGTGTAGTTGCCTTTGTCCGCGTCGAGGTAAGCGAAGTCGATGTGCGGCTCCTCGGGCATGGCTCGCAACGTGTCCAGTGCCGGTGCGATCCGCAGGTCGATACGGTCCGCGACGCCGGCCTTCTCCCACGCCTTACGGCCGTACGCCGTCCACTCATCGGAGACGTCGCAGGTGATCAGCTTGCCGTCCGCCGGCAGGGCCTGGGCCATCGCCAGTGCCGAGAAGCCGGTGAACGTGCCGACCTCAACGACCTGGTGCGCGCCACACAGGCGGATCAGGAAGGCCAGCAGCGGGCCCTGTTCCTGGGCCGACTGCATCTGCGCCACGTCGGGGAAGCGCTGATATGTGATCTCCACCAGCTCTCGCTGCACGGCGTCCAGCGGCGGGTTGTGCGCGAGGACGTAGCCGTACAGCTCCTCCGTGATCGCGGTGGACTTGCTCTTGGTCACCGGTACTCCCTCAGGTCCCCAAATAGCGCAAAACGGCCAGAACGCGGCGAGAGTAGCCCGAAGTGCCGGTCAGACCGAGCTTGTCGAAGATCGCGTTGGTGTGCTTCTCCACCGCGCTCTGCGAAATGTGCAGCCTCCCGGCGATGGCGGCGTTGGTGTGGCCCTCGGCCATTTGGGCGAGCACCTCACGCTCGCGTGCGGTGAGTGAGTTCAGCGGGTCGGTACGGCTGCTGCGGGAGAACAGCACGCGGACGACCTCCGAATCGAAGGCCGCCTTCCCGGAACCGACCCGCTCCAGCGCGTCCAGGAACTCGTCCACCTGCACGACTCTGTCCTTGAGCAGATAGCCGACCCCTTCGCTGTCCTCGGTCAGCAGCTCGGTGGCGTACCGCCGCTCGACGTACTGCGACAGGACGAGCACGCCGACGTCCGGCCAGCGTTCCCGGATCTGCACCGCCGCTCGCAGCCCTTCGTCCGTGTGCGTGGGCGGCATCCGTACGTCCACGACCACCACGTCGGGCCGCTCCTCCGCCGGCGCGCGCTCCAGCACCGTCATCAGTTCGGCGGCGTCCGCGACGGCGGCCGTCACCTCGTGATCCTCTTCCGTCAGCAGTCGCACCAGGCCCTCCCTCAGCAAGGTCGAATCGTCGGCAAGTACTACGCGCACGGCAGCTCCGCGGTGATCGTGGTGGGTCCACCGACCGGGCTGTCCACCTGGAATCGGCCGTCCATGGCGGCGACCCGGCGGGCCAGTCCGTAGAGACCGCTTCCCGAGGCGTTCGCACCGCCCCAGCCGTCGTCCTGGATCCGGACGGACAAAATGTTCTCATCGCGGTTTACGGTGACGGTTATCCCTTCGGCGCAGGAATGCTTGACGGCATTGGTCACCGCTTCGGAGACGACGAAATAGGTGACGGTCGCCACGGCGGTATCCGGTTCACGGGGGAGGTGGTAGCTGAGCCGGACGGGGACGGCAGAGCGCTCCGCTACGGTTTCCAGGGCGGCCCGCAATCCGGCCTCGTCCAGCACCGTCGGATAGATACGCCAGGCGACCTCGCGCAGCTCGGTCAGTGCCTGGCGGCTCTCCGCATGGGCCTGCCGCAGCAGGCCGACCGCGTGTTCCTCGTCTTTGCTGCGCAACGCGCGGCCGAGCAGCATCCCGAGGGCCACCAGCCGCTGCTGCACTCCGTCGTGTAGGTCACGCTCGATGCGGCGGCGTTCGTCGTTGACCGCGGCGACGACGCCGGCCCGGCTGGAGGCCAGTTCCGCGACGCGGCGTTTCAGTTCCCGTTCGTGCGTAGGGCCGAGGAAGTGGCGTGCCAGCCGGGCTTCCAGGGCCGCCACCCCGAACACCCCCTGCAGGCTGAGGAAAAGCAGCAACAGGCCGCCCACGCCGGTCTCCGCGACATCTACCGGGTGCTCGACGTGGGAGAACATCCACGCCGTCGACGCCCACAGAACAATGGTCGCGCCCGCGAGCGCGAAGAACACGACAGAAGCGCCCAGGAGCCCCAAAAGCCAGCGGACCGCCAGGTACTTGAGCGCTCGCTCGTTGTCGTATCCGTAGGAGAAATCGGCCCCGCCGAACCTCAGGCGGCGACGCGCGGACTCGATGAGCCACCGGGCCACGGCCGTCACCGGCTGCAGCACCTTGCGTCTCCCGCGCGGCCACACGAAAACACAGAGCAGCACGAGCGCCGAGAGCACGATGAACGGCAACTCGACCGCCACCGTGCCCGCGCCGACCAACAATCCGACCGTGAGGCGCATCCCGCGCCGTGCCATCCCCCGCATGATCGAAACGCTAGTGCCGCGTCGGCACCGCCGCACTGCGGAAAACCGCAGTGTTCCCTGCGGTTTTCCGCAATGTGCGGGCGAGCACGGATTTCTAACGTCGAAGTCATGAACGAACACGCGGACACCAGCTGGATCACCGGACTCATGGACACCCTCGGCGCGCCCGGCGCGGGCCTGGCGATCGCCGCCGAGAATCTCTTCCCGCCCCTGCCGAGCGAGCTGATCCTGCCCCTCGCGGGATTCGCCGCGGGCCAGGGCCGGATGACGCTGTTCTCCGCGCTCGCGTGGACGACGCTCGGGTCGGTGCTCGGCGCCCTTGCTCTCTACGGCGTGGGCGCGCTGCTCGGCCGGACCCGCATGCTGGCGATCGCGGCCAGGCTGCCGCTGGTCAAGGTCTCCGACGTCGAGAAGACGGAGCGCTGGTTCCAACGGCACGGCAACAAGGCGGTGTTCTTCGGCCGGATGGTGCCGATCTTCCGCAGCCTGATATCCGTCCCGGCCGGCATCGAGCGGATGTCGATACCGGTCTTTCTCGTCCTGACCACCCTGGGCAGCCTGATCTGGAATTCGATCTTCGTTCTCGCCGGCTATGCGCTCGGCGAGAACTGGGAGGAAGTGACCGGCTATGTCGACGCGTACTCGAAGGTGGTGCTGGTGGCCGCCGTACTGGCCATCATGGCCTTCCTCGTCGTACGGCTCAGCAAGAGCGGGCGGGGGCAGCGGCGCCGCGGGTGAAGGCCCGCAGGATCTCCTCGCCCGCCACCGCTCCGCGCTCCTCCAGCGCGGTGACGTGCGGGGCGCTCCATCCCGAGTCCGCCAGCTCACCGTGGCCGGGGCGCCAGCCGTGGTCCGCGGCCAGCAGCAGGTCAGCATCGAGCAGCGAGTCACCGGCGGCGAGTACCTGCGAGGTCCCGGCCCGTCGGATGACCTCGGCCACGGCGGCACTCTTGGTGAGCGGCTTCGGCACGGCGTAGATCTTCCGGCCCTGGAGCGAGACGGTCCAGCCGCGGGCGTCCGCCCACTCGGCGAGTTCCTTGACCCAGGTCTGCGGCAGCAGCGCGCGCTCGACGACGAGGTAGGCGAAGAGATCCTCGGCGACACGCTCCTTGAGCAGCCATGCCGGGTCGGCGGTGCGCAGCAGATGCGTACGGACCTCGTCGAGCGAGGCGCACTCCGCGCTCAGCCGGGCGGCGACAGTGCGCTGCCAGTCCCGGTCGGACTCTCCGTCGACCAGCAGGTGGCCGCCGTTCGCGCAGATGGCGAAACGCGGGGCACGGCCCGGGAGGTGAATGCGTCCGTACTGCTCGCGGGTGCGTGTGGTCGTGGGGACGAAGGTCGTGGCGTCGGCGAGGCCGGCGAGCAGCCCGGCCGCCGTCTCCGTCATGTAGGAGAGCGGTCTGTGTTCGTAGACCTCGACACAGAGCAGGCGCGGCGCCTGGGCGTCGGGCATGGCCAGGTCCAGCGCGGCGGCCGAATAGATGAGGGTGCGGTCCAGGTCGCTGGCGACGATCGTGTTCACGGCGCGGTCACCGCCTTGCCGTCCGCACCCGTCGCGCCCCGGGTGAAGCGGGGGTGGATCAAACCGACACAGGTGTAGGGGAGTTCGTCGACCTCTTCGACGGGTACACCCCGCTGTTCAGCGAGGAGACGCACATGATCGAGGTCCGTTCCGGCGCCGCGCCGGGCAAGTATCTTCCAGGGGACGCGCCGGAGCAGTACCCGCGTGGTCTCGCCGACACCCGGCTTGACGAGGTTGACGTCGTGGATGCCGTGCGCCTCGCTGATCCGCTCGACCGCGGCCCAGCCCGCCCACGTGGGTGTCCGGTCGGCCGCGGCCAGTTCCTTCACATCGGCGGCAACCTCCTCGGCGACCTCGTCGAAACGCGCGGCGACCGTGTCGATGAGCACCCGAGACAGGTCGGCCGCCGCGAGATCACGGTAGAACTTGGCGCCGTGGAAGTCGTCGGGCCCCACGAGGTCGTCACGGAGCACGGTGCGCGAGATCAGGCCCGAGACGGTCGAGTTGAGGCACGCGGAGGGGATGAGGAAGTCGTCGCGGGTGCCATAGGTGTCCACGCAGCCGCCGGGGTCGGCGAGGACGGCGATCCGCGGGTCGAAGCCGGAGAAGTCGCGCAGCGCCTCGGCCAGTTCCCTGGTGATGGCGCCCTTGCCGGTCCAGCCGTCGACGAAGACGACGTCCGCCGGGTCGTGGTGGGCGGCGAGCCAGCGCAGTGCGGTGGTGTCGATGCCGCGGCCGCGCACGATGGAGACGGCGTAGTGCGGCAGGTCGAGGCCGTGATTGTGCAGCGCCCAGCGGCGCATCAGCACACCCACCGGAGTGCCGGCACGGGCCAGCGAGACCAGTACCGGACGGGGCGAGCGCTCGGCGATCACGGTTTCCGTGACGGCGCCGACCGCCCGCGCGATGCGGCCTGCGGAGATGTCCAGTGCGCTGTGGAACAGCGCCTGATACTGCTCGCTCGGCTGGTATTCGACGGGCAGCGACTCGGCATAGTGGGCGCCGCCTGCCTGTATCGCCTCCTCGCGCTCTTCCGTCGGCGCTTCAAGGGTGATCGCGGACAGGTCCTGGAGCAGCCAGCCGACCTCGTCGGGGGCGTAGGAGGAGAAGGCGGGGCCGCGCAGCGGCTCGGGGAGGGGCATCGGTCAGACCTGTCGTCGCGTGGCGTGGGGCGTGGGCTTCGGGGCGGGCTCCGGCGTCTGCGGCAGCGGGCCCGCCGGCGTGTACGAGGGGATGACGGCGAGCAGCAGCCGGTCGGTGTGGGCGGCGAGCCGGCCCAGCAGACCGTGGGGGGCGTGGAGCTGCGGGGTGTCGCCGTGCGAATCGGTGACGGCGACGATCGCGTCGAAGCGCCGCTCCGGGTCCGCGCCGGCCGCGACGTTGTACGCGTAGCGCTCCCCCGGGCCGTCGGCCGGACGGTCATGGGCCGGGAAGGCCAGCCGGGTGCGTATGGCGTAGCCGGGGTCGTCCACGGCGAGGACCGGGGAGCGGGTGGTGGTCGAGAAGTACACCTCGGCCGGTATGGCGTCGTCCAGGGCACCGGCGAGGCGCAGCGGCGCGTACATCAGCTCTTCGTTGCCGAGGACCAGGACCCGGCGAGCGCCGGTGAGTCCGTCGGCGAGTGCGTCGGCGACCCGGGCCGCCATGCCGGGGAGCGCCGCTTCCAGGCGGTCCCGGTGCGCGGGGGTGAAACCGTGCCGCCCGCCGTCCGGCACGGCCTCCGGCCAGCCGAGGTCGATCCGTACGGCGGGCAAGGGGCCGCTCGGGGTCGAAGGCCCCCCGTCGGCCACAGGCTCGTCCGGAGCCCCAGGCTCAGTGCTCGGGACGGTTCTCGGAGCCGGGATGTCCGGCGGCGGCGTCGGTGCCGGTGCCGATATCGCGTCCTGGTGGGCGGCTACGAGGGCCTGGCCTCGTTCGAGTACGTCCGCGGGGAGCTGGACGCCCCCGGCAGCCAGGGATATCAGGTCGACCCGTGCGCCGAGGTCCGCGGCGAATTTCTCCAGGTGGACCCGGTCCGCGTCCGAGCGCATGTCCACCAGGGCCACGACGACGTACCGCTCGCGGGGGAAGCGGGCGTGCAGCGCCTTGATGGTGTTCAGAACCGTACGGCCGGTGGAGAACTCGTCGTCGACCAGGACCAGGGGGCCGTCGCCGGCCAGCAGCGCCGGGTTCTCCGGAAGCAGCAGGTGCGAGGTCGCGTGGCTGTGCTCCTCCTCGAAGCCGCCCGCCTGCTCGACCCCCGCGACGGGCCGCCGCGTGGAGTGCAGATACGGCGCGAGGGCCAGCCCGTCGGCCACGCTGTGCCCGAGGCCTGTGGCGGTCTCGGCGTAGCCCAGGACGACGGCGCGCGCAGCCTCGGTGTCGCCGAGCAGTTCACGGACCCGGCGCCCCAGCCCGAGGCCCGCGCCGTGGACCGTGTCGGGCCGCTGCGGCACATGCTTGCCGAGCACGTTCGACACGAGCAGATGAGCCCGCTTGGGGTTGCGCCGCAGCGCCAGCCCCAGCAGCCGGGGCAGCTCCGTCCCGCCGCTCAGCGAGACCCCCAGCCGCTGGGCGACCCACTCTCCCGTCCACACCACTGTGCCCGTCTCCTTCGTCTCTTCCGCCGTCGTCATCGTCCGTTGCTTCCTGGGCGTCGTCGGCCCGGTCGGGCGGTATCCGCCAGGTCTCCTCAGCCGTTCGCCGTCTCAGGTGTTCGGAAGGCTGGCCGTCAGCAGCTCCACGAAGCCGACGCCCTCACGGGCGACGCCGAACGCGTCGGCGCGCAGCAGGGTCCGTTCGGCCCAGGCACGGTGCGGCTTGATCTCGTTCATCTTGTTCGTGTACGCCGAGCGCAGGACGCCGCCGGCGCCTCGTTCGGGCCGCAGGATGTCCATGGCGTCGCTGAACTCCTCATGGCTGACGACCGAGAGCGCGTGCACCGGTGCCACATGCGAGGGATGGATGCAGGTCTTGCCCTGCAGGCCGTTCGCGCGGTCGAGTTCGATCTCGCGCAGCAGGCCGTCCATGTCGTGTTCGATCAAGGCCGTCCGGAGCTCCTCGGCCCGGCCCAGGAAGGGACTCTGCCGCAGCTGCGGCTTGAACATCCGCTCGTGCAGCCGGAAGTACTCCCACACCGGGCCGGTGACGGTGAACCCGGTGCCGTCCGCCCGGCCGAGCACGTTCACCACGTCGGCGATCACGGACGCGACGATCTGTACGTCATAGGCGGTCATGTCGGGGGCCCGGCGCAGACCGTAGGCCGAGCAGAAGTCGGTGACGCCCAGCCGCAGCGCCAGTATCCGTTCACGGTATTTGTCCACCGTGCGCGCGATGCCCCGCAGGGTCTCGCCGCGGCTCTCCAGGTGGAGCAGGTCGGGCGATTCGAGCACCGGCATCGCGAACAGCCGCCGCCCGCACTCCGCCTCCGCGCCGGTCAGCGCCTCCAGGAACGGGACGCCCCGCTCCTCGGTGAACTTGGGCAGCACGAATCCGGACAACAGCCGCACGTCATGCCCGAGTCGGCGCACCAGGTCGAGTATCTGTGCGGCCGCGCGGACCCGGATGAACAGCAGCGGGAGGTCCGTCCCGCTCTCGGCTTCCGCGCCGAGGTCCGCGAACTGCCGGACGAGGTTCTCCTCGCCGGCGGCCACGTCCGCGTCGCTGATGGAGTCCTCCAGGCACAGCACCATGGACACCACTCCACGGCCGGCCTGCTTGACGATGTCCTCGGCGAGCCGCGGACGGGTGGCAGGGCTGTAGAGCGTCGCGCCGAGGGCGACCGCGAGCGTGCCGGGCGGGGAGTCGGCGGTGAACTCGACCGGCTCCTGGTGGAACAAAGCGTTCCGGATATCGGGCGCAAGGTGCCCAAAGTGACGCATAGAACTCCCCGTGAGCAGGCGGGGCCGGGGCCACCCCGCGGCGACTCGCTGTCTGGATCCGGCCGGTAATCGTACGTGTGGCCGTGACGAGAAAGTTCCCACCCATGTGAAAAGCACGTAACCCGCACACGACGGCCAGGTGAGGAGAACCTCCGGCAAGCCACGCCGGGAAGGCCCCCGCGTTGTCCCCCCGACCTCCGGGAAGGCAGGATTACGGACATGACGCACGCGATGCTGAAAGGGTCGAACGTACCCCTCGACACCACGGCGGTCCGGGCCGTACTGCGCTGGACCCCCGGCGCCGGAGTGCGCGATGTCGATGCCTCGGCCCTGCTCCTCGGTGCCGACGGACGCGTGCGTTCCGATGCGGACTTCGTCTTCTACAACCAGCCCCGGCACCCCAGCGGCCTGGTGCGGCATCTGCCGAAGCGGCAACTGGCCGACGGGCTGGCGGACACGATCGAGGCGGACCTGTCCGCTCTCGAGGCGTCGGTGGACCGTGTCATGCTCACCGCGTCGGCGGACGGCGGAACCTTCGCGCACGTACGGGACCTACGTGTCCTGCTGTACGACGCCTCGTCGTCGGACGACGAGGCGGTCGCGGTCTTCGACGTGGTGCCGGAGACGGGCAAGGAGACGGCCCTGATCTGCGGCGAGTTGTACCGGCGCGGCGATCAGTGGAAGTTCCGTGCGCTGGGGCAGGGGTACGAGAACGGTCTGATCGGCCTGGCCACCGAGTTCGGGATCTCGGTGGAGGAGGACGACGGGTCCGCGACCGGCGAAGCCGGCACGAGTACGTCCGCGGCTGCCGGGACGGGCACCGCTACATCCGCGGCTGCCGGGGCCGGCACGGCTACGACTGCCGGGGCCGGCACGGTTTCGGCGGCGCCGTCCGCCGCCACGGCTTCGTCGGACGGTTCCGGGGAAGCTGAGGCGCTGTCGTCGTCAGCGGATCCGGAGGCCGCGACGCAGCACCTCCCCGACCCGGACCCGGCATCGAGCCCGGCTCCGAACCCGGCTCCGGCTCCGGCCCCGGCATCGACATCAGCGGCTGCAGCGGCATCGGCTCCGGCCCCCGCCTCGCAGGCGGAACCGGATTCCTTCCCGCTGTCGCCGCCCACCGCCCCGCCCGCGACTGCTCCGCACGCGGGCGCTCCGGCCACCGCCTTCCCACCTCAGCCGCAGCCCACCGGCGGGGGCTACGGCTATCCGCAGAGCGCCCCGAACTTCCCGCCGCCTCCGGCCCAGCCCCCGGCCCAGCCCGCGTACGGGTATCCCGGCCCGATGCCGCAGCAGCCGCAGCAGCCTTCGTACGGCTACCCGCAGCAGCCGCAGCCGCCTCAGCACCAGCCGTATCCGACGGGCCCCGTGGGCCCGGCCGTACCGGCGCCGCCGACCTACGGCTATCCGCAGCAGCCCCCTGGCCCCGGTCCGGCCCTGGACCCGAACTTCGTCCTGCCGCCCCAGGGACCGCAGTTCCAGCACCGCTGACCGGCGAACGGCAGCCGCGCATCGCCGGGCAAGGCCGTCATATCTGCCCGGAGGAAGCCACCCCTCGCCGGGCGAGGCCGACACGCCTGCCCGGCGACAGCATGCCCACCGCCCGACGAAAGCCGTCATACCCGCCCAACAACAAGCCGCCCGTCGCCCGGACAAGGCAGGCACGCCTCCCCCGCCGGCAGCCACCCACCGCCGGGCAGAGCCGTCACGCCCACCCAGCGGCAGCCACCCACCACCGGGCCAAGCCGTCACACCCGTTCAACAACAGCCACCCGCCCCCCAGACAGGCCCGTCACAACCACTGGCAGGCAGCCCCCTCGCCCCACCCCCAGCACCGCCCCCTCACACCTTCGACTTATAACCCCGCCCCCACTGCAGGCCCCAGCCGTACAGGCGGTCCAGTTCGGACTGGAAGCCGTAGACGTACTTCACTTCGCGGCGGACGGTCAGCTCGCCCTTGTTGTTCTCCAGCATGAAGATGGCGCAGGAACGGGCCTGTGGCGCGCGTTCGTCGAGGCCGATCTCCACCCGGGGGCCGCTACTCGGGTAGAGCGTCACGACGGCGTGGGTGCGATCGAAGGCCGGTGTGCCGTCGTAGATGTAGACGAAGATCAGCAGGCGCTTGATCTCGTCGCGGTGGTCGAGGTTGATGTAGAGCGTTTCGCCCGAGGGTGAGCCGAAGCGGTCGTCGCCGCTGAGTTTCACGTACGGTGCCGCGTTGATGTCCCCCAGGAAGTTGCCGAGGGGCTGCACCACGCCCTTGGTGCCGTCCTTCAGCTCGTACAGGCAGGCCAGGTCCAGGTCGATCTTGACGACCGCCGGCCCCTGCGCCTGCACCACCTCCGGTTTGAACATCTTGCCCGGGTTGCGCAGCAGGCTCCCGCCGCGCTGTGAGCCGCGCATCCCGATGTCGGACGTGCGCATCTGCCAGGACAGGTTGACCCGCAGGTGCCCGGAGGCCGCGCCCTGCTTCGTCAGTGAGACGACCGGATTGCGCTTGGTCAGTTCGACCACGTACGACGCGCCACCGGCTTCGAACTTCGGCGTCCCGCCCCGACGCCAGTTGTCCAAGAACGACACCTTGCCCCACCCCATCGATCCGACCGAAAGGCCGCCCGCCCCGATGGCCCGACGGCCCGACTGCTGTTTGTCCCTGTGATCCGTGGTGTTCCGGTGAATCCGTGCTGCCCCGGCTGTTCCCGGCCGCCCCGTGGCCCGGTACGGCCGCGGGGCGGTCATGGAGTGAGCACTCCATGGCCGCCCCGCTGAGAGCGTTCCTCAATCGGACCGCCGTCACACTCCGGAGGCGACTTCCGACTTTGGCGACGAGTCCTCTCCCGACTTGCCTTCCTGTCGGTTCTTGCGCACGGACGACCAGAACGACAGCGCGATCAGGACGATTCCGACCAGGCCGGTGATGACCTCGTTGATCTCGTACTTGATCGTGGCGAGCAGGATGACGGCCAGCGCGCCGATGGCGTAGTGCGCGCCGTGCTCCAGGTAGACGTAGTCGTCCAGGGTTCCCTTGCGGACCAGGAAGACCGTCAACGAACGGATGTACATCGCGCCGATGCCCAGACCCAGCGCCATCTCGAAGATGTCGTTGGTGATGGCGAAGGCGCCGATGACACCGTCGAAGGAGAACGACGCGTCGATGACCTCCAGGTAGAGGAACAGGAAGAACGCGGCCTTGCCGGCGAGCCCCACGCCGGAGACGGCGCCGCGCTTGGACGCCGCGCCGTTCGCACCGGCTTCCTCGGACGCCACCGCCGCCTTCGCCGCGGAGCCGTTCCCGGCGTCCTCCTCCTCGGCCTCCTCGGCCTCCTGGGCCTCCTCGGCTTCCTCCAGCTTGTCCTCGAAGTAGCCGGAGACACCGCCCACGACCAGATACGTGAGCAGGCCGGCGACGCCGGACAGGAGCACCGTCGCGCTCTTGTCACCGCCGCCGTGCGCGACGTCGGTGGCCACCGTCATGGCGCCGACGAGCAGGACGATCAGCGCGACGATGACGGACAGCATGTCCAGCTTGCCCATTTTGGCCAGCGGGCGTTCCAGCCAGCCCAGCCACTTGTGCTCGCGCTCCTCGAAGATGAAGTCGAGGAAAATCATGAGCAGGAACATGCCACCGAAGGCCGCGATGGCCGGGTGGGCCCCCGTGACCAGGTGCTCGTACTGCGCCTTGTCGTTGATCGCCAGATTGACGGCCTCGATCGGTCCGATCTTCGCGGTGACCGCGACGATGACGACCGGGAAGATCAGGCGCATGCCGAAGACGGCGATGAGGATGCCGACGGTCAGAAAGATTTTCTGCCAGAAGGCGTTCATCTTGCGCAGGATTCCGGCGTTGATGACCGCGTTGTCGAACGAGACCGAAATCTCCAGGATCGACAGGATGCCGACGATCGCTAGCCCCTGCCACCCCCAGAGGACGCCGGCCAAGGCCAGGCCTGCCGCCGTGACGGCGAACGACCAGCCAAAGGTTTTCAGGAGCACTGCCTAACCCAATCCCTCGCTGTATGGGGTCCCCCGCGCGCAGTGCGCGGCGCTTTACGAAACGTTGACCCCGAAGTCTAGAGCGATCCCCCGCAGACCCGACGCGTACCCCTGGCCCACCGCGCGGAACTTCCATTCACCGCTGTACCGGTAGACCTCACCGAAGATCATTGCTGTTTCGCTGGAGGCGTCCTCGCTGAGGTCGTACCGTGCCAGCTCGCTGCCGTCCGCCCGGTTGACCACCCGGATAAAGGCATTGCTGACCTGGCCGAAGCTCTGGCCGCGCAGATCCGCCTCGTGGATCGAGACCGGGAAAACGATCTTGTCGACCTCTTCGGGGACCGCGCTGAGGTCGACGAGAATCGATTCGTCGTCGCCTTCACCCTCACCGGTGAGGTTGTCGCCGGTGTGCTCGACCGAGCCGTCCGGGCTCTTGAGATTGTTGTAGAAGACGAAGTACTCGTCGCCGAGCACCCGCCCCGACCTGCACAGCAGTGCGCTGGCGTCCAGGTCGAACGGCGCTCCCGTGGTCGAGCGCGCGTCCCAGCCGAGGCCGACCATGACCTGCGTGAGATTCGGAGCGGCCTTGGAGAGGGAGACGTTGCCTCCCTTAGCGAGCGTGACGCCCATGGTGTTCGCATCCTCCCCGGTGACGGTGGTGCCGCGGTTGTCCACGGCTTTCATACGGGTTCGTACACGGCCCGTACAGGACGGACACGGCACCGGATACGCCACCTTTACGGCGCGCGCCCGGACTCCGCGCGGTACGCGTACGCCACGCCCGGGCTCCGTGTCCCGTACGGCCTGTGTACGGGCTTCAAGCGCGCCCGGCGCCGTACTCCCCAGAGGGGGGCACGGCGCCGGGCGCGGAAGGGTTACGGCTCGGCTCAGACGTTGACGCCGAAGTCCTGCGCGATGCCGCGCAGGCCCGAGGCGTAGCCCTGACCGATGGCCCGGAACTTCCACTCCGCGCCGTTGCGGTACAGCTCGCCGAAGACCATGGCGGTCTCGGTCGAGGCGTCCTCGCTCAGGTCGTAGCGGGCCAGCTCGTTGCCGTCCGCCTGGTTGACGACGCGGATGTACGCGTTGCGGACCTGGCCGAAGCTCTGCTGGCGGTTCTCGGCGTCGTAGATGGACACCGGGAACACGATCTTGGCGACATCGGCGGGCACGCCGGCGAGGTTCACCTTGATGGCCTCGTCGTCGCCCTCGCCCTCACCGGTGGTGTTGTCACCGGTGTGCTCGACCGAGCCGTCCGGGCTCTTCAGGTTGTTGAAGAACACGAAATTCTGGTCGTTGGCGACCTTGCCCTGGTCGTTGGTCAGCAGCGCGCTGGCGTCCAGGTCGAAGTCCGTACCGGTGGTGGTACGGGCGTCCCAGCCCAGACCGACGAGCACCGCGGTCAGATTGGGGGCTTCCTTCGTCAGCGAGACGTTGCCGCCCTTGCTGAGGCTGACTCCCACGAGTCCTCCCTGGGTTCGAGGGGTACGAATTGCTTTGCGCCCCCATCGTGCATGGCATCAGATCAACGTTTTGATCCTAGTGACCGGTTCCCACCGATTACAGGTACCGGTACGGACACCGCGCCGATGTCGCGGCGGGAGCCGGTCACGGCGGGAATCAGAGGTCGCCGAGCGCCTTGAGGTAGTCGTTGAGGTCACGGGCGTCCGGCAGACCGTTGACGACCGTCCAGCGCACCACGCCCTCCTTGTCGATGATGAAGGTCCCGCGCACCGCGCAGCCCTTCTCCTCGTCGAAGACGCCGTACGCCCGCGAGGCCTCGCCGTGCGGCCAGAAGTCCGACAGCAGCGGGTACTCCAGGCCCTCCTGCTCGGCGAAGACGCGCAGCGAGAAGGGCGAGTCGTTGGAGACGGCCAGCAGCTGCACGTCGTCGTTGACGAACTTCGGCAGCTCGTCGCGCAGGGCGCACAGCTCGCCGGTGCACACGCCGGTGAAGGCGAACGGGTAGAAGAGGAGGACGACGGCCTTCTCGCCGCGGAAGTCGGAGAGCTTCACCAGCTCGCCGTGCTGATTCTTCAGCTCGAACTCCGGAGCCTTCGAGCCGACCTCGATCGCCATGGGGACCGTTCCCTTCGCAGACACCGTGGGCGGACGCCTTCGCCGTGCCCGGCGCCGTCACCGGCGTGCGGCGCGGGGCAGCACCGGCAGCGGCCGCTCCGGCGGATTCCAACAGGTTGCGGCCAACCCTACGCTCCGGCGCGCGCACGCCGAGCCCCCCACCGGATCATCCGGCGGAGGGCTCGGCAGGAATCGTGGGGGCGCAGCTCAGCGCTTGCCCGACTTGGCACCCTTGGGGGTGACCAGGCGGCTGCCGCTCCAGTCCTTGCCCGCGTTGATGCTCCTGGTCTGGGACAGGCCCGCGGTCTGCGCGGCTTCATTGATGTCGCTCGGCTCGACGTACCCGTCGCGGCCGGTCTTGGGGGTCAGCAGCCAGACCTCGCCGCCCTCGTCGATCAGACCGATGGCGTCCACCAGCGCGTCCGTGAGGTCGCCGTCGTCGTCCCGGAACCACAGCAGGACGACGTCGGCGACGTCGTCGTAGTCCTCGTCGACGATTTCCTGGCCGGTCACGGCCTCAATGCCTTCTCGGAGCTCCTGCTCGACGTCGTCGTCGTAGCCGATCTCCTGGACCACCTGCCCGGGCTCGAACCCCAGCCTGGCGGCAAGGTTGGTCCGCTCCTCCGCGTGGTCCGCGGTCGCGCTCACGGATTGCCTCCTGTCATGTTTCGGTAAATGGCTTGCACCCACGCATGCGCGGGAGCATTGGGCGTAGTCCACACGGGCCGGGCGGATCGCGCAAGTACCCGGCGACCGAGACCGTCGAAACGGTGACGTTTACCGCCGTCTCGCCGCAACTGCGACCCCACGCACGAGGCGGTAAGTGATTCAACCCACACCGTTTTGCCGCCTTTATTGGCTTTTAGCAGGGGACTGGGCTCTTTGGGGGGCGTCACCCGCCACACGGACCTCCTCTCGGGGTTCGCACGACCGTACGGCGACCGGTTCCGGCGTGGGCGTATGGTTGCGATTTGGCCGACCTCAAAAACCGGCCTTTGAGCGCCCGTCTCTTAGGGGGTGGTTACCCACCGGTAGAGATGACGTATCCCGGTGAGCCGGTACACGATGGAAGACGGCGCGACACCAAGCAGAGCAAGACCGAACAGCGAAGGAACAGCGTGGCTTCCGGATCCGATCGCAACCCGATCATCATTGGCGGCCTTCCCAGCCAGGTCCCGGACTTCGATCCCGAAGAGACCCAGGAATGGCTCGACTCGCTCGACGCAGCCGTCGATGAGCGAGGCCGGGAACGTGCCCGCTACCTCATGCTCCGCCTGATCGAGCGTGCCCGCGAGAAGCGCGTGGCCGTGCCCGAGATGCGCAGCACGGATTACGTCAACACCATCGCGACCAAGGACGAGCCGTTCTTCCCCGGCAACGAGGAGATCGAACGCAAGATCCTGAACGCGACCCGGTGGAACGCCGCGGTCATGGTCTCCCGGGCGCAGCGCCCCGGAATCGGCGTCGGCGGCCACATCGCCACCTTCGCGTCCTCCGCCTCCCTGTACGACGTGGGCTTCAACCACTTCTTCCGGGGCAAGGACGACGGCAAGGGCGGCGACCAGATCTTCTTCCAGGGCCACGCCTCCCCCGGCGTGTACGCCCGCGCGTACCTCCTGGACCGGCTGAGCGAGACGCAGCTCGACGCGTTCCGCCAGGAGAAGTCCAAGTTCCCCAACGGTCTGTCCAGCTACCCGCACCCGCGGCTGATGCCGGACTTCTGGGAGTTCCCGACCGTCTCGATGGGCCTCGGCCCGCTCGGCGCGATCTACCAGGCCCGGATGAACCGCTACATGGAGGCGCGCGGCATCGCCGACACCTCCGACTCGCACGTGTGGGCCTACCTCGGCGACGGCGAGATGGACGAGCCCGAGTCGCTCGGCCAGCTGTCCCTCGCGGCGCGTGAGGGCCTGGACAACCTGACCTTCGTGGTCAACTGCAACCTGCAGCGCCTGGACGGCCCGGTCCGCGGCAACGGCAAGATCATGCAGGAGCTGGAGTCGCAGTTCCGCGGCGCCGGCTGGAACGTGATCAAGCTGGTGTGGGACCGCAGCTGGGACCCGCTGCTGGCCCAGGACCGCGACGGCATCCTGGTCAACAAGCTGAACACGACCCCGGACGGCCAGTTCCAGACGTACGCGACCGAGACCGGCTCGTACATCCGCGAGCACTTCTTCGGTGACGACCACCGCCTGCGCGCGATGGTCGAGAACATGACCGACCAGCAGATCCAGCACCTGGGCCGCGGCGGTCACGACCACAAGAAGATCTACGCGGCGTACGCGGCGGCCAAGGCCCACAAGGGCCAGCCGACGGTGATCCTCGCGCAGACCGTCAAGGGCTGGACCCTCGGTCCGAACTTCGAGGGCCGCAACGCGACCCACCAGATGAAGAAGCTCACGGCCGAGGACCTCAAGCGCTTCCGCGACCGGCTGCACCTGCCGATCGCGGACAAGGACCTGGAGGACGGCAACCCGCCGTACTACCACCCGGGCCGCGACTCCGAAGAGATCCAGTACATGCACGACCGCCGCAAGGCGAACGGCGGGTACGTCCCGACCCGTATCGTGCGTGCCAAGCCGCTGCCGCTGCCGGACGAGAAGGCGTACGCGGGGGCGAAGAAGGGCTCCGGCCAGCAGAAGATCGCCACGACCATGGCGTTCGTGCGGGTCCTGAAGGACCTCATGCGGGACAAGGAGATCGGCAAGCGTTTCGTGCCGATCGCGCCGGACGAGTACCGCACCTTTGGTATGGACGCGTTTTTCCCGTCCGCGAAGATCTACAACCCGCTGGGCCAGATCTACGAGTCGGTCGACCGCGAACTGCTGCTCGCCTACAAGGAGTCGCCGACCGGCCAGATGCTGCACGACGGCATCTCCGAGGCCGGCTGCACCGCGTCGCTGATCGCGGCGGGCTCCGCCTACGCCACGCACGGCGAGCCGCTGATCCCGATCTACGTCTTCTACTCGATGTTCGGGTTCCAGCGCACCGGCGACCAGTTCTGGCAGATGGCCGACCAGCTCGCGCGCGGCTTCGTGCTGGGTGCGACCGCCGGTCGTACGACCCTGACCGGTGAGGGCCTCCAGCATGCGGACGGCCACTCCCAGCTGCTCGCCTCGACCAACCCGGCGTGTGTCGCCTACGACCCGGCGTACGGGTACGAGATCGCGCACATCGTCAAGGACGGTCTGCGCCGGATGTACGGCGAGGACAGCGAGGACATCTTCTACTACCTCACCGTCTACAACGAGCCGATCCAGCACCCGGCCGAGCCGGCGGACGTGGACGTGGAGGGCATCCTCAAGGGCCTGTACCGCGTCAAGCCGGGCGACAAGGGCGAGCACGCGGCCCAGATCCTCGCGTCCGGCGTGGCCGTGCCGTGGGCGATCGAGGCCCAGCAGATCCTGGCCGACGAGTGGAACGTCAAGGCGGACGTCTGGTCGGCGACCTCCTGGAACGAGCTGCGCCGCGACGCGGTGGAGATCGAGGAGCACAACCTGCTCCACCCGGAGGAGGAGCAGCGCGTTCCGTTCGTTACGCGCAAGCTCGCCGACGCGCAGGGTCCGAAGGTGGCCGTCTCCGACTGGATGCGTGCCGTTCCCGACCAGATCGCGCGCTGGGTACCGGGCACCTACCAGTCGCTGGGCGCCGACGGCTTCGGCTTCGCCGACACGCGGGGCGCGGCCCGCCGCTTCTTCCACATCGACGCGCAGTCGATCGTCCTCGGCGTGCTCACCGAGCTGGCCAAGGAGGGCAAGGTCGACCGTTCGCTGCTGAAGCAGGCGATCGACCGTTACCAGCTGCTGGACGTCGCGGCCGCGGAGGCCGGCGAGGCGGGCGGCGACGCGTAGTCACCCGCAGGGCAGCCGACAGCTGACACCACGAGGCGCCCCCGGCCGGATCTCTCCGGCCGGGGGCGCCTCGTTCCGCTGTCCCGGTGGTCCTGCCCGCCGGTGACCCCGGGGACGGGCAGGCGACCCGTAGGGCTGCCGCGGGTCCGCTCAGAACGGGGCCCCGACGGCCGTGGTGGTGATCCGGATGATCGCGAACACCGTGTCGATCACACCGAGGACGACGGCCACCAGTGCCGGCAGCGCGTGGCTCCCGCTGTTCCACCGGCGGCCCATCGCGAGCCAGCCGAGAAGCACGGACACCGGCCCGAGAACGATGCTCAGGATGAAGAATCCGGCGACCGCACAGATCAGTCCGATCACGCCCAGCGTCGCGCGGTCCGGCCCGGTCCGAGGCCCCGTCCGGCCTCGTGAGCGGGGGTTGCTCCGCAGGTGGGTCCGCCATCGGGTGCGGCTGTGCTGTCCGAGGCCCGCCATCATCCCTCCCGTGGGTCGTGTGGTTCGGGCTCGGCACCCGGGTACCCCGCGTCGCCGTGCCCACTCCCCCGGTCAGCGCTCCCAGATTTTGAACGCCCTGACCTGGTACGGGGATTCGGGAACCCAGCTGCCGCCGCCCGGATAGGTGTCGAACTCCCCGGTCTCCTCGCACTCGGCGCTCTGGTACGTGGTGACCGGCCGGCCCGTGCGGTTGGCGAACGAGGCGCCGCGGACCCCGGCGGGCAGCGTGACGCAGCTTTCGATGTCGGTGCCGGACAGTTCGTAGGTCAGCCTCTTGCCGCCGAAGCCACGGCCCGGCCAGACGCAGAACTGGCCGGTGCCGCAGTCGCCCGCGGCCGGCCCCGCGTGGTCCCGTGGCCGTTGCTGCGGCGCTCCGTGGGCGGACGGGACGCCGAGGTGGGCGGCGGCCAGTGCGGCGGCTCCCGTCAGCAGCGCGACGGTGTGGATCGTACGCATGTGCATCACTCCCCCGTGGAGTACGAAGTGGCCTGCCGCGGCGGGCTGTTGTCCGCCGCGGTCCGGTGATCCGAGCTTGGCCGTGCGCGGACGCCGGAGCCAAGCCCGCGCGGGGCGGTCCACCCTGATAGGCGATGCGCTGCTGCCGGGCTCTCAACGGGGTTCCGGCGGCCGGTCGTTGACCTCGGCTGCCTGGGCGTACGGGCGGGGGCACGCGCGGGGGTGCGGAAAGCTTCACCTCCGTACGGGGGAACGCGCGCCTGTGGAGAAACGAAACGCGCGGCCGGCCGGGGCAGTGAGCCCGGCCGGCCGCGCGTCGACGCGACCCGGTCGTCCGGCGGACGTCAGATGTGCCCGACGCCCGCGCCCGCCTCGGCGTTGGCGCCGCGCTTGGTGAACAGCGCGACGACGGCGGCCACGACCGCCACGGCACAGGCGACGGTGAAGGCCAGGCCCATGCCCGACACGAACGTGTCGTGCACCGCGGTGCCGATCCGGTCGACGATCTGCGGCGTCATGCCCGGGGCCTGGGCCACCTGCGGCGGTACCGCGCCGACCTCGGCGGCGGCCTTCAGCGCCGGGTCCGGAGCACCCGGGAGGCCGGCCTTGGTCCAGTTGCCCGCGAACTCCGAGCTGACCTTGCTGGACATCACGGCGCCGAGCACCGCCGTACCGAGGCTGCCGCCGACCTGCATGGCGGCCTGCTGGAGGCCGCCCGCCACGCCGGACAGCTCCAGCGGCGCGTTACCGACGATGACCTCGGTGGCGCCGACCATGACCGGCGCCAGGCCCAGGCCGAGCAGCGCGAACCACACGGACATGGCCAGCGTGCCCGTACCGGAGGTCAGGGTCGTCATGCCGTACATCGCGACGGCGGTGCAGACCATGCCGCCGACGAGCGGGACACGGGGGCCGAACTTGGTGATCAGCGCGCCCGCGGCCGGCGAACCCACGATCATCATCGCGGTGAGCGGCAGCAGGTGCAGACCACTGTCGACCGGGCTCAGGCCGTGCACGTTCTGCAGGTAGAAGGTGACGAAGAAGAGGCCGCCCATGAAGCCGAAGGCCATCAGCACCATCAGGACCGTACCGGCCGTCAGCGGTACGGAACGGAACATCCGCAGCGGGATCAGCGGCTCGCGGACCTTGGTCTCCAGGATCGCGAAGGCGGCGAAGACGACGACCGCGGCGGCCAGGAAGCCGAGGGTCTTCGCGTCGCCCCAGCCCCACGCACCGGCCTTGATCAGGGCCCAGATGAGGCAGAACATGGCACCGGAGAGCAGCACGATGCCGGGGATGTCGAAGGAGCGCGGGGCGTTCTGGGCGCGGTGGTCCTTGAGGATGACCAGGCCCAGTACGAGGGCGAGGACGCCGACCGGCAGGTTGATGAAGAACACCGACTGCCAGCTGACGTGCTCGACGAGCAGCCCGCCGACGATCGGGCCGCCGGCGGTGGAGGCGCCGATGACCATGCCCCAGATGCCGATGGCCATGTTGAGCTTCTCGGCCGGGAAGGACGCGCGCAGCAGCCCGAGGGCGGCGGGCATCAGCAGTGCGCCGAAGAGGCCCTGCAGCACGCGGAAGGTGATGACCAGCGAGACCTCGCCGGACACACCGATGGCTCCGGAGGCGAGCGCGAAGCCCACCACGCCTATGAGAAACGTCTGCCGGTGGCCGAAGCGGTCACCGAGCTTGCCGGCCGTGATCAGCGAGACGGCGAGGGCCAGCAGATAGCCGTTGGTGATCCACTGGACGTCGGCGAGCGACGCCTTGAGGTCCGCCTGGATGGCCGGGTTGGCGATGGCGACGATGGTGCCGTCGAGGGCCACCATCATCACGCCGATCGCGACGGAGAACAGGGTCAGCCACGGATGGCCCCGGAGTCCCTTGCGAGGCTCCGGTGCGGAACGGTCCGGCGCGGCTTGGGCAACCGGGGTCTGAGAGCTCATTCCACGAGGCTAATGTCAGCTACTGACAGTTGACAAAGTAATTCATCAGTCGGTAACTGTCATTTAGCTCACAGGTATTCTGAGCAGCGGCAACATCGAGAAAGGCGGCGCAGGATGACCGGCTCCACGCCGCAGGCGGCCCGACCGGAAACCGTCCGGTCCCGCGGAGGCGTGCCCTCCGCCGGCACCGGGACCGGCACCTCCGTCACCGGCGGGCTGCGCGAGCGCAAGAAGCAGCGCACCCGTGACGCGCTGATCCGCTCCGCCCTCGAACTGTTCACGGCGCACGGCTACGAAGAGACGACGATCGACGAGATCGCCGAGGCCGTCGACGTCTCGCAGCGCACGTTCTTCCGCTATTTCGCCAGCAAGGAGGAGGTCGTCTTCGCCGTCCAGGAGATGGTGGAGGCGCGCTTCATCGAGGAGCTGGAGCGGCGGCCGGCCACCGAGGTGCCCCTGGAGGCACTGCACAGCGCCGTGATGACCTCGTGGGACGACATCGGCGGTGCCATCCAGTCGGTGATTCCGCTGGAACTGCACATGCGGACGTACCGGATGATCGAGTCGACGCCCGCGCTCGTCGCCGCGCACTGGCGCCGCTACGCGGACCTGGAGGAGCAGATCGCCCGGCTCATCGCGCGGCGCGAGAGGCTGGACGTGACGGTGGACCCGCGGCCGCGGGTGGTCGTCGCGGCGTTCAGCGGGGTGATGCGGGTCGCCGGGAAGGTGTGGGGCGAGGGCGAGGACGTCAGCGTGGAGTCGATCCGCGTGGTCACCGAGGAGTACCTCGCGAAAATCGGCCCGGCCGTGTGCGGGGACTGGCGGCGCCCCGGGGGCGGCGAACCGGACGACCGGTGAGCCGGGCCGCCGGTGCGCCGCAGCCCGGCCGCGGCCCTGACGAAGGCCGCGGCCCTGACGAGCCCCAGCGTCGCCCGAGTGCCTGCCTGAGTCCGTTTCTGCACGTCTGAGCGTCGGGCCGCCTCACACCGTGTCCGAAGTGGCCCCAAATGGCCAGCGCGAAACGTGAGATCCCTCACCCCCTCAGCGGGCGCCCCGTCACTTCTCTTAGGGTGGCCCGCGGTGACTTCTTCTTTTCCGGGGCTCGGCGCTCCCTCCTTCGGTTTCCTGCAGTCCACCGCCTGGCGTGCGGCGCTCGCCCTGGTGGTGGTGTTCGTGATGCTCGCGATGACCGGCTGGACGGCCGTCAGAGGCAGCAAGGACGACGCCAATCCGCTGGCCACCGCGCGGTCCGCCTGGGAGCACGCCTCCTTCCGCGGCCACCGGCTGCCGGCCACCGGCTCCACGCCCGGCGCGCTCGCCGCCTTCTTCAAGAAGCTGGACCACGCCGACCGGGCCGCGCTCGCCGACCGCTATCCGCTGGTCGTCGGGAACATGGGCGGCGCCCCCGTCGACCTGCGCTACCAGGCCAACAAGAAGGCACTGGGACAAGCCGGCGAGGTGGAGCGGGAGCGGACGCACGACCGGCGGCTGACGCCGGTGGGCCGCCAGGAGGCGACCCGGCTGATGCACCGATTCGAGTCGATGCGGGCTTCCGGCCGGCAGATCCTCGCCTTCGACCCGGCCGGCGGCGGCCGGGCCGCCGAGGTCTTCGGCGATCTGCGGCAGGCCCGTCATGTCTCGGTGGTGGTGCCCGGTGTGGACACCAACCTCGGGACCTTCGAGCGCACCGCGCGGGCGACGAGCGCGCCCGCCGGGATGGCCAAGTCGCTCTACGACGCCGAGCGGTCCGTACGCGACGGCGATCCCCGTACGGCCGTGATCGCCTGGGCGGACTACACCGCGCCCGCCGGGCTCGGGGTCGGTGCCGCCACCGGGCAGCTCGCCGAGGCGGGCGCCGTACGGCTGAACGCGCTGGTACGGGCGCTGCCGAAGGCGGCTTCCGTGTCGCTGATGTGCCACAGCTACGGCTCCGTGGTGTGCGGCGTCGCGGCCCACCGGCTGCCGGCCCGCGTCACCGACATCGCGGTGGCGGGCAGCCCCGGGATGCGCTCGGAGACCGCCGCCGGGCTCGGCACCAGGGCCCGGGTGTGGGCGATGCGCAATCCCGACGACTGGATCCAGGACGTGCCGTACATGGAGGTCGGCGGGCTCGGCCACGGCGCCGACCCGGTCACCGAGGCCTTCGGCTCCCGGGTGCTGTCCGCGGCCGGCGCCGAGGGGCACGCCGGTTACTTCGTGCCCGGCACCCAGAGCCTGCGCAACTTCGCGAAGATCGGGGTGGGCGCGGTCGACTCGGTGAACTGTGCCGCGCAGGACCGGGACTGCTCGGCCGACCTTGCCTGAGGGGCGCGACGCCCTCCCGGCCGTATCCGCGGGGCGTCGGGAACGCGCCCGAACGGTTCGTTCAGGACGGGCCGGGCGCGGGAGCGACATGGGGCAAAAGCGGCTTGACGCGCGTAGCGCATGATGTCCGGAAGGGGGACGGGCGGGCGACCGCCGCTTACGATGAGCCGCATGGGTGATGTGCTGGCCGGTTTTCACGCCGTCTGGGAGTTCGACACGGACTCCGTGCTCATCCGCTTCGAACGGGGGATACGCAGGCCGAAGCTCTTCCAGGCGCTCGGTGAGCGGCGCGTCCCCTACGAGGCGCTGAGGTCCGTCGAGCTGTCGCCGGGCAGACGCGGCACGGTCGTGCTGCGCGCGGTGCCGCGGCCGGGCGCCGATCCGCTGATGGAGGCCGCCGACGGCCAGCTCAAGGACGATCTCGACCCGTACCGTCTGACCCTGCCGGCCGACCGCGAGGCGCTCGCCGAGTACTACCGCGACGAGCTGCGCGCCGTCCTCGGGCCCGCCGCCGCGCTCCCGGCCGACGAGCATCTGGTGGCCGCGCCGGAGCCGCCGCTGACCTTCAAGGCGTACGACGGCAAGGCGTCCTTCGACGGCAGCTCGGTGGCGTTCCGCTGGTTCTGGACGGGGGCGTCGTCGGCCAAGTGGAAGTGCGGCGACCAGCACTTCCCGGTCGCCGGGCTGAGCGGGGTGCAGTGGCGTTCGCCGGAGGGCGGTGCCGGGGTGCTGTCGGGCAACGGGTACCTGCGGCTGGTGGAGCGTGGCGCGGAGGACCGGCGGCCCGGTGAGGCGGACCAGGATCCGGCGTCGGTGGTCTTCGGGCTGGGGTACGGGCCGGTGCACGAGTCGCTGCCGTTCGCGGCCTCGGTGCTGCAGGCGGTACGGTCCGCCGCGCCCGGCTCGGACGCGGCGCCGCGCCGGGCGGTGCGGACCCGTACCGACGAGCGGCGTGACCCGGCCGACATCGCCGACCGCATACGGCAGCTGGGCGAGCTGCACACGGCGGGCCTGCTGACGGACGCCGAGTTCACGTCGAAGAAGGCCGAGCTGCTGGCGGAGCTGTAGCGGCGCGGGGACCGGGGCGGGGGCCGTGGAGGCGTGGAACCCGGCCGGGGTCCGTGGAGGCGTGCGCCCCTCGGCCGTACCGGAGTACCGCACCGCCGCCCCGGAATACCGCACCGCCGCCCCGGAGTACGGCGCCGCCTCCCCCCGTACCGGGGTATGACGGCAGAGGCCCCCTCGGTATGACGCCCGGGCCCCCGGGCGCCGCTTACGCTGACCAGGTCATGGAGACCACATCACGCCCCACGGGCGACCGCCGGCTCACCCGCACCCGCGCCCTGCGGGCCGGGCGGCAGGCGCTGCGCACCCTCGCCGAGGACCTCGGGAGGCCGACCGGCCCCGGCGCCCCGCTCTTCGGCCAGGTGCAGAACCGCTGGCTGCGCCTGCTGCCGTACGTGGTCGCCATCGCCTTCATGGCCTCGCTGCTGCCCTCGTCGGTGCACGTCCTCACGCAGGACTACGGCCTCGGCGGCGGCCTGGCCGGCGCGCTGGCCACCGCCCAGACGGTGCCGCTGCTGCTGGCGGTGATCAGACCGCTCCAGGCGTGGTGGGTGGTTTTCGCGGCCGATGTCGTCTGCGGTATCGCCCTGGCCGTCGTACCGGCGGGCGCGGGCCGCGCCTGGCCCTGGCCGGCCACGGTCATCATCGGCTACCTCGTCCTGATGCTGGCGCTCTCGCTGCGCGAGAGGCGCCGCACGCTGATGGCCGTCTGGGGGGCGACCGGCGCCGTCAGCGTCCTGTTCGAGCTGATCCGGCCGGACCGCAGCGACGGCACCTGGGTGCTGCTGTTCGTCCTCTCCGGTGTGGTGCTGCTGGTCGGTGCCGCGCTCCGCGAGCGCGGGGCGGCGCAGCGCAAGCTGATCGAGCAGGAGAACATCAGCGAGGCGGAGCGGGCGATGCGCACCCTGCTGGAGGAGCGCACGCGCATCGCCCGCGAACTGCACGACGTCGTCGCCCACCACATGTCGGTGATCACGGTCCAGGCCGACAGCGCGCCGTACCGCATCAGCGGCATACCGGAAGCAGCGCAGGAGGAGTTCAGCACCATCGCCGCCACGGCGCGCGAGTCGCTGGCCGAGATGCGGCGGCTGCTGGGCGTGCTGCGCAGCGAGGAGTCGGAGCGGCACGGCGGCCCGGAGAAGGCGCCGCAGCCCGGCCTGGCGCAAGTGCCGAAGCTGGTCGAGGGGACGGTGCGGGCGGGGGTGCCGGTCGAGTTGGCGATGCCCGACGAGCCGGTGGCCCTGGCATCCGCGGTGGACCTGTCGGCGTACCGCATCGTGCAGGAGGCACTGGCCAACGTCGTACGGCACGCGCCGGGCGCGCACACCCGGGTCTCGGTCACGGCCGACGAGGACGGCGGCCGGCTGACCGTCCTGGTCGTCAACAGCGCCCCGCCGCGCGCCGCCGCGCCGCTGGAATCCTCCGGTACGGGCCACGGGCTGGTCGGTATGCGTGAGCGCGTACGGCTGGTGGACGGCACCCTGGACACTGGGCCCCTGCCCGACGGCGGCTTCCGTGTCGCCGCTCAACTCCCCATGACAGCAAAGGACCACCACCCCGCATGACCACTCGGGTGATCATCGTCGACGACCAGGCCATGGTGCGCGCGGGCTTCGCCGCGCTGCTCGCCGCGCAGAGCGACATCGACGTCGTCGGCGACGCGCCGGACGGTGTGCAGGGCGTCGAACTGAGCCGCCGTACGCATCCGGACGTGGTGCTGATGGACGTCCGGATGCCGGAGATGGACGGGCTGGAGGCGGCCCGGCAGCTGCTGGATCCGCCGCCCGGCGTCGTGCACCGGCCGAAGGTGCTGATGCTCACCACGTTCGACGTGGATGACTATGTGTACGAGGCGCTGCGGGCGGGGGCGTCCGGGTTCCTGCTCAAGGACGCGCCGCCGGCCGATCTGATCTCGGCGGTACGGGTCGTGGCGGCGGGTGAGGCGCTGCTCGCGCCGTCCGTGACGCGGCGGCTGATCGCCGACTTCGCCCGGCAGCGGCCCGCGCCCCGCAAGGACCGGACCGCGCTGCGGCTCAACGGGCTGACCCCGCGCGAGACGGAGGTGCTGGAGCTGATCGCCCGCGGCCTGTCGAACCAGGAGATCGCGGACGCGCTGGTGCTCGCCGAGCAGACCGTGAAGACCCATATCGGCCGGGTGCTGGCCAAGCTGGAGCTGCGTGACCGCGCGCAGGCGGTGATCTTCGCGTACGAGTCGGGGCTGGTGGCCCCCGGCGTGAACTGAGGGCGCGGGCCCGCGCCTTCGCGCCCCCGGCCCCCCGCTCCCCCGCCCCTCGGACGGCCCCGCCGTAGCGCCGGTCAGCGCGGCCGGGGGTGGGGGTAACCCCCCTGCGGCGCCTGGTGGTGGCCGGTCGTGCTGAAGGACGAGCAGGTCAGGCACCCCCTACCCCGGTATCAGCGGACAGTTGGCTCCGCGGTGTGACGCCGGGTCACCCACCCGCTTCATACGTTTCCCTCGCCACACCAACGGAAGAGGGAGACCCCACCATGTCCTTGCTGCGCCGGTTCACCCAACGCGGTAGGCGCACGCTCGTCGCGGTCGCGCTGGCGGCGACGGTCGTCGGCGGCACCGGCGGCTGGGCGGCGGGGTCCACGCAGGAGGCCGTCACCGGGCCCGCGCCCGGCGCCGCCGCCTGGCGTGCGGACCACTCGCTGGGCAAGCGGCTGCCGGACCCGGCGACCGCCACCCCGGCGGAGGTCGCCCGGTTCTTCACCGCGCTGAACGAGGCCGAGCGGCAGGAGCTGGCGGCCCGTCACCCGCTGACCGTGGGCAACCTGGACGGTGCGCCGGTGGCCCTGCGCTACCGCGCCAACGCCCTCGCCCTGAAGGCGGAACGCGACCGTCAGACGGCCCGCGCCACCGACCCGTCCGGCACCCTCCAGGACCACCGGGAAGCGCGCAAGCTGGCCGCCCGGTATGCCGAACTGCTCCGCCCCGGTCGGCAGATCCTCGCCTTCGACCCGCGCGGCCGCGGCCAGGTGGCCGAGGTGTTCGGGGACCTGGTGGCGGCGCAGCGTACGTCCGTGTTCGTGCCGGGCTCGGACATCGACCTGTCGTCGTCCGACCGCGAGCGCGACCCGTACGGCACGCCGTCCGGCATGGCCAAGTCGCTGCGGGCCCGGATGGCCGCCGAGGCGCCCGGTGTCCGGACGGCTGCCATCGCCTGGACCGGCTACACCACGCCGGTCGGCCTCGGTCCGGACGCCGCGACCGGCCGTCTCGCGGAGGCCGGTGCCCCGCGTCTGGCCCGTTTCCTGGACGGCCTGGCCGCCGCCGGCGTCAAGGCTCCCGCCCTGCTGTGCCACAGCTACGGAACGGTCGTGTGCGCCCAGGCCGTACCGCTGCTGGACCAGGGGCGGATCGCGGACCTCATCGTCTTCGGCTCCCCCGGTATGCGCACCGACGGTGTGGCGGCGCTGCACACCGCCGCCCGGGTGTGGGCCGCCCGGGACGCCTCCGACTGGATCGGCAACGTGCCGAACGTCGAGTTCCTGGGCCTGGGACACGGTACGGACCCCACCGACCCGGAGTTCGGCGCGCGCCGGGTGCCCGCGCGGACGGCCGAGGGCCACACCGGCTATCTCGCGCCCGGCACGGACTCGTTGCGCAACTTCGCCGACATCGCGCTCGGCCGCTACGACCGGGTGCGCTGACGGGCGCCGGACACTCCCGCCCGGCTCAGCCCTCCGACCCTCCCGAAGAGAGGCCCTCATGGCCATCCCGCTCCTTGCCCCCGTCCGCAAGGCCGTCCGCACCATCGAGGGCCGCACCCCCGCCCACCGCGACCGCGCCATTGACGGCCTGCGCGCTCTGGCACTGCTCGCCGTACCGACCGGCCACTGGCTGCTCGGCGGGTTCACCCTCGATCCCGGCGGCGCGCTGCACAACGCGAGTCCGCTGTCCTCCTTCGCCGCGCTGGCGCCCGCGAGCTGGGTGCTCCAGATGCTCGGCATCTTCTTCCTGGTCGGCGGGTACGCCTCGGTGCTGTCCTTCCACCGGGCCGCAGCGCGCGGAGAGTCGACGGGCCACTGGCTGCGGGCCCGGCTGGCCCGGCTGGGCCGTCCCGTCCTCGGGGTGACCGCTGTCTGGGCGGCGCTGATACCCGTACTGTCCACGTTCGGCGTGCCCGAGGCGACACTCCGTACGGGGGCGACACTGGTCATCCAGCCCCTCTGGTTCGTCGGCGTCTACGCGGGCATCACCGCGCTCACGCCGTACTGCGTCCGCGCGGCCCGCCGCATGGGCGTCTGGGCCGCGGCGCCGCTGCTGGCCGCCGTCGCCACCGTCGACTTCCTGCGGTACGGGCCGTACGCCGACGCCATGCCGTCGTGGCTGAGCCTGCTCAACCTGCTGCCGGGCTGGATGTTCGCGTACCAACTGGGCGTGGCGTGGGGAGAGAAGCGGCTCGGCAGGCGCGCCGCCTGGGTGCTGCTGCTGGGCGGCACCGCCCTGTTCGCGGCGCTGCTGCTGTTCTTCCACTACCCGGCGAGCATGGTGGGCGTCCCGGGCCAGGACCGGACGAACTCGCATCCGCCGTCGTTGCTGGTCCTCGCGCTGGCCGCCGCCCAGTCCGGCGCGGCGATCCTGCTGCGCGACCGTATCGCCCGGCTGCTGCGCCGGCCCGCCCTCTGGGCGCCCGTGGTGGTCGTCAACCTCTGCGCGATGACGGTCCTGTGCTGGCATCAGACGGCGATGTTCTCGGCGGCCGTTCCCGCGTCCTTCCTCGGTGCGGTGCCCGGTCTCACCACCGCGCCGGACACCGCCGGCTGGGTCCTCGCGCGCGTCGCCTGGCTGCCCGTCTTCGCCGTGGCACTGCTGCTGATCGGCCGTCTGACCCGCCGGTTCGAGGCGCCGTGGACCGGTGTCACGGCGGCCCGGCGGGCCGTGGCGGGGACCCTGGCGGCGGCCTTCGCGGTATTCGCGCTGGGGCTTGCCTGAGTCCCGGCGCGGGCGCGGGAAACGCGACGGGCGGAGCCGGTCGGGGGACGGCTCCGCCCGCCGCGCATCCGGGTGTTACTCCCGGCCCGCCGAAGTGAACGTCATGTCCGCGTACCGGTCGCCCGCGACCTTCCCCGCGACCGGCGCCAGCAGCGCCAGTTCCTCCTCGCTGAGCACGATGCGCGTGGCGGCGGCGTTCTCCTCGATCCGGCTGCGCTTGCGCGTCCCGGGGATGGGCACCACGGCCAGGCCGTGCACCTGCGCCTGCTGCTGCACCCAGGCCAGCGCGACCTGTCCGAGCGAGGCCCCGTGGGCCGCGGCGACCTCGCGGACCGGCTCCAGCAGGGCCGCGTTGGTCTTCGCGTTGTCGCCGGTGAAGCGGGGCTGCTGACGGCGGAAGTCGTCCGCGCCCAGCTCCTTCTCGGCGCTGACGAACGAGCCGGTCAGGAAGCCGCGGCCGAGCGGTGAGTACGGCACGAAGCCGACGCCCAGTTCGCGTGCGGCCGGCACCACGCCGTTCTCCACGTCGCGGCTGAACAGCGACCACTCCGACTGCACGGCGGTGATCGGGTGCACGCCCTGTGCCGCGCGCAGTTCGCCGCCGGTGACCTCGCTCAGGCCCAGGTACTTGACCTTGCCCTCGGCCACCAGCTCGGCCATCGCGCCGACGGTGTCCTCGATGGGGACCTCCGGGTCGCGGCGGTGCATGTAGTACAGGTCGATCTCGTCCACGCCGAGGCGGCGCAGGCTGGCCTCGACGGCCTGGCGGATGTACGGGCGGTCGTTGCGGATGATCCGCTTGGCCGGGTTCAGCGGGTCGGCCGGGTCCATGGCGATCGCGAACTTCGTCGCCACCACGACCTCGTCGCGATGCGCCTGGATGAATGGCGCTATGAACTCCTCGTTGTGCCCATTTCCGTACATGTCGGCGGTGTCGTAGAGCGTCACGCCCAGTTCGAGCGCCCGTTCCAGCGTGGCGCGCGCCTCGCCCTCGTCGTCCGTCGGGCCGTACGCGAAGCTCATGCCCATGCAGCCGAGGCCCTGCGCTCCGACCAGCGGTCCGGAGGTGCCCAGCCGAACGGTTCCGATGTTCTCAGTGGTCATGCGGGCTCAGACCCTTTCCGACGCCCGGCGGGCGTCAGCGTAGACATCGATTTTGTAGTCGAGGACCCGGAGGGTGCTCTGCAGTTCGGCGATCCGCTGCCGTACGTCCTCGCGGTGCGCGGTCAGCAGCCGTTCCCGCTCGGGGAAGGTGTGCTCGCCCTCGCGCACCAGTTCGGCGTAACGGACCATGTCCGCGACCGGCATGCCGGTCAGGCGGAGCTTGGTGACCAGGTCCAGCCAGTTCAGGTCGCGGTTGCTGAAGCGGCGCTGGCCCGTGTGCGTACGGTCCACGTGCGGCATCAGCCCGATCCGTTCGTACCAGCGCAGGGTGTGCGCGCTCAGTCCGGTGTGTTCGGCGACCTCGCTGATCGTGTACTGGTCGCGGCCGTCGGGCCGCGGGTGCAGAACCGTTCCTTTGCAGGCTGCAGGCCGCACCGGCTCCGCCACCGCCCGATCCGTCGCCGTCACCGTCATGCCGCGCCTCCCGTAGTCGCCGGATGCCCCGAAACCGGGGCGTCTTCTCCGGATCTCTCACGACGGCTTCAACGCTAGAGACTTGGAGTGCACTCCAAGCAAGCGAAGTCTTGACCCGGACTTGAGCAAGGCCGCGGACGTCCGCCCGTCCGCCCCGGCCCGTCCCGACCTCGCCGGTGGGAGCGTTAGGCTCGGGACCATGCCCTTGCAGAGCCTTCGGATGATCGAGAACTGGCCGGTGCCGACCGCGGCCGTCGCTGTCGTACGGACCGACGGGACGGTGGCCGGATCGCACGGCCCCCAGGAGCACCGCTTCCCGCTGGCCTCGGTCACCAAGCCGCTCGCCGCGTACGCCGCGCTGCTCGCCGTCGAGGAGGGCGCGGTCGAACTGGACGAACCGGCCGGGCCGCCCGGCTCGACCGTCCGCCACCTGCTCGCGCACACCGCGGGCCTGGCCTTCGACGAGGACCGGGTGCAGGCCGCGCCGGGCGACCGCCGGCTGTACTCGAACGCGGGCTTCGAGGCGCTCGGCGACCACATCGCCAAGGCCACCGACATCCCCTTCCCGCAGTACCTGCGCGAGGCGGTCCTCGAACCGCTCGGCATGACCGCGACCGACCTGCCGGGCTCACCCGCCAAGGACGGCGTCTCGACCGCCGCCGACATGGCCCGCTTCGGCGCCGAACTGCTCGCGCCGCGTCTGCTGGCGCCGCAGACGCTCGCCGAGGCGACCTCGGTGGTCTTCTCCGGCGTACGCGGTGTGCTGCCCGGCTACGGCATGCAGAACCCCAACGACTGGGGCCTCGGCTTCGAGATCCGCGACGGCAAGTCGCCGCACTGGACGGGCGCTTCGTCCTCGCCGCGCACCTTCGGCCACTTCGGCCAGTCGGGGACGTTCCTGTGGGTGGACCCGGACGCGGGCGCGGCCTGCGTCGCGCTGGCGGACCGGGCCTTCGGCCCCTGGGCGATCGAGGCGTGGCCGCCGCTCACGGACGCGATCCTCGCCGAGTTGCGCTGAACGCGCGCAGCGGTGCCGCGGGAGTCCGGACCGGACGGCTGTCCGCCGCCCCCTCAGCCGTACGACGGTTCGCCCGGCATCTCCCACATCAGGCACTCCGCGGCGCCCTCGGCGGCCAGCTCCACGTCCGCCGCGTCCGTGATCCGCGCCGCGTCCCCGGCCGCCAGGCGCTCGCCGGCCAGCCGCACCGCGCCGCGCACGACGTGCACGTACATCCGCGGCGCGTCCGGCACAGCGGACCGTTCGCCGTCGCCCAGCCGCCGTACGTGCAGCATCGAGGCGGCCCCGGGCAGCGCGTACGGCGTCCCGTCGGCGATGCCGCGCACCACCTCGTACTCCGGTTCGCCGCCGGGCACGGTGGGCGCGAGCCACATCTGCACGAACCGCAGCGGCCCGGCACCGGCGTTGCGCTCCTCGTGCCGCACGCCGTCCGCCGAGCTGAGCCGCTGTACGTCGCCGGGCCGCACCACCGTCTCGTGGCCGGTGGTGGAGTCACGGTGGGTCAGCTCGCCCTCGACGACCCAGGTGACGATCTCGGTGTCGCGGTGCGGATGCTCGTCGAAACCGGCGCCGGGCGCCAGCCGTTCCTCGTTGCAGGCGACGAGCGCGCCGAAGCGCAGATTGTCCGGGTCGTAGTGCGGGCCGAAGGAGAAGGCGTGCCGGGTCTCGATGCCGGCTGCCGTGTCGCCGCCCGGATAGCGTTCGTCGCCTCTGTGTACCTGGATCACCCGACCACCGTAGCCCCCGCCCCCGAGAGCCCACCGCGCCATCACACCGCCCCGATAAGGCAGGCTTGTCCCCGTGTCTGAACCCGCATCGCGCGACCCGCACCCGCATCCGCACACCGCGACCCTCCGCCGCCTGGAGAAGTCATCGGGAAAGCTGGCTGCCAACGCCATCGCCCGCATGGACGCGCAGCTGCCGTGGTACCGCGCCATGCCGCCGGAGAACCGCTCGTGGATCGGGCTGGTGGCCCAGGCGGGCATCGCGGCCTTCACCGAGTGGTTCCGGCATCCGGAGACGCCGCAGGCGATCAGCACCGACGTGTTCGGTACGGCGCCGCGTGAGCTGACCCGGGCGATCACTTTGCGCCAGACCGTCGAGATGGTCCGTACGACCATCGAGGTCATGGAGGCGGCGATCGACGACGTGGCGGCCCCCGGCGACGAGGGGGTGCTGCGCGAGGCGCTGCTGGTCTACGCGCGGGAGATCGCCTTCGCCACCGCCCAGGTGTACGCGCAGGCCGCCGAGGCCCGGGGCGCGTGGGACGCGCGGCTGGAGTCGCTGGTCGTCAACGCGGTGCTCTCCGGGGAGGCCGACGAGGGCGCGGTCTCGCGGGCCGCCGCGCTCGGCTGGAATTCTCCCGAACATGTGTGCGTTGTGCTGGGTACGGCCCCCGACGGGGACAGCGAGCTGACGGTGGAAGCCATCCGCCGTGCGGCCCGGCACGCCAAGCTCCAGGTGCTCACCGGCGTCCTGGGCACCCGCCTGGTCGTCATCGCGGGCGGCTCGGACGATCCGCTCAAGGCGGCGAAAGCCCTGATCGGACCGTATGCCGCGGGCCCGGTGGTGGCCGGTCCGGTGGTCGCCGACCTGCTGGCCGCGACCCGCTCCGCACAGGCCGCGGCGGCGGGACTGAAGGCGTGTGCCGCCTGGCCGGACGCACCCCGCCCCGTACTGTCCGACGACCTGCTCCCGGAGCGGGCGATGGCGTCCGACCCGGCGGCTCGCGAGCAGCTGGTGGAGGAGATCTACAGACCGCTGGAGGAAGCAGGCTCGGCGCTCCTGGAGACGCTGAGCGTGTATCTGGAACAAGCCAGCAGCCTGGAGGGCGCGGCACGGATGCTCTTCGTGCACCCCAACACCGTGCGCTACCGGCTGCGACGTGTGACCGACGTCACCGGGTGGTCACCGTCGGACGTACGCTCCGCCTTCACGCTGCGCATCGCGCTGATCCTGGGGCGTCTGGCCGACAGCGACAGCCAACTCTAGACTTTTGTAGAACACCAACAATTCCCCTGATGGTTCTTCGTCCCTGTCCCCACGGGCGGGCGGGACCTCCCACAAGAGAGAGTGTGAGGGTGCTCGTACTCGTCGCTCCCGGCCAAGGCGCTCAGACGCCCGGCTTCCTGACCCCCTGGCTCGACCTTCCCGGTGTCGAAGACCGGCTCCGTGAGTGGTCGGCCGCCATCGACCTGGACCTGGTCCACTACGGCACGAACGCCGACGCGGACGAGATCCGCGACACCGCGGTGGCACAGCCGCTGCTGGTGGCGGCCTCCCTGGTCTCCGCCCGGCAGCTGTTCGCGACCCCGGAGGACTTCTCGCGGCTGGTCGGCGCCGCCGCCGGGCACAGCGTCGGCGAGCTGGCCGCCGCGGCCCTGACCGGCGTGCTCTCCGAGGGCGAGGCGCTGGAGCTGGTACGCAAGCGGGGTCTGGCCATGGCCGAGGCCGCGGCCGTCACCGAAACCGGCATGGCCGCCCTCCTCGGCGGCGAGCAGGACGTCGTCCTGCCGCACCTGGAGAAGCTGGGCCTGACCCCCGCGAACGTCAACGGCGCGGGCCAGATCGTCGCCGCGGGCACCGCCGAGCAGCTGACCGCGCTGGCCGAGGACAAGCCCGAGGGCACCCGCCGCGTCGTACCGCTGAAGGTGGCCGGCGCCTTCCACACCGAGCACATGGCCCCGGCCGTGACAGCCCTGGAGGCAGCGGTCGCGCAGGTCACGCCGGCCGACCCGCACACCCGGTACGTCTCGAACAGGGACGGCCGCGGCGTCACCGACGGGCAGGACGTCGTACGGCGCCTGGTGGGCCAGGTGGCCAACCCGGTGCGCTGGGACCTGTGCATGGAGACGTTCAAGGAGCTGGGGGTCACCGGCATCATCGAGGTGAGCCCCGGCGGCACGCTGGTGGGCATCGCCAAGCGCGCCCTGCCCGGCGTCAAGACCCTCGCGCTGAAGACCCCCGACGACCTCGACGCGGCCCGCACGCTGATCGCCGAGCACTCTGCCCAGGCCGAATAGGAGCCCCGAGAGCATGACCTCGAAGATCAAGCCCGCCAAGGGCGCCGCGTACGCGCGCATCATGGGCGTCGGCGGCTACCGCCCGACCCGTGTGGTGCCGAACGAGGAGATCCTCAAGCACATCGACTCCTCCGACGAGTGGATCCGCTCGCGCTCCGGCATCGCCACCCGCCACTGGGCCGGCCCGGAGGAGACGGTCGCGGCCATGTCGGTGGAGGCGGCCGGCAAGGCCATCGCGGACGCCGGCATCACGCCGGAGCAGATCGGCGCGGTGGTCGTCTCGACCGTCTCGCACTTCAAGCAGACCCCGGCCATCGCGACCGAGATCGCCCACAAGATCGGCGCGGGCAAGCCCGCCGCGTTCGACATCTCCGCGGGCTGCGCCGGATTCGGTTACGGTCTGACCCTGGCCAAGGGCATGATCACCGACGGCAGCGCCGAGTACGTGCTGGTCATCGGCGTCGAGCGGCTGTCGGACCTGACCGACCTGGAGGACCGGGCCACCGCGTTCCTCTTCGGCGACGGCGCCGGCGCCGTGGTCGTCGGCCCCGGCAAGGAGCCCGCGATCGGCCCGACCGTCTGGGGCTCGGAGGGCGACAAGGCCGAGACGATCAAGCAGACCCTCGGCTGGGACGTCTACCGCCGCACCCCGGTGCCCGGCGGCAACGGCCCGGACGCCCAGCCGGCGCTGGACGAAATCCGCTATCCCGCCATCACCCAGGAGGGCCAGGCGGTCTTCCGGTGGGCGGTGTTCGAGATGGCGAAGGTCGCCCAGCAGGCGCTGGACGCGGCCGGAGTCAGCCCGGACGACCTGGACGTCTTCATCCCGCACCAGGCCAACATGCGGATCATCGACTCGATGGTGAAGACTCTGAAGCTGCCGGAGAGCGTCACGGTCGCCCGTGACGTGGAGACCACCGGCAACACCTCGGCCGCCTCGATTCCGCTCGCCATGGAGCGGCTGCTGGCGACCGGGCAGGCCAAGAGCGGGGACACCGCGCTCGTCATCGGCTTCGGGGCGGGTCTCGTGTACGCCGCGACGGTCGTTACCCTCCCCTAGGCGAGATTCGCGCAGCGCCACCGGTGATCATGTGTCCCGGTGCCTGGGCGGAGCTTGCCCACATCCCCGGAACTGCAGACTTTCTACCGTTCCCCCGAAAAATACCGAAGGAGCGCCAACATGGCCGCCACTCAGGAAGAGATCGTCGAAGGTCTCGCCGAGATCGTGAACGAGATCGCCGGGATCCCCGCCGAGGACGTCAAGCTGGAGAAGTCCTTCACCGATGACCTGGACGTCGACTCGCTGTCCATGGTCGAGGTCGTCGTCGCCGCCGAAGAGCGCTTCGACGTGAAGATCCCCGACGACGACGTCAAGAACCTCAAGACGGTCGGCGACGCGACCAAGTACATCCTCGAGCACCAGGGCTGATCCAGCCCCGGCGCATGTCGCCACCCCGCGGTGGCGCCGTCGATTCTCAACCCCTCAACCTGTGGAGTAGGAATTTCCGTGAATGCGACCAATCGCACCGTGGTCGTCACCGGTATCGGCGCAACCACACCGCTGGGTGGCGACAGTGCCTCGACCTGGGAAGGGATGCTCGCCGGACGTTCCGGCGTGTCCGCCCTCGACCAGGACTGGGCAGCCGACCTCCCGGTCCGCATCGCCGCCGCGGCGGCCGTCGACCCGGGTGAGATCATCCCCCGGGCGCAGGCCCGCAAGCTGGACCGCTCGGCGCAGTTCGCGCTGATCGCGGCCCGTGAGGCGTGGGCGGACGCCGGTTTCCAGGCCCGGGCCGGCGAGGACGCGTCGGTGGACCCGGACCGGCTCGGCGCGGTCATCGCCTCCGGCATCGGCGGCGTGACCACCCTGCTGAACCAGTACGACATCCTGCGGGAGAAGGGCTCGCGCCGCGTCTCCCCGCACACCGTGCCGATGCTGATGCCCAACAGCCCGTCGGCCAACGTCGGCCTGGAGGTCAACGCGCGGGCCGGTGTGCACACCCCGGTCAGCGCCTGCGCCTCCGGCGCCGAGGCCATCGGCTACGCCATCGAGATGATCCGTACGGGCCGTGCCGACGTCGTCGTCGCGGGCGGTACGGAAGCGGCCATCCACCCGCTGCCGATCGCCGCCTTCGGCAACATGATGGCGATGTCGAAGAACAACGACGACCCGCAGGGCGCGTCCCGCCCCTACGACGCGGACCGCAACGGCTTCGTGCTCGGCGAGGGCTCCGGCGTGATCGTCCTGGAGTCGGCCGACCACGCCGCCAAACGCGGCGCGAAGGTCTACGCCGAGGCCGTCGGCCAGGGCATCTCCGCCGACAGCCACGACATCGTGCAGCCCGAGCCCTCCGGCAACGGCATCGCGCACGCCCTGCAGAACCTGCTCGCCAACACCGACCTCAAGCCGGCCGAGATCGCGCACGTCAACGCGCACGCGACCTCGACGCCGCTGGGCGACCTGGCCGAGATCAAGGCGCTGCGCAAGGTCTTCGGCACCGACGTCGACCACATGGCGGTCTCCGCCACGAAGTCGATGACCGGCCACCTCCTGGGCGGCGCGGGCGGCGTGGAGACCGTCGCCTCGGTGCTGGCGATCCACCACCGGGTGGCGCCGCCGACCATCAACATCGAGAACCTCGACCCCGAGGCGGACGCGGACGTCGTCCGGGACGAGAAGCGCGCGCTGCCCGCCGAGGGCACGATCGCGGTGCTGAACGACTCGTTCGGCTTCGGCGGTCACAACGTGGTGCTGGCCTTCCGGACCGTGTGACCGGAGCCGGGCCCGCCGGTCCGTGAGGCGGGTGAAGGGACCGTGCCGTGTGGCACGGTCCCTTCCGCGTGTCCGGGGGCGCGTACGCGTCAGAAGCTGGCGAAGTACGCCGCCGCGCCGTCCTCGTCGCCGTGCCCCTGCGCCTCCGCCCGCCGGAAGCGCTCCGCGGCGGCCGCGGCCAGGTCCATGTGCACCCCGCCCGCCGCGGCCGCCTCCTCGATCAGCCGGGCGTCCTTGCGCGCGGCGGACACGGTGAAGCCGGCCGGATACGCGCCGGACAGGATCAGCTCCGATTTCATCCGCAGGTAGGGCAGGTCCAGCGGCCCGCCCTGGACGGCTTCGAGGAAGGAGCGGGGGTCCACGCCGAGCCCCTGCGCGAGGGCCAGCGCCTCGCCCGTGCCGTTGATGACGGTGAGCACCCAGCTGTTGACGACGAGCTTGAGGCGGCTGGCCGCACCCGATGCCCCGTCCTCGTCGACCCACAGGGTGCGCTGTCCGACCACGTCGAAGACCCGGGCGGCCCTGTCCCGCACCTCCTGCGGTCCGGCCGCCAGAACGGTCAGCAGGCCCTTCTCGGCGGGTTCCTTGGTGCCGACCACCGGCGCGTCCACGAAGTCCAGGCCGTGTTCGCGGGCGAAGGCGACGAGCGGGACGGTTCCGTCGGCGCCCACGGTGCTCATCTGGAGCCAGAGGGTCCGCGCGCGGAGGCCGGGGGCGCTGTGCCGCATGGCGTCCAGGACGGCGGGTCCGTCCAGCAGGACGGTCAGGACGGCGTCCGCGCCGTCCACCGCCTCGGCCGGGGTGTCCACGACCCGTACGCCGTCGGCGGCCAGTGGTTCGGCCTTGGCGCGGGTGCGGTTCCAGGCGCGTACGTCCAGGCCGGCGCCGGCGAGGTTACGGGCCATCGCCGCGCCCATGATTCCGGTGCCGAGCACCGCCACTGAGGTCTTGTCAGGCATGGGCCGCACGCTACGGGCTGGAGTGCGCTCCAGGACAAGGGCGGCGTCGGCGCGCCGCCGGGCCGCCTCGGACGACCCCGGCGCTCGGACGACCCCGGCGCTCAGACGACCTGGTGCAGCCAGCGGACCGGGGCGCCCTCGCCCGCGTACCGGAAGGGCTCCAGCTCGTCGTCCCAGGGCTTGCCGAGCAGCTTGGCGACCTCGGCCGCCAGCTCCGTCTCGCCGCCCGCCGAGCGGGCGAGCGCGGCGCGCAGCCGGTCCTCGGGGATGAGGATGTCGCCGTGGATGCCGGTGACGGCGTGGAAGATGCCCAGCTCGGGCGTGGCGCTGTAGCGCTCGCCCTCGGCGGTGGCACAGGGTTCGGCGGTCACCTCGAAGCGCAGCAGGTGCCAGCCGCGCAGCGCGGAGGCCAGCTTGGAGGCCGTGCCGGCCTCGCCCTGCCAGGAGAACTCGGCTCTCCAGGTGCCGGGGGACGCCGGCTGGCGGATCCAGTCGAGATTGACGCGCACACCGAGCACGCCCGCGACGGCCCATTCGACATGCGGGCACAGCGCGCGCGGCGCGGAGTGGACGTACAGAACTCCACGTGTCGTCACCGGGACCTCCAGTACGGTTCGAGGTTCGCCTTCCCCAGCGGCCTCGTGCCCGTTCCGGTCGCGGCCGGGACAGTTGCAAGCATTCTGCCCCAGTGATCACGTCGGCACCGGCATCCGAGGTTACCTACAGTAAACACCATAAGCCCCAATTTGCCGCAAAAGGGACAGTAAATGACGTGATGTAATGCACGCGTGCCGACTGTGCCGGTGCCATCGGGCGAGGACCCTACGGGTCACGGCACAAGCTACCGCGCGGCAGCCGTCGGGGGGTGACGTACCGTCGGTACCGGAACAGATATCACTCGCACGCCGGAGGGGGACAGGGGATGACAGTGGTCAATCGGCCCTTTCGGCCAAACCGGGCCCGTACCGCCGCGACCGCCGTCCTCGTGGCGACCGCCCTCGCCGCCTCCCTCACCGCCTGCGGCAGCGACCCGGACGACGGCGGCCGGACCGCTCCGAGCCCCTCCCCCAAGCCCTCGCCCGCCTGGCGTACCGACCCCGCCTCGGTGGCCGCGCTCGGCGACTCCATCACCGTCGGCTTCGACGCCTGCTCGGTGCTGTCCGACTGCCCCGCCGTCTCCTGGGCCACCGGCACGGACCCGGGGGTGAACAGCGTCGCCCGGCGACTGGTGAAGGACCCCGCCACGCACAGCTGGAACTTCGCGAAGACCGGCGCCCTGATGCGCGACCTGCCGGCCCAGGTCGACCAGGCCGTACGACAGCGGCCCGAACTGGTCACCGTCCTGGTCGGCGCCAACGACGCCTGCCGCACCGACGTCGGCGCGATGACCTCGGCAACCGCCTTCCGCGCCGGCTTCGAGGCGGCACTGGGCAAGCTGCGGCGCGCCCTGCCCAAGACGCAGGTGTACGTCGCGGCCGTGCCCGACCTGATGCGGCTGTGGTCGCAGGGGCGGCAGAACCCGCTGGGCAAGGAAGTGTGGAAGCTGGGGATATGCGGCTCGATGCTGCGCGACCCCGACGACCTGTCGAAGGCCGCCGACACCCGCCGGCAGAGCGTGCGCGACCGGGTGCTGGCCTACAACAAGGTGCTGGAGTCGGTCTGCGAGCGCGACAAACTGTGCCGCTTCGACCGGTCCGTCTTCGACTTCCGCTTCACCGGCGCCGAGTTGAGCACCTGGGACTGGTTCCACCCCGGCCGGGAGGGGCAGCGGGAGCTGGCCAGGATGGCGTTCCAGGAGATCACCCGTAAGGGGACGTAGCCGCGCCGGTCAGGGATGGCGCGGATACCCCCTAAGGGGAACGGCGGGGAGATCGTCCCTGCTGGGGACCCGGAGGGAGCGCGGACCGCGGGAAGATGACAGCCGACCCGAGTGGCGGCGCGCGAAAGCCCCGTACGCCGCTCAGCGCCCGCGCACACCGCATTCCGTCTCCGGGGGGACCATCATGACCGCACGCCGCACCGCCGGACCGGGCGACCGCACCACCCGTATCGCCCTCGCCACCGCCGCCCTCGTCACGGTGACCGTCGCGGTCACCGGCTGCGAGCTGACCGAAAAGGTCACCGAAACCGAACGCAGCTACACGGTCGAGGGCCGGACCACGACGCTGGACGTGACGACGCCCGGCGGCGACATCGAGGTCGTCGCGGACGACACGGCCGGCGACAGGGTCAAGGTGACGGAACGGCTCGCGTACGGCGAGCGGAAGCCCGACACCCGGCACGCCCTCGAAGGCGGCACCCTGAAACTCACCGCCGACGACTGCGGAGGCACCCGCGGCAAGTGCAGCGTCGCCTACGAGGTGCGGGTGGCGCCGTCGGTCGCCGTGAAGCTGGACACCGACGGCGGCGACATCGACGTCAAGGGCGCTTCCGGCGCCGTCGACGCGAGAACCAGCGGCGGCAACATCGACCTCCGGGACTGCGCGGCGAAGCAGGCGACCGCGGACACCGACGGCGGCGGCATCGACGCCCGCTTCACCGGCGTGCCGGACCGGGTGAACGGCCGGACCAGCGGCGGCACGGTCTCGGTCCGGCTCCCCCAGGGCCGTTACGCGGTGGACGCCACCACGGACGGGGGGAGCCGCAGCGTCACCGGCACCGTGGACAACGGCTCGCCGCACAAGGTCAAGGTGCACAGCGACGGGGGCGATGTGGAGGTGGTGGCGGGGCGCTGAGGTACGGCGGAGCGCTGAGTCCGGCCGGGCGCTGAGGTCCGGCTGAGTGCTTCGAGGCCGGGCCCCTGCCCCTGCCCGCACTCCTCCCCGTACCCGAACTGGATCACCCCTTCCGCCACGGGCGCCACGCCGGTTTACTCACCCCATGAGACGCATACGTACCTCGGTGGGCGTGCTCGGTGCCGCGTTGCTGACCATGGCCCCGCTCGCCCTCGCCGCCCCTTCCGCCACTGCGGCCCCTTCCGCCACCACGACCCCGTCCGCCATTGCCCTCGCGCGGCAGCAGTCCGCCACCGCGCCGACCGTCGAGGAGCAGCGGCTGTCGCAGCGCGCGCCGCAGGAGATCCTGCGGCGCAGCGGGTTCGCCCCGGTGGCCGGGACGTTCGCGGACGGGCTGGGGAAGGTGGACTCGTACGGAGCGGCGAAACGATACGTCACCGAGGCGGGGCGCGGCCTGTGGCGGCGCGCGGTGGACCGCGTGCAGGGACGCGGGCCGCAGGGCGGCGACCTGAGCCGGGACGACGACCGGCCGCTGTACTGGGCGCGGCTGGGCATGACCAAGGCGCTGCGCGAGTGGCAGCCGCGGTTCCGGCTGACCGCGGGCCAACGGGACGCGCTGATGGGGACGCTGGAGCGCGGTTCGCGCGGCCAGGACTCGATCGGCCTGCCCGGTGGCGGGCGCTCCGGGAACCGGCCCCTGCGCGTCGTGGTGACCGGTTTCGACCCCTTCCAACTGGACGCGGACGCGCGGCGCAGCAACCCGTCGGGGGCCGCGGCGCTGGCGCTGGACGGCACGACGGTCCGTACGGCCTCGGGGCGGCTCGCCCGCGTCGAGACCGCCGTCTTCCCCGTACGGTGGGCGGACTTCGCGGCGGGTACGGTCGAGCGGACGCTGCTGCCGCACTTCCGGAGCGGGCCGCGGAAGGTGGACCTGTTCACCACCATCAGCCAGGGCCGGCCGGGGCAGTTCGACCTGGAACGGACGAACGGCGCCTGGCGGGGCGGCTACCCGGACAACGCGCGGGAGTCGCGGACCGAGACGGTCCCCGTCCCGAAGGGCGTGCCGACCGTACGGCCGCAGCCGCAGTGGACCACCACGACCCTGCCGTACGCGCAGCTCACCGCCGCGGACACCGGGCCGTACCCGGTGCGCGACAACACGGCGGTGACCGAGATCCCGGCGGGCGGCGGGGCTCCCGTCGAGCGGCCCGACGGTCCGACACCGGGCTCGACGGCCCGCGCGGGCGGCGGCGGTGACTACCTGTCCAACGAGATCGGCTACCGGGCGACGCTGCTGCGGGACGCGGTGAAGCTGAACGTGCCGGGCGGCCATCTGCACACGCCGGTGCTCCAGTTCGGCGCCGGGAACACGGATCCGGCGACCGGCGAGGTCACCGATCCCGGCTTCGTGCGCAACCGGACCGCCATCACCGGGCAGGTGCGGAACATCCTGACCGCCGCGTTGTCAGTGGTATCGGGCAAGATGGAGAAATGATCGTCGCAGCAGCACAATTCGCGTCCACGCCGTTGGACATCGAGGCCAACGCGGCTCGAATGGCCGCGCTGGTCACCGAGGCCGCCGACCGAGGTGCCGAGCTGGTCGTCTTCGCCGAGCTGGCCCTGACCAACTACGAACTCGACGCGATAGCCGCCGCCCTGGAGCGGTCCGTGCTCGCGCCGGACGACCCGCGCCTGGCGCCCGTACGGGACGCCTGCCGGGCGGCGGGCGTCGCCGCGGTGGTCAACTGCCCGGGCAGCGGCCCTTCGGGCACGGCCGACGGGATGACGATCGCGTCCTTCGTGTACGGACCGGACGGCGCGCTGCTGACCCGCTACGACAAGCACCATCTGCACGGCCCGGAGAACGACCAATTCACGGCGGGGCCGTGCGCGGGCGGCCGCTTCACCTTCCGCGGCCTGAGGTTCACCCTCGCCACCTGCTATGACAACGCCTTCCCCGAGGTGGCCGAGCAGGCCGCGGCCGACGGCTGCCAGGTGTATCTGGCCAGCTCGTTCCACGACACGGTGGAGCGCACGGAGCAGTACGCCGCCAAGGCGCGGGACCACGGCCTCGTCGTGCTGCTCGCCAACGCCGTCGGCCCGGGCAGCGCGGGCGTCGCCTGCGGGTACAGCGGCATATGGGCGGCGGACGGAACGTCCCTCGCGCGCTTGGCCGACGGGCCCGGCCTGGCCGTGGCCGAGGTCGGCCCGGCCGTCGGGCGCCCGGCGGCGGGTCCGGAAGGGGCCGGGATATCCGGCGCCCCGGCGGGCGGGGCGGCCGGCCAGGTTTCCTGACGGGCTCCCGAGCGGCCTCCGGCGGAGACGGTCCGAGTGCGGCGCCCCCGCCGTGGCCTCCGGGTCAGGATCCGAGCACGACGCCCACGCAGCGGGCCTCCGGGTCAGGGTCCGGGTACAGCGCACCCGCCGCGGCCTCCGGGCCAGGGTCCGCGTGCGGCGCCCCCACCGCGGGCCTCCGAACCAGGGCCCGAGCACGGCTCCCCCACCGCGGCCTCCGGGTCAGGACGGCAGTTCGTCCAGCGTCGGGTAGGACGGCTGGGCGCCCGGCTTGGTGACGGCCGCGGCGCCGACCCGTACGGCGAAGCGGGCCGCCTCCGTGAGGGAGTCGCCGCGGGCCAGGCGGGTCGCGAGGGCGCCGGTGAAGGCGTCGCCCGCGCCCGTGGTGTCGACGGCCTCGACCTTGACGCCGGGGACCCGGTCGGCGCTGCCCGCACCGTCCACGACCAGCGCGCCGTCGCCGCCGAGCGTGACGACGACCGAGCGGGCGCCCTGCTCGCGCAGCGCTCGGGCCCAGTCCTCCGGGGTGCCCTCGCTGCGGCCCGTGAGCTGCTGCGCCTCGTGCTCGTTGACGACGAGCGGATCGGCGGCGGCGAGGAGTTCGGGGTCCAGGCGTTCCGGGGTCGGGGACGGGTTGAGGACGACCCGGGTGCCGGTCTCCGTGGCGGTGGCGGCGGTGGCCCGTACGGTCTCCATGGGCACCTCCAGCTGGAGGGAGACGGCGGCGGACGCGGCGATGGTGTCGCGGGCGGCCGCCACGTCCTCGGGGGTGAGTGCCGCGTTGGCGCCCGGGGAGACGACGATGCTGTTGTCGCCGTCCGGGCCCACGATGATCATCGCGGTGCCGGTACGGGCACCGGACTCGACGATCACCTGCGTGACGTCCGTGCCCGCGGCGCGCTGCGCGTCCAGCAGCAGCTCGCCGTACGCGTCGTCGCCGACCCGAGCCAGCAGGCCGACCCGGCCGCCGAGCCGGGCGGCGGCAGCAGCCTGGTTGGCGCCCTTGCCACCCGCCGATTCGACCAGGTCGGAGCCGTGCACGGTCTCGCCCGCGCCGGGCCGCCGCGCCACCCGGACCGTCAGGTCCGCGTTGGCCGAGCCCACTACCAGTACGTCGTACATCTGCTTCTCACCCATCGAATTCCGCCGCGTTCTTGCCGGTCACCAGGACCACCGGCACCTTCACCTGTTTCGGCAGCCGCTCGCCGCGCGCCGCCTTGAGCGCCTGCGCCACGGCCTGCCTGCCCAGCAGCCTGGGCTGCTGGGCGACCGTGGCGGTCAGCGTCCCGCCGCGTACGGCCGCGACGCCCTCCGGCGTCCCGTCGAACGCCACGATCTTCACGTCCTTGCCCGCCCGGGCGCCCAGCGACTTGGCGGCGCCGAGCGCCATCTCGTCGTTGGCCGCGAAGACGCCGCCGATGTCCCGGTGTACTTGGAGCATATTGGACATCACGTCCATGCCCTTGGCCCGGTCGAAGTCGGCGGGCTGCCGCGCCACCACCTCGATGCCCGGGTACGCCTTGATGCCCTCCTCGAAGCCCTGCCCGCGCTCGCGGGCGGCCGAGGTGCCGGCCTGGCCCTCCAGGAAGGCCACCTTGCCCTTGCCGCCGAGGGACTCGGCGAGCGTCTTCGCGGCGAGCCGGCCGCCCGCGACGTTGTCGGAGGCGAGGGCCGAGCCGACCCGGCCGCCGTTGACGCCGCGGTCGAGGGAGATCACCGGTACGTCCACCCGGTTGGCGACACCGACCGCCGGCACGGCCGCGTCGGAGTCCACCGGGTTGATGATCGCCGCCTTGACGTCCTGGCTGGTGAACGTCTCCATCTGGTTGATCTGCTGCATGGGGTCGTTCTGCGCGTCGGTGATGTTGATGTTCAGGCCGCGCCGGTCCGCCTCGGCCTGCGCGCCCTCCCGGACGGCGACGAAGAACGGGTTGTTCAGGGTGGACAGGGCCAGGCCCAGGTCCGTGTCGCCGCCACGGTCGCAGCCGGACAGGACGAGGGAACCGGCCAGGGCGGCCGCGCCGAGGAGCCCCGTACGCCTGCGGAGGGAACCCGTACGCATGCCGGGCAACCCGGTGCGCTTGTGGAACGAATCCCTACCGCCGCCGGACAGATCCGTACGCCGCCGCCTCATCGCGCGCTCCGGCGCCGCAGCGTGTCCAGGAGCACCGCCAGCGCGATGACCAGGCCGGTGGCCACCTGCTGCCAGAACGCCGAGACGCTCAGCAGGTTCAGGCCGTTGCGCAGGACGGCGAGGATCAGCGCGCCGATGAGCGTGCCGGACGCCTTGCCGGAGCCGCCGGAGAGGCTGGCGCCGCCGATGACGACGGCGGCGATGGCGTCGAGCTCGTAGCCGACGGCGGCCTGCGGCTGGGCGGAGGTCAGCCGGGCCGCGAGGACGATGCCCGCGACCGCCGCGAACAGCCCGGACATCGCGTAGATCACCAGTTTGCGGCGCTTGACGTCGATGCCGGAGAGCCGCGCCGCCTCCTCGTTGCCGCCGATCGCGAACATCGCGCGGCCCGCGTACGTACGGTTGAGGACCAGCGCCGCCACGAGCCCAGTCGCGATCATGACCAGGACCGGCACGGGCAGCCAGCCGCCCAGCGTGTCCCCCAGCCTGCTGACCGAGGCGGGGAAGGGGATCGGCGTGCCACCGGTGATGACCAGGGCGAGGCCGCGGCCGATGGAGAGCATCGCGAGGGTGGCGATGAAGGCGGGCAGTTTCCCGTACGCGACGAGCGCGCCGGAGACCAGGCCCGCCGCCGCGCCGAGCGCGAGCCCCAGCAGGACGGCGGCCCACACCGGCAGGCCCGCGTCGGTCGCGGCCCAGGCGACCACGGTGGCGCTGAGGGCGGCGACCGAGCCGACCGACAGGTCGATGCCGGCCGAGACGATCACGAAGGTGACGCCGAAGGCGAGGATGGCGGTGACGGACGCCTGCACGCCGACGTTGAGGAGGTTCTGTCCGTTCAGGAAGTCCCCGGACAGCGCCGCCATGACCACGACGAGGGCTATCAGGCCGCCCAGCGGGCCGTTCTTGAGGACGGCCCGGGTGAACCAGGGGCCGAAACCGTCACCGGGCGGGGCGGCGCCGACCGTCTCGGCGGCCGCTCCCGTCTTCACATCAGCGGACATCGGAGCCCTCCATCGCGCTCTCGTTCGTCGGGTGGTGCGGCGATTTCCCGTCCGGTGTCGCCCGGTGCGGTCCGGACGCGCCGTCGGCCGGCCGCACCGCCAGTTCCATCACCGCGTCCTGCGTCGCCTCGTCGCCAGAGAGTTCACCGGCGAGCCGTCCCTGCGCCATGACCAGCACCCGGTCGCTCATACCGAGCACCTCGGGCAGGTCACTGGAGATCATCAGGACCGCGTGCCCGGCCGCCGTCAGCGCGTTGACCAGCTGGTAGATCTCGACCTTCGCGCCCACGTCGATGCCGCGCGTCGGCTCGTCCAGGATCAGCAGCCGGGTGTCGGCCAGCAGCCACTTGCCGATGACGGCCTTCTGCTGGTTACCGCCGGACAGCGTGCGGACGTGCTGCCCCAGCCCGCTCATCCGCACCTTCAGCCGCGCGGCCACCTCGGCCGCCGCGCGCCGCTGGGCACGCCGGTCGACCAGACCGCCACGGGTGTCGCGGTCCAGCCGGGCGAGCGTCAGGTTGTCCTGGAGCGAGGCGTCCAGAACCAGCCCCTGGCCCTTGCGGTCCTCGGGGACCAGGCCGAGCCCGGCGCGCATCGCGGCCCGTACGTCGCCGGGGGCCAGCACCTGCCCGTCGATCTCGACGGTCCCGGCGTCGTACCGGTCCACACCGAAGACCGCCCGCGCGACCTCGGTACGGCCCGCGCCGACCAGGCCCGCGAGGCCGACGACCTCGCCCGCCCGCACCTCGAAGCCGACGTCCTCGAAAACCGGGGTGCCGTTGGGGCCGTGCCGGGTCAGACCGCGTACGCGCAGCAGGGGCGCGCCGGGCTCCTCCGGGCGCTGCCGCGGATACTGTTCGGCGATGTCCCGGCCCACCATCAGGCGGATCAGTTCGTCCTCGTCCGTACCGGCGGGCACCTCGGCGACCGAGCGGCCGTCGCGCAGTACGGTGACGCGGTCGCCGAGCGCGCCGATCTCGTCCAGATGGTGGGTGATGAAGATGATCCCCACCCCGTCGTCGCGCAGTTCGCGCACGATGGCGAAGAGCGTGTCGACCTCCTCGGAGGTCAGTACGGCGGTCGGCTCATCCATGATCAGAACGCGGGCGCGCAGGCTCAGCGCCTTGGCTATCTCGACCATCTGCAGGCGGGCGATGCCCAGTTCGGACACCGGGGTGTCCGGGGAGACGTCCAGCCGTACCCGGCGCAGCAGTTCGGCGGCGCGCGCCCGCATGGTCTTCTTGTCGATCAGCCGGAGCGCGGTGCGCGGCTGTCGGCCGAGGAAGATGTTCTCCGCGACGGTCAGGCGGGGGACGAGGTTGAACTCCTGGTAGATGGTGGCGATGCCGAGCCGTTCGGCGTCCTGCGCGGAGCGGATGTGCACTTCGCGGAGGGGGACGTGGGAGGCGTTGGTGGTGGCTGGGGCGTTGGTGGTGGTTGGGTCGCTGGTGGCGCTTGGGGTGCCGGTGGGCTGGCCGGTGACGGTCGGGCCGGGCGCGGCTGGGCCGCTGCCGGTCGGACCGGTGGCGGCCGGATCGCTAGCGGTCGGGTGCGTCGGGCCGGTGTCGGCGAGGATGCGGCCGGCGTCGGGGCGGTGGGCGCCGGAGAGCATCTTGATCAGGGTGCTCTTGCCCGCGCCGTTCTCACCGAGCAGGACGTGTACCTCGCCCGCGCGCAGGCTCAGGTCCACCCCGTCCAGCGCGCGTACCCCGGGGAACGACTTCGTCACCCCCTCCATGCGCAGAAGTTCGCGGCCAGCCGGTGCGTCGTCCCGAACGTCGTCGTTGACGTCGGTCATGCGCTGCCCTCCTCCTCGTGGGTGTCCTCAGCGGTGTCCCTAGGGGTGTCCTGATGGGCGGTGCCCGGTTCGCCGCAGGAGCGGCGGGTGACGAGGCGGGCCGGCAGCAGTACGGAGCCGGGCGCGCGCCCCTCGATCCGTTCCAGCAGGGTGTGCAGGGCGGCCCGGCCCAGCTCGCGGGTGGGCTGCGCGATGGCGGTGAGCGGCGGGTCGGTGTGCGCGAACCACGGCACGTCGTCGTACACGACCAGCGCCATGTCGTCCGGCACCCGCAGCCCGCGCGCGCGAATCTCGTCCATCGCGCCGAGCGCCATCAGGTTGTCGGTGGCCAGTACGGTGTCGGGCGGCTCGGGCAGGTCCAGGAATTGGCGCATCACCTGGCGGCCACCGGTGTGCTGGAGGTCGGGCGTGGAGCCGACGCGCTCGTCCGGCAGCGCTATGCCGTGCGCGGCCAGCGCCGTACGGAAGAGCTCCAGCCGCTCGTCGCCGGTCGGCGTGCCCGCCGGGGCGACGATGATCGCGGGGCGCCGCCGGCCGAGGGCGGCGAGGTGCGCGGCGAGGTCGGTGAGCGCCGCGGCGCCGTCGGCCCGTACGCACGGCGCGTCGATGCCCGGCACGATGCGGTCCAGCAGCACCAGCGGCGTGCCGGAGTCGACGACCTCGCGCAGCATCGCGGAACCGGTTCCGGCCGAGCTGACCAGCAGGCCGTCGATGCGGCGGTCCAGCAGCGTACGGATGTAATCGTCCTGCTGGCCGGTGCGTTCGGCGGCGTTGCCGATGATCAGGCTGTAGCCGAGGCTGCGCGCCGCGTCCTCGACGGCGTCGGCCAGCTCGGTGAAGAACGGGTTGGTCAGGTCACTGATGACCAGGCCGAGCGTGCCGGTACGGGCGGTGCGCAGGGCACGGGCGACGTTGTTGGGCCGGTATCCCAGCTCCTCGACGGCGGCGAGCACCCGCTCCCGCGTCGCGGCGACCGGGCTGCGCCCGTTGAGCACCCGGGAGACGGTCGCCACGGACACCCCGGCCCGTTCGGCCACATCCTTGATCTTCGCCATGCTGCCCCAGCCCTTCCGTGCGGGTTCGCGCAGGCAGGTCGAGGCCACCGCGGTGCAGGGCGTCTCGATCGCACATCGGCGTGAAATCGATTTCGTGTGGGCTTACGTAATCGATTACACGGCACCGTCGTCAAGAAGGCGTACGAGTGGCCTGCGTCACAGGAGGGGGTGCGGGGAAGCCGGAGCGGGAGTGGAAAGGGGAGCGGGGGTGGGAGTGGGAGCGGCGAGCGGCGGTGGTGCATCGCTCAGCTCTTCCGTCACTCTGCCCCCTCGGATGCCTCACGCCACCACGGTAGCCACCGCCCGTACAGCATCACAGAGCCTCGGCAGCATTTGGCGCGAACCTGACAGCCACACCACGGTACGAGCGAGACAACCGGAACGAGCGGAACAACCGGAACGGCCGAGGGCCGCACCCCCGTACGGGAGCGCGGCCCTCGGCCCGGAGCGTCACCGGCAGCCGGCGCGCGGCCGCCGGCTGGCGACTGCCGGCCCGTCGACCTGCCGGCTGCCGCCCGAACGTCAGCCGACGCTGAGCTTCACGTCGATGTTGCCGCGGGTGGCGTTCGAGTACGGGCACACCTGGTGAGCCTTCTCGACCAGGTCCTGGGCGGTGGCCGCGTCCACATTGGGGATGGAGGCGGAGATCTCGACGGTGAGACCGAAGCCGCCGGACGGGGTCTTGCCGATGCCGACCTTCGCGGTCACCCGGGAGCCGGAGACGTCCGCCTTCTCCTGGCGGGCGACGACGCTGAGCGCGCCCTGGAAGCAGGCGCTGTAGCCGGCTGCGAAGAGCTGCTCGGGGTTGGTGCCTGCGCCGCTGCCGCCCTGCTCCTTGGGCGGGTTGACGACGACGTCCAGCTTGCCGTCGTCGCTGGCGACGCGGCCGTCCCGGCCGTTCTCGGCGGTGGCGACGGCGGTGTAGACGACGTCTACGGGCTGGATGGACATAGAAATCCTCCTGTGGTTCGCCGCGACTCGCGCCCACGATCGCGGCGGCTTGGGGCCGAGCCTAGTGGCCCGGCGGGACCGGCTCCCTGCGGGGTCAGTCCGTGAGATCGACGATCATCTTGCCGGTGTTGTCACCGCGCAGCAGACCGAGAAACGCCTCGAAACCGTTCTCGATGCCGGCGACCTTGGTCTCGCTGAACTTCAGCTCACCCGAGCGCACCCAGGCCGACACCTCGGAGACGAACTGCTCCTGGAGGTGAGTGTGGTCGGCGACGAGCAGGCCCTGGATGCGCAGCCGCTTGCCGATGACCTGCGCGAGGTTGCGCGGCGCGGGGGTCGGCTCGGTGGCGTTGTACTGCGAGATCATGCCGCAGACGGCGACGCGGCCGTGCACGTTCAGCGAGTCGAGCGCGGCTTCCAGGTGGTCGCCGCCGACGTTGTCGAAGTAGACGTCGATGCCGTCGGGGGCGGCATCGCGGAGCTGCTCCTTGACGGACCGGTCGGACTTGTAGTTGAAGGCGGCGTCGAAGCCGTACTCCTCCGTCAGGAGCTTGGCCTTCTCGTCGGAGCCCGCGCTGCCGATGACGCGCGAGGCGCCCTTGAGCTTGGCGATCTGGCCGACCTCGCTGCCGACCGCGCCGGCCGCGCCGGAGACGAAGACCGCGTCGCCCTCCTTGAAGGAGGCGACCTCCAGCAGGCCCGCGTAGGCCGTCAGGCCCGGCATCCCGAGCACGCCCAGGTAGGCGGAGAGGGGCGCCAGGGAACCGTCCACCTTGGCGATCTTGGCGGCGTCCACGAAGGCGTACTCGCGCCAGCCCTTGAAGTGCAGGACGTGGTCACCGACCGCGAAACCGTCGGCGTTGGAGGCGATGACCTCGCCGACCGCGCCGCCTTCCATCGGCTCGTCCAGCTTGAAGGGCGGGGTGTAGCTCTTCACGTCGTTCATCCGGCCGCGCATGTACGGGTCGACGGAGAAGTACAGGTTGCGGACGAGGAGCTGCCCCTCGCCGGGCTCGGAGATCCCGGCCTCGCGGAGCGCGAAGTCCTCCGGCTTCGGCCAGCCGTGCGGGCGGGCGACCAGGTGCCATTCGCGGCCGGACGTGGGCAGTGCGGACATGGGCTGCTCCTCCTCGAAATACTTCAGGTACTGAAACAATAATGCTCCTAGATATTTCATGTTGTCAAGCAATTCGGTACCCTGGTGTCATGACTCCTCGCGCAGACCACCTGACCGTCGAGGTCGTCGAGCTGATCGGCACCGTCGTGGCCCGCTATCACGAGGAGTACGAGCACGCGGCGGCCGCGCACTCCCTCACCGGCGCCCAGGCACGCGTCCTGGGCCTGCTCGCCCGCGAGCCGATGCCGATGCGCCGGATAGCCCTGCACCTGAAGTGCGAGCCGTCGAACGTGACCGGGATCGTGGACCGGCTGGAGACCCGCGGCCTCGTCGAGCGCCGCCCCGACCCGGCCGACCGCCGGGTCAAGCTGGCCGCTCCGACGGAGGCGGGCCTGGCGACGGCCGCCCAGCTGCGTGACTCTCTGGACTTCGCGCGCGAGCCGCTCGGCGAGCTGTCCGTCGCGGAACGCGCGCTGCTCAAGGAACTGCTCCAGCGGATGCTCGGCATCACGGCGGAGTAGGCGCGTACGGGCCGCGCGGGCGCGGTCCGGCCGAAAGCCGCGGTCGAACTCCCGGCCGGAAGTTCGATATCGAACTATCGTGGCGTCATGACTGACCAGAATGCGTCTTCCCCGAACACCACCCGTCACACGGTCGACTTCTATTTCGACCCTCTCTGCCCGTTCGCCTGGATCACCTCGCGCTGGATCCTGGAGGTGGAGGCCCACCGCGACATCGACCTGCGCTTCCGCGTGATGAGCCTGGCCGTCCTCAACGACGGCCGCGAAGGGCTGCCGGAGCAGTACCAGGAGCTGCTGGCCAAGGCCTGGGGGCCGGTGCGGGTGTCCATCGCCGCCGCCCAGAAGCACGGCGAGGAGGTACTGCGCGACCTGTACACCGCGCTCGGCACGCGCCTGCACAACGGCGGCCGGGACGATTACGGAACCGTCATCGAGGAGGCGCTCGCCGAGGCCGGGCTGCCCGTGGAGCTGGCCCGCGCCGCCGACAGCACGGAGTACGACGACGCGCTGCGCAAGAGCCACCACGAGGGCATGGACCCGGTCGGCGAGGAGGTCGGCACGCCCACCATCCACATCGACGGCGTCGCCTTCTTCGGCCCGGTGCTGACGGCGATCCCGCGCGGCGAGGAAGCGGTGCGGGTCTTCGACGGCGCCCGGCTGCTCGCCGGTTACGACAAGTTCTTCGAGCTGAAGCGGACGCGGACGGGCGACCTGGACTTCAGCTGACTTCAGGCCGGATGTCAGTGGCGGGACCTACCGTGGCGACATGGACGCTTCGACGTACGACCGCCACTGCACCGAAATCGTCGCGCAGACCGACCAGTTGCGCTCCCTCGTGCGGGACGCGGACCACCTGAGAACCGCCGTGCCCTCCTGTCCCGGGTGGAACGTGGGTCAGCTGCTGCGGCATCTGGGCGGTGCGCACCGCTGGGCCGAGGAGGTGGTGCGCACCGGCGCGGAGGCGCCCCCGCCCGACGGCCACTTCCGCGATCTGTCGCCGTACGCCGACGAGAATCCGGCCGTGCTCGACGGCTGGCTGGGCGAGGGGGCCGCGCTGCTGGCGGAGACCCTGCGGACCGCCGGGCCCGGCGCGGAGGCCTGGGTGCCGCTTCCCCAACTGGGGCCGGCGGCCGCGTTCTTCGCCCGCCGGATGGCCAACGAGACGGTCATCCACCGTGCCGACGCGTTTCTGGCCGAGGGCGCGCGTTTCACCGTCGGCGAGGAGACCGCCGCCGACTGCCTCGACGAGTGGCTGGAACTGTGCTCGCAGCCGCAGGCGTTCGACCACCGCCCAGCCCTGCGCGAACTGCTCGGCCCCGGCCGCACCCTGCGCTTCCAGGCCGCCGGCACGGCACCGGGGACGGCGGCCGACTGGCTGGTCGACCTGACCGGCGATTCGATCACCTGGCGCCGCGCGCCGCGCGAGGAGGCCGCCGTCACCGTACGCGGGCCGCTGACCGACCTGCTGCTGGTCATCTACCGCCGGCTGCCCGCCCGCAGCCCCGGCATCGAGATCGGTGGTGATGCGGAGCTGCTGGACTTCTGGCTGGAGCGGGTCAGCTTCGGGTGACAGGGATGTCGACGGAGGTGTCGGCAGAGGCGTCGCAGCGGGCAGCCGGGCCCTCCGCACCGCCTTGGGCTGCCTGGGTCCGTACGCCCCTGAGCAGTACGGCCGCCAGCAGCGCGCCCAGCACCATCACGAGCGCCGAGCCGAGCATCGCCGCGTGCAGGCCGCCGAGGAACGCCGTACGGGCCGCCGACAGCAGCGCCTCCCCTGCCCGGCCCGGCAGTTCCCCCGCGACTGCCGCAGCTCCGGCCAGGGTTTCCCGTACGGCACCCGTCGCGCCCGCGGGCAGCCCGCCGGGTACGGAGCCGTCGATGCCGCCACGGTAGACGGTGTTGCCGAGGGTGCCCAGGAGTGCCAGGCCCAGGGCGCCGCCCAGCTCGGAGCCGGACTCCAGGAGCGCGGAGGCCGAGCCCGCGCGCTGCGGCGGGGCGACTCCGAGGGCCAGTTCGGTGCCGAGCGACATCACCATGACCAGCCCCGCGGCGTAGACACTGGCTCCCAGAAGCACGATCCACAGCGGGGTGTCCACCGCCATCCCGGACACCCACAGAAATCCTCCGGCGGCGGCCAGGAAGCCCCCGGCGATGACGAAGGCCCGGTCCATGCGCTGTGCGAGGGCGGTGGCGGCCGGGGCCATGCCACCGACCGCGATGGTCGGCACCACGTTCCACAGGGCGGCCTCCAGTGGGCTCATACCGCGTACGGACTGCAGATACTGGGTGAAGAAGACCGCGCTGCCGACCAGCGCGAACATCGCCAGCAGGTTCATCAGGACGGAGCCCGAGTAGCCGCGGTGGCGGAAGAGTTCCAGGTCCAGCATCGGGTGCCGCGCGGTGCGCTGGCGGCGTACGAACGCGGCGGCGGCCAGCAGTCCGGCGGCGACGGCCAGTGCGGGCAGCGGCTCGAAGCCGTCGCGGGCCATCTCCTTGATGCCGTAGACGACCGGGAGCAATGCCGCCAGGGAGAGCAGCGAGCCCGGCAGGTCGAAGCGGCCGGCCGCCGGGGACGTGAACTCCGGGAGCAGCAGGGGCCCGGCCACCAGCAGCAGCACCATCGCCGGGGCGTTGATCAGGAACACCGAGCCCCACCAGAAGTGCTCCATCAGTACGCCGCTGAGCACCGGCCCGAGGGCGATGCCGCCCATCATGCCGCCGGACCAGATCGCGACGGCCTTGCCGCGCTGCCCGGCGTCGTGGAAGAGGTTGCGGATCAGGGCCAGCGTGGACGGCATGAGGGTGGCGCCGCCGACGCCGAGCACCGCGCGGGCGGCGATGAGCGTGCCGGGACTCTGCGCGTAGGCGGCGAGCGCCGAGGCGATGCCGAACAGGACGGCGCCGGAGAGCAGCAGCCTGCGGCGGCCGATGCGGTCGCCGAGCGCGCCCATGGTGATCAGGAGCCCGGCCAGAACGAAGCCGTAGACATCGAGAATCCACAGCTGTTCGACGCCGCTGGGCGCGAGTTCCGCGGAGAGGAACGGTACGGCGAAGTAGAGCACCGAGACGTCCATCGAGACGAGCAGACACGGCAGCAGGAGGACGGCCAGGGCGGTCCACTCGCGGCGTCCGGCGCGGGGTGGTGATGCGTACGGGGTAAACGTCATAGCCAGGAAGGTAGACACCGCACACGTACGGCGCAAACCCCGGCACGCTCAAGGGAATTGGGCGTGCATCACACTAGTGCAGCTAGGGCGCCCCCCACCGGCGCCGACCCGGCCCTGTTACCCTCACAGCCCCTGGTGCACTAGTACGGAGACTTCGGAGGCCGCCACCGTGGACCGAGCCGTCACCCCGCCGTACCGACGGATCGTCGCGGAGATCCGTCGGCGTATCGACGCGGGAGAACTGACCGCGGGCGACCGTGTCCCCTCGACACGGTCGATCACCCGGGAGTGGGGGGTGGCGATGGCGACCGCGACCAAGGTCCTCACGACGCTGCGCCAGGAGGGGCTGGTCCGGGCCGTGCCGGGGGTGGGCACGGTGGTCGCGGACCCCGGTGCGGGCACGGACGGGGCGCCCGCGCCCCGGCCTCGCGGCAACGGTGGTTCCGGCGGCGACCGTCAGCCCTTCCCGCCCGGTGACGGCCCGGCCCCCGGCCAGACCCCTGGCCAGTCCCCCGGCCTCAGCCGCGACCGCATCGTGCGGGCCGGTGTCCGGATCGCCGACGCCGAGGGCCTGCGCTCCCTGTCGATGCGCCGGGTGGCCGCCGAGTTCGGCGCGTCCTCGATGGCGCTCTACCGTCACGTGGCGAACAAAGACGAACTGGTCATGCTGATGGCGGACGCCACCTTCGCCGAGATCGAGCTGCCCGACCCGGCGCCGCGGCACTGGCGCGCGCGGATGGAGGCCGGGGCCCGTCTCCAGTGGAAGCTGTACCAGCGGCATCCATGGGTCGCCCAGTGGCTGTCGATCACCCGCCCGCAGCCGATGCCGCACGCGATGATCCTCATCGAGTGGACCATGGGCGCGGTGGCGCGGTTCGACCCGCTGACCAAGCTGCGGCTGGCCCTGACGCTGCTCAACCACGTACGCGGCACGGCGGTCGCCCTGGAGGAGGATCTGGAGGCCGAGCAGCACACCGGCATGGACCAGGACCAGTGGATGGCCTCGCTGGAGCCGGAGTACGAGCGGATCATCGAGTCCGGTGCGTTCCCCATGTACGCGGGCATTGGCGACCAGGACGACGCGGGGATGCTGCAGCTGGACGCGATGTTCGAGTTCGGCCTGGCCCGGCTGCTCGACGGCTTCGAGCTGTTCACCGAGGGCAGGAAGGACCGCCCGGCACGCTGAGTTCACCCCGCAGCCGCCGGGCCCGTAGCACGAGTTCCAGTTCGAAGCGGCGGTCCGGGTCGTCCACCTCGTCGCCCCACAGTTCGCGTATCTGGCGCAGCCGGTAGCGGACGGTCTGCGGGTGGACGCCGAGCCGGGCGGCCACTTCGGGGGCGCCGCCGCGCGTCTCCAGCCAGGCGAGCAGGGTTTCGGCCAGCCGGCGTCCGTGGGTGGGCCCGCAGTGCGCGAGGGGTTCCAGGCGCCGCCGGGTCAGGTCCTCGATCAGCTCCTCGGGGGGCAGCAGGACCAGCGCTTCGGTGTGTTCGGTGCAGTGCAGCAGCTGCCCGGCGGGCAGCAGGCCGCGTTCCATCAGGTCGACCGCGGCGCCCGCCCAGCGCAGGGACTTCGCCGCGTGCGCCAGGGGTACGGCCGGACCGAGCGCACCCGACCACCCGGCCGTGGCCCGCTGGAGCAGTTCCCCGCGCCCGGCGGCGTCCGGCTCCGGCACCACCATGCGGGGCCGCTCGCACTCCATGTCCAGCAAGACGTCCGGGCCGACGGCCGGGGCGACGGACTCGCGGGCCGGGCGCAGCAGTACGGCCACGGCGACCCGTTCGGGCAGGGTCCAGCCGATCCGGGCGGCGCGGTCGGTGAGCGCGGGGGCGTTGGGTGCCCGCGCCCCGGGCGCGAAGAGCTGTTCCATGAGGCGGCGTTGGTGCCGCAGCCGTTCGCCCGCCTGGCGGGCCGCGGCCTCGGCGAAGCCGCGTACCGATTCGGCGACCAGCCCGTCCAGGTACTCGAAGCCGGATTCGGCCAGTTCGTACATGGCGGGGGCCGGGATCGACACCTGCTGGCCGATCTCCGCCAGCCGCCGCCAGGCCAGCCGTACGCCCAGCCGGTAGATCGCCTGGAGGGCGTCCAGGCTGCGGCCCTGGATGCCCGCGCCGCGGCCGAACTCCTGGAAGATCCGCGGGTGGACGTGCGGGCTGTCCAGGCCGGCGGACATGTGCTCGACGAAGTGCTCCAAGGACTGCCGGATGCCGGTCAGGGCGCGCGGTTCGCCGTACTCGTCGAGGGCGAGCGGCAGTTGCGGGTACTCTCGGCGGATTTCCGCCAGGATGCGCTGGGCCAGTGCCGGGACCTCTTCGAGTGCGCGGACGGCGAACTCCCGTACCTGCGCCGGGGGTACGTCGCGCCAGGCCGAGCGGGCGGTCTCCACCACGCCTGCGACCTCCCCTAGGGCGTCCGGTCGAAGGTCACGAGGGGCACGTTCGGCTGTTCGGGCGTGGCGTTCAGGGCGGCGACGATGCCGAGGGAGGCGCCGACGGCGAGGGCGGCGGCGGCCAGCGAGGTCAGTACGGCGGCGAGCAGTCTGTGCATGGCGCGGCGGGCCCCTTCGGTGACGGGTACGTCGAGGGTTGCGCGGCGCACCGGCCCGGCCCGGCCCGCGGACGGCCTCGGGCGCACGCCGGAGTGCGCGACGGCGGCCACGGTGCCGTACCGCGCCGACGGGACGCCGGACCGCGACGGCCGCGGTGACTGCCGAGTGTGTGGGGGGCATTGACGGCATGTCAAGGATGCGCCTACGGTTCCCGCCCGTTCACCCGGACCACCGCCACACCGCACGTGCACTGCCCCCGCCGCCCTCAGGAGTGCTCGTATGCGTAAGACCGCCTCACCCTTTTCCCTGGTCCTGCTGGGACTCGGCGTCTTCCTCCTGGTGCTCGCCCCGATGCTCGCCTGGTACGTCGCGCCGCGCGCCCAGCGCACCCCGGTGGACGTCGACGCGACCACCGTCTTCGCCGGCACCGGCAGCTACTTCGACACCGGGACGCTGCGCACGAAGAACCGGCAGAAGATCACCATCACCCGGCACGTACTGGGCGACGTGGCGGAGAGCGAGCGCAGCGGACGGGCCGTGTGGGACGCGTCCACGACTGTCGACACCCCCGTGACGCTGGAGCTGAAGGATCCGCGCAAGGCGTTCCAGTGGACGCTGGAGCGGTGGGTCACCGACCGGCGCACCAACGCGCCGGTGCACTGCTGCGAGGAGGCGCCGACCCGCTTCGAAGGGGATGCCTACCTCAAGTTCCCCTTCGACGTGCAGCGCCGGACCTATCGCTGGTGGGACAGCACCCTCGGCGCCGCGGTCCCGCTCCGCTTCGCCGGCACCAAGCGCGTGCAGGGGTACGAGGGCTACCGCTTCACGGGCACCGTCGAGCCCACCAGGACGGGCAGCCGGCAGGTGCCGGGGCGGCTGGTCGGGCGGCCGGCGCAGGGCCAGGTGCAGGCCGAGGAGTGGTATGCGAACAGCGGGATCGAGCTGGTCGTCGAGCCGCGTACCGGCCGGATCATCAACGCGTCGATCTCGCCGCACAAGACGCTGCGGGCGCCCGGCGCGCGGACCGACGCGGTGACCCTGCTGCGCGGTTCGGGGATCGAGTTCACGCCCGCGACCCAGCGCAAGCAGGTGGCGTTGGCGGACGCGGACAGTGGCAAGCTCCGGACGGTCGGCGAGACGGCGCCGCTCGCGGCGGCCGTGGCGGGCGGCGGATTGACGCTTTTCGGAGTGGTGCTGGTGGTGCGCGGGAGGCGGCGGTTCAGCTGATCCTGCGCGAAGTGATGAGGCGTCAGACGGAGCCGGGGCGGAAATTGTCACGCCGGTGAGTAGCCGCATCGAACAGGGCGGCGAAAACTATCCAGCTCACCCACCCGCGACCCCGTCCCCGCACCGGTCCCCCGCCCGTCCCCGTCATCCGTCCCCCGCCCCCGTCCGCAGCCCCAGGCCGGCAGGTCCGCACGACTCAGTACGCAGTACGTCCCCCCACACCACTGGTACCGCACCCTGAGACGAGTTGGAGCGCACATGCCCCAGCACGTACGACCGTCCTTGTCCGCCGCACCGCACGCACGCCGTGAATCACCTGCACGCCATGACACATCCGCACGCCATGAACCGCCCGCACGCCACGAATCATCCGCACGCCATGCAGCACCCGAATCACCCGCACCGACAGCGCACACCACAGCTCCCGCCCGTCCCGCCCCACCACCCACCTCCGACCACCCCACACCCCCGCTCCCCCTCCCCCGCCGCATCGTCTTCCTCGCCCGCCGCGACCTGGGCAACCCCGCCGCCGGCGGCTCCGAGCTGCTCGTCGACCGCATCGCCGAAGGTCTGACGGCACACGGCCACCAGGTCACACTGCTGTGCGGCGGGCCCGCCGCCGACCGCGGCTACCGGGTGGTGTCCGCGGGCGGCGACGCCGGGCACTTCCTGCGGGTACGGCGGCAGTTCAGCCGCCGGGTCGGCGCGTGCGACCTGCTGGTCGAGGTGTGCAACGGGATGCCGTACCTGGCCCCCTTGTGGCACAGCGGACCGACGCTGTGCCTGGTCAACCACGTCCACACGGACCTGTGGGGGATGCGCTACCCGGCGCCCGCCGCCCGGCTCGGCCGCCGGCTGGAGCACTGGGCGCTGGCGGGCACCCACCGCGGCAACCTCATGGTCGCCGTATCGGGCTCGACCGCCGCCGCGCTGCGCGGCCTCGGCGTGGAGCGGGAGCGCATCCGGCTGGTGCACAACGGTGTGGAGGAGCCCGGCCCGCTGCTCCCCGAGTCGCCGGAGCCGCTGTTCCTGGCCATGGGGCGACTGGTCGAGTACAAGCGTGTCGATCTGCTGCTGCGCCTGTGGGAGCGGGTACGGCCGGTCACCGGCGGCCGACTGGTGATCGTCGGGGACGGTCCGGAGCGCGACCGCCTGGCGGCCATGGCCGGTCCCGACGTCCACTTCACCGGCCGGATCAGTGAGCAGGACAAGCACGAACTCCTCTGCCGGGCCTGGCTGCTGCTGCACCCGTCGCTGGTCGAGGGCTGGGGGCTGGTCGTCATGGAAGCCGCCGCCCGGCACACTCCGGCCGTCGGGTTCGACATCCCCGGCCTGCGCGACTCGGTCGACGACGGAGTGACCGGGCTGCTGGCGCGCGGTGAGAGTTCCTTCGCCGCGCGCTGGTGCACGCTGGCGCTCAGCCGTCCGCGCCGGCAGGCCCTGGGGGCCGCCGCCGCGCGGCGCGCCGCGCGGTTCCGGTGGAGCGCCACGGTCCGCAGCTTCCGGGCCGTGGCGGCCGAGTCGTACGCCGAGGCACACCTCGACCTCCCCGCCGGGCGGTGATGCTGAGGTGCGGGACCCTTCCCTGCGCAGATCTCTCGCCCTCTTCCGCGCCTTCCTGCGCGAGCAGCACGACCCCGAGCGCTGTTACGGCCTGCTCGCGCGGGACGCCGCCGACCAGATCGAACGGTACGAGCCGCTGAAGGGCCGGGTCGTCGCGGACATCGGCGGCGGCAGCGGGCACTTCACCGAGGAGTTCCGGCGCCGCGGCGCGCACGGCTATCTCTTCGAGCCGGACCTGCGCGAACTGGCTGCCCGGGGCCGGCCGCCGCGCGGCGCGGTGCTCGCCGACGGTTACCTCCTCCCGCTGGCGGACGGCACCGCCGACATCTGCTTCTCCTCCAACGTCCTGGAGCACGTGGCGGACCCGCAGACCTTCCTCAGCGAGCTGGTGAGGATCACCCGGCCCGGCGGCCTGATCTACCTGTCGTTCACCAACTGGCTCTCCCCGTGGGGCGGGCACGAGATGGCGCCCTGGCACTACCTGGGCGCCCGACGGGCAAGGGAGCGTTACCGGCGGCGTACCGGCCGGGCCGCCAAGCACACCCTGGGCGAGAACCTGTTCGCGCTGCACGTCGGCCGGACGCTGCGGCAGATCAGGGCGCGGGACGACGTGTGGATCGTGACGGCCCGCTCCCGGTACGCGCCATTCCTCGCCGAAACGATCCCGCGCCTGCCGGGCGTACGCGAAGTAGCCACCTGGAACCTCCTCCTCATCCTGCGGCGGTTGCCATGACCCAGACGCTCCAGTCCAGCTCAGAGCCGGGATCGCCGGACGCCGGCGGCACCCCGGCGGCCGCGCCGGGCGCGCCGCCGCCCGGGCCGCCCCGCTCCCGGCGCTGGCTGCTGGCGTTCTGGGCTGTCACCTTCGTGCTCTTCCTCGCGCCGTCCTCCGGGAAGATGACCTTCGAGACGAAGCTGGGGGTGACCACCGCCCCCTGGCGGTTCCTGGGCGACCTCGGACAGCTCTGGCACGACCGGGCGGGCTTCGGCGGCATCACGGACCAGTACGTCGGCTACGCGTTCCCGACCCTGCCGTACTACGCCCTGACGGACCTCGTGCACCTGCCGGTGTGGATCGCCGAGCGGCTGTGGATGTCGCTGATCGTCACCGCCGCCTTCTGGGGCGCGCTGCGGCTGGCCGAGCGGCTGCGCGTCGGCTCTCCACCAGCGCGGCTGCTCGCCGCCACCGCGTACGCACTGTGGCCGACCTTCACCATGGTCGTGGGCTCGACATCGGCCGCCGCCCTGCCCGGCGCGCTGCTCCCCTGGGTCCTGCTGCCGCTGACCAACCACCGCGCCCCGGCGCGCCTGGCCGCCACCCGCTCCGCGCTGCTCATCCCCTTCATGGGCGGCGTCAATGCAGCCTCGACACTGGCGTCGCTGCTGCCCGTCCTGCTGTACGTGCTGTCGCGTACGGGCGCCCGGCGCAGAGCGCTGCTCGTGTGGTGGATTCCGGGCGTCATCCTGGCGACGGCCTGGTGGGCGGTGCCGCTGCTGCTGCTCGGGGTGTACGGCGAGAACTTCATGCCGTACATCGAGCAGGCCAACACCACGACCGGCACCATGTCCGCCACCGAGCTGCTGCGCGGCGCCGGCAACTGGACCGGCTACCTCAACTTCGGCGAACCCTGGCTCCCGGCGGGCTGGACCATGGCGGCGGGCGCCGCCGCGATCCTCGGCTCGGCACTGGCCGCCGCGCTGGGTCTGGCCGGGCTGGCCCGCCGGGACGCGCCCGAACGGCGCTGGCTGCTGCTGACCGTCCTGGTCGTGGCCGGTATCTGCCTCACGGGATACGCCGGTTCGCTGGGCGGTCCGTTCCACGGGCTGTGGCAGGACTGGCTCGACGGCTGGCTGCGGCCGTTCCGCAACATCTACAAGTTCCAACCGGGGCCGGCACTGGCGCTCGCGTTCGGCCTGGCGCACCTCCTCGGCGTGGCCAGTGAGCGGCGCGGCACCCGGCGCGTCCCGGGGCGCCGCCATATCCCGCTGATCGTCGCGCTGCTGACGGTCCCCGCGCTCGCCCTGCCGTACCTCAACGGCACCGTCCTGCAGCCCGGCGCCTTCAAGAAGCTGCCCTCCGCCTGGGAACGGACCGCCGACTGGCTGAAGAAGAACACCCCCGACAACCGCGCCCTCGTCGTCCCCGCCACCGCGCACGGCATCTACACCTGGGGCTCCCCCATCGACGAGCCCCTGGACGTGCTCGCCCGCTCCCGCTGGGCCCAGCGGGACTTCGTACCGTTCGGGACGCCGGGCGTACGGCGTGCCCTGGACGCCGTCGAACAGGCGCTGATGTCCGGCTCCGAAGTGCCGGGCCTGCGGGACTTCCTGGGCCGGGCCGGCCTGTACGACGTCGTCGTACGCAACGACCTCGACCCGGACCAGATCGGGTACATACCGACGCAGACCGTCAAACGCACCCTGGAGGCGTCCGGTTACCGCAAGGTGGCCGCGTTCGGGCCGCTGACCACGGACGGGAAGATCGCCCCCGACACCCCGGTACAGATCCAGGGCCTCTATCCGCGCCAGCGGTCGGCGGAGATCTACGAACCGGTGGACACCCCACGGCCCGGACCGGTCACCGCCCAGCCGGTCGCGGACACCGCCCAGGTCAGCGGGGGGCCGGAGGCACTGCTCCCGCTGTCCGCCGACCCCACGCTGCGCCACCGTCCGGCCGTACTGACCGGCGACAACCACCCGGGCGTCGGCACCCCGCCGCTCCAGCTGACCGGCGACGGGCTGCGCCGTGCCGACACCAGGTTCGGACTGGTCAACTCCCAGACGTCCTATACGTACGCGCCCGGCGAGCGGAATCACCCGGACAGCGTCCAGGACCCCGGCCGCCCGCCGCGCCAGATCCTGCCCACCGAGGGCATCGACCACCAGACCACCGGCGTGCTGCGCGGCGCCTCCTCCGTCACCGCCTCCAGCAGCGGCAACTGGCTGTTCCACCTGCCGCAGTACGACCCGGTGCACGCCTTCGACGGCAACCCGGACACCGGCTGGGCCGAGGGCAGCGCGGGCGAACCGGCCGGCCAGTGGCTGCGGATCGGCTTCACCCGGCCCACGCCCGTACCGTCCAGGATCTCGCTGACACCGCTGCCCGGCGACGGGATGCGGGCGGCACCGACGTCCGTACGCATCGAGACCGACCGGGGCAGCGTGCGGGGCCAGCTGCTCACCAACGGCACGAAGCAGCAGGTCAGGGCACCAGCAGGCGTCGCGAAGTGGCTGAAGATCACCATCACCGGGTCGCAGACGCCGCGCGCCGGACTGTCCGGCGCGGGCTTCTCCGAGGTGTCGGTACCGGGCGTGCAGGTCACCCGGCTGCTACAGCTCCCGAAGGACGACGAGGAGTCCACGGCGCCGTCCGCGACGTACTCCCTGCACCGCGGCAGCGACCCCGGCGGCCTCTCGCCGGTCTCCGCCGAGGTGGGGCTGCACCGCCAGTTCCGGACCGGCACGGACGCGTCGTACCAGGTGTCGGCCAAGGCCCTGGCCGTACCGGGACCGGAACTCGACCAGCTGCTGGACCGGGCGGCACCCCGGCAGAAGGAACGCATCACCGCCACCGCCGACTCCACCAGCTTCGGCTCCGGCCGCTCGCTCAGCCCCCGCAACCTCGTCGACGGCGACCTGACCACCGCCTGGATCGCGGGCGACCGACCGACCCTGCACCTGCGCTGGCCGGGCAAACGCACCGTCGACCAGATCGTGCTGGCCGCGGCCGGCGGCATCTCCACCCGCCCCGAACAGATCCTGGTCAACTCCCCCGACGGCGCCGCGACCGCCGGGGTCGACGAGAACGGCCAGGCCCGCTTCGACCCCATCACCACCGACCGCCTCGACATCACCATCAGCAAGGTCAAGGAACTCACCGTCCACAACCCGGTCGCCGACCAGGCACTGCAGCTGCCCGTCGGCCTGAGCGAGGTCTACATCCCGGCCCTCGACGCGCTGCGCACCCCGCCGCCCTCGGCCACCGACCGGTTCTCGCTGGCCTGCGGCCAGGGCCCGCCGCTGGCCGTGGACGGCACCCTGCACGCCACCAAGGCCTCCGGGTACGTCCGCGATCTGACCGAACGCCGGCCCGTCACCGTCGAACTGTGCGCGGGCGAGGCGCAGGGCGGGCGCCTGCAACTCCCCTCCGGCCAGCACCAGGTGGAAGCCGGCGACCAGGGCCCGCTCGCGCTGACGGACGTCACCCTCACCCGGGGCAGCGCCCCCGCACCCGCCTCCGAACGGCGGTCGGCGACGGCCATGGACTGGGCCGGCGACCAGCGGTCGGTGCAGGTGGGCACCGGCGCGGCCGCGTACCTCCAGATGTACGAGAACGCCAACGCCGGCTGGCACGCGACGCTCGACGGACGCGAACTGTCACCGGTCCGCCTCGACGGCTGGCAGCAGGGCTTCCTGATCCCGGCGGGCACCGGGGGGCTGGTGAAGCTGTCGTACGCGCCGTCCACCACCTACGACCTCGGACTGCTCGGCGGCGCACTCGGCATCGCCGTACTCATCGGCTCCGCCCTGATACGCCGTACGCCACGCACGCCACCGGAACCGCAGGCGCCGCCCGCGCCCTCCTGGCTGCTGGGGGCCGTCGCCCTCACGGTGGTCGTGGCGCTCGCCGCCGGGCCGTACGCCGTGATCGTGCCGCTGCTGGCCCTGGGGGCCCGGTTCCTGCCGGGACTCCTCGTACCGGTCGCGCTGCTGGCCATGGTGGGCGCCGGCATCACGGCGGCCCTCGGCGCGGGCGAACCGGCCGCCGCCGACGCCGGGGCCTTCAGCGCCACGGCCCAGGCGCTGGCGCTGCTGGCGCTGGCGGCGGCGGTGGTGACTGTGCCGGGTGCGGGGGCGCGGCGGGGGGCTCGGGTGGGGGCGGGGCCTGGGCCTCGGGAGGGGGCGGAGTCGGCCGGGGAACCGGTGTCGGCCGCGGGAGCGGGAGCTACGCAGCCGATCCCTGGGGCGGCGTCCGGGCCTCCGGCTCCGCCGCTGCCCCGCCGCCGACGACGACGCGCTGCGGCGTCGGACAGCGCGCCGCCGCCGAACGAGACGCCACCGAATGACACGCCGCCAAACGGCATTTCACCGGACCGCAGCGGGGAGGAACCCACCCGATGACCGCACTGCAACCGGCACGGCAGGAACCGGCCGGGGACGGGCCGCCCGGTGCGGCGGACCGGGCCGTACGGCGGATTCCGTTCCCGGTGGTGGACGAGATCACCCGGCACTGCCTCACCGACGACGAACCGGAAACCGTGCACATCGAGGTGCATCTGCCCGGTCGGCCGGACCCCGGCCGGCTGCGGGCGGCGTTCCGGGAGGCGCTGTGCCGGCATCCCCGCATCCTGATGCGCCAGGCCCCGCACCGCTGGTGGCGGCGGCGGTACGCATGGGAGCTGACCGGCGTGCCGGACGTGGACCCGGTCGTCTTCCCGCCGCCGGGCCCGGACGCTCTCGAACGGGCCCGGGAACGTGCCCTGGCGGACTGTCCGCCGCTGGACGCCTCTCCGCCGGTGCGCTTGGAGGTCATCGAACGGGAGTCGGATGGAGGCGTGGGCGGAGGTGGGGGTGGAGGTGGCGGAACGGTACTGCTCGTCACCATCAACCACACCGCGCTGGACGGACCGGCCTGTCTTCGGGTCCTGGCCACCGCCGCCCAGCTCTACGGCGGCGCCGACAACTCCCCGGCGCCACCTCCCGTACGCGCGGCCGGAGCCGCTGCGGGCGGCGCGCCCCATGACACGCCGCCACTCGGCGGGCACCGCCTGGCCCGGCCGGTACGGATAGCCGCCGACCACGGGCCGCGCCGCGCGAACAGCCGGGGCAATCGTGACGGGCGGGCCAACCGCGACGGGCGGGGCAACGGCATGCTCATCACCGAGCTGCCCGTCCCGGCCCGGCCGCCCCGCGTCGACGGCGTGGCCGCCTTCACCGTCAATGACCAACTCCTCGTCGCCACCTGCCTGATGGTGGCCCGCTGGAACCACGTACACGGACGCCCGAGCGCCCCCGTCGTCGTCACCATGCCGGTGGACGACCGCCCGCGCGGTACGGACATGCCCATCGGCAACGGCACCCGGCTGGTCTCCGTCGGCTTCGGGCCGACGGAGGAGCGGGATGCCGCGCTGCTCACGGCCGATCCTCCCGATCCGGCAGCGGTCGCCCGGCTGCTGCGGAGCACCGCCGCCCGCACCCGGTCCCTGAAGGCCGCGCCGGGCTCCCAGCTCGGCCTCGGTGCGGCGCTGCTGACCGCGCCGGTGCTTCCGGTCGGCGCGCGCGGAGTCCTCACGCGTGCGCTGCGCACGGCTGCCGCGCCGCTGGCGTCCACCACGCTGCTATCCAACATCGGCCGCATCCCCTACCCGCTCGACTTCGGGGACGCGGGGCGTCCCACCGCCGTGTGGTTCTCGGCCCCGGCCCGGATGCCGCGCGGCCTGACCGTCACCACCGTCTCCGTCGGCGGGCGCGTCCAGCTCGCACTCCGCTGGTCGCACGCGCTCCTGGACGACGAGGCGGGCGTCCGCCTGGGCTCGCTCTTCGCCCGGTCGCTCGCGGCCACGTCCTGGACGCCGGAGACCGGAGACGGGCTGGGGACCGGAGGCGGGCCGAGGGACGGAGACGACGCGGGAGCCGGAGGCGGGTTCGGGGCCGGAGACGGGTTCGGGGCCGGAGACGGGTTCGGGGCCGGAGACGGCCCGGGGGAAGGAGCTGCCCCGTGATCCGGCAGGCGGCCACCGAACGGGACGGCCCGCAGGCCACAGCGGACCGCGAACCCCACCACAGTCTCCGGGAGTTCTACGAGAACCCCGCCGTCCCCGTCGCCTCAGGTGACGCCCGCAGCCGCCGTCAGGCCCTGATGCTGGCCCGGGCCCTGGGACCGGTACGTTCCGGCGCGCCTCCGGCCACGGTCCTGGACATCGGATGCGGCGACGGAAGCGCGGCCGCCATCGCGGCCGGTCTCCTGCCCGGCCACCGCATCGTCGGCGTCGACTGGTCGCAGGACGCACTGCGCCGCGCCGCCCCGCGCGTCCCATACGCCGTACGCGGTGAACTGGGCGAGGGGGGCCTGCCGTTCGCGGACGCCACCGCCGACGCCGTCCTCTTCAGCGAGGTCATCGAGCATCTCGTCGATCCCGACGCGGCCCTCGACGAACTGCGCCGGGTGCTGCGTCCCGGCGGTCACCTGATGCTCTCCACCCCCAATCTCGCCGCCTGGTACAACCGTGGACTCCTCCTCGCCGGGGTCCAGCCCGTCTTCTCGGAGGTGAGTATGCGAGGCATCCACGGCCGGCCCGGTACCCAGGTCGTCGGCCATCTGCGCCTCTACACCGCCCGCGCGCTGCGCGGCTTCCTGCCAGCCTGCGGCTTCGAGGTCGTACGGATCGCGGGCGCGCCGTATCACGACGTGCCGCGTCCGCTGCGGCCCCTGGACCGCGCCGCCTGCCGACTGCCTTCGCTGGCCTCCGTCCTGCTCGTCCATGCCCGCCGGAGAAGGGAGTAGGGCAGTGCTGTGGTGGGGCGTGGCGTCCGCGCTGCTCGCCAACGTCCTGTACAGCACCGGGTTCGTACTGGAGAAGCGCGCCCTGTCCACGCTGCCCGCGCTCAGCACCCAGCGGCCCGCCCGGCTCGTCCGCCACCTGCTGAGCAGCCCGCTGTGGCTCGGCGGCTCGCTGGCCCTCGCCGCCGGTTTCGCCGCCCAGCTCGCGGTCTACCGCACCCTTCCCATCGCCGCCGCCCAGGGCATCTTCGTCTCCGGTCTGGTCCTGCTGCTGCTCTTGTCCTCCGTCTTCCTCGGCGAGCGCACCACCGGCCGCGAACGGCAGAGCATCCTGGCGATCCTGCTCGCGCTCGGCATGGTCGTCGCGTCGCTCCAGGGCAACGGCGCCGGCACCGTCACCCGCACCGCGCCCACCGGCACCCTGCTCGCCATCGCACTGCCCTCGCTGGCCGCGGGGCTGTGGCTGTACGGGGCAGCCGAGCAGCGCGCCAAGCGCCGCCACCGCCAGCCGTCCTCGGGCGTCCCCTACGGTGTGGCCGTCGGCCTGCTCTACGGCGTCAGCTCGCTCGCCATCAAGGGCGTCTCCGGACTGCTGAACGCGCACGATCCGGCGGGCGCCGTCCGTGCCCTGTTCACCTCCCCGTATCCGTATCTGCTGCTGTTCACCGGCGCGGTGGGCCTGGTGCTGTCGCAGACCGCGCTCCAGCGCTGCCGTGCCTCCTTGATCGTCCCCGTTTGTACCACCGTGACCTGCGTCTACACCGTCGCCTGCGGCACGGTCGCCTTCGGCGAACCGCTGCCCTCCGACCCCCTGCGGCTGGCCCTGCGCCTGGGCGGCACCGCGGTCGCCGTACTCGTCCTGCTCGCCCTCCCCCGCCAGGACGCCCCACCACCGGAACCGGGGACGGAACCGGAACTGGAGCCGGCACCGAATCCGCCCTTTCCCTCCTCTCCCGCCTCGCCCTCCTCCCCCTCCCAAGGAGCTGAGCCGTGACCCCCGACGACCCCCTGCTGAAGATCCTCGCCTGTCCGATCGACAAGGGCCCGCTGACCCTGCTCGTCCCGGACGACGTCCTCTACAACCCGCGGCTGCGCCGCCGTTACCCGATTCTCGACACCATCCCCCAGCTCCTCCCCTCCTCCGGTGAACAGGTCACCGAGACCGAACACCAAGCCATCCTGCGCCGCCTGCCCCCGGACGAACGCCCACCCGACGAGCCCGTCTAGAGCACCCGCCCGAACCCGTCGTCCGCCAACATGTCCATCATGAACCCCACCACTGACAACGGCCCTTCCGACGGCCCCCGCGCCTTCCAGCTCGTCCTGCTGCGCCGTATGGCCGACCACCAGCCCGGCCTGGTCGAGGACGCGCTGCGCACCCTCGGCGCCTCGCGCGGCGACCTGCGCGAGGCCAACCGCCGCTGGCAGGCGTGGACCCATTCGCCCCGGTCGCGCGGCGCGGTGCAGCGCTACCGCTCGCTGCTCGGCCGTCCCGAGACCGTCACCGCCCGCCGTATCGGCGATCTGACCTGCGAGGCGCTGACCTGGCCCGTACCGCTCTGGCCCGATCTGCGGTTCGAGGTTCTCACCGGCCCGCAGGGCACCGCGTGGAACGCATGGCTGGTCCGCGCCCCGGGCGCCGCCGCCCCCGCCCTGCGGACGACCGAGGACCTGCTGCCCTGGTCCTGCACGGTGGACGAGGTGGCCCGCGCCTTCGCTCCGGCCCGTCCCATGGAGGGCACCGCCCCCACCCGATGGCGGCTCGCTTTCACGGCGCCCGACGCGAACGGCGAACTGCGGGACGTCGTCGCGGAGTTCACCTGGGGCCTGCTACAGCGCATCCTCGAATGAGGCCCGCATGCAGGCGGCCGTGGCCGAGCCGCCCGCCGACAGCAGGTCGCGCGGCGTCCCGGCGAACACGATCTCGCCGCCCCGCCGGCCGCCGCCGGGTCCGAGGTCGACCACCCAGTCCGCCCGTTTGACCACGTCGAGGTCGTGCTCGATCACCAGGACGGTGTTGTCGCCGTCCACAAGCCGGTCGAGCAGTGCCAGCAGCCCTGCCACGTCGGCCATGTGCAGCCCGCTCGTCGGCTCGTCGAGTACGTACACGCTCCCCGTACGGTGCAGCCGGGTGGCCAGTTTGAGGCGCTGCCGCTCGCCGCCCGACAGTGAGGACACCGCCTGCCCCAGCGTCAGGTAACCGAGCCCCACCTCGGCCAGGGCCGCCAGCTTCCGTACGATCCCCGCCGCCTCGTCGCCACCGGCGGACGCGGGACCGTCCGCCTCGAAGAACGTCTTCGCCTCCACCGCCGTCATCTCCAGCACGTCCGCGACCGACCTGCCCCGGAGGGTCAGCCCGAGCACCTCGTCCTTGAAGCGCCGTCCGCGGCACGCCTCGCAGGCCGAGGTCACCGGGTCCATGTACGCGAGGTCCGTGTGGATCACTCCGCGCCCCCGGCACGCCTCGCACGCCCCGGCCGCGTTGAAGCTGAACAGTCCCGCCGGGACGCCGTTCTCGCGCGCGAAGAGGGCGCGTACCGCGTCCATCGCCCCGAGGTAGGTGGCCGGCGTGGACCGCCCGGACACCCCGATCGCCGACTGGTCGACCACGACCGCCTCCGGGTGCGCGCCCACGAACGCCTCGGACACCAGCGTGCTCTTGCCGGAGCCCGCCACCCCCGAGACGGCCGTGAGCACCCCGGTGGGCACACGGAAGTCCACGCCCTTGAGGTTGTGCAGCGTCACGTCCCGCACGGTCAGCCAGCCGCCCGGCGTGCGGACGTCCTCCTTTACGCCCGTCACCCGCCGCAGGCCACGGCCCGTGGGCGTGTCGGCCGCCGCCAGTCCGCGCACCGTGCCCGCGAAGACCACTTCCCCGCCGTCCCTCCCGGCCCCGGGCCCCATGTCCACGACGTGGTCCGCGATGGCGATGACGTCGCGGTCGTGTTCGACGACGAGGACGGTGTTGCCCTTGTCGCGCAGGCGCACCAGGAGGTCGTTGAGGCGGCGTACATCGCTGGGGTGCAGCCCGGTGCTCGGCTCGTCGAAGATGTACGTCATGCCCGTCAGGCTGCTGCCCAGGTGGCGCACCATCTTCAGCCGCTGCCCCTCGCCGCCGGACAGGGTGGCTGCCGGGCGGTCGAGGCTGAGGTAACCGAGGCCGGTGTCGACGAGCCGGCCGAGCGCCGTGACCGCCTGTGCCGCGATGCCCGCGCCCACCGGCTCTTCGCCCGGGTCGATGCCTCGCAGGACCTCGCTCAGCCCGGTGACCTCCAGTGCCGACATCTCGGCGATGGAAAGCCCGGCGACCTGCGATTTCAGCGCTGCCGCGGTCAGCCGCGCCCCCTGGCACGGCGGGCAGGTCCCGTCTTGGACGAAGCCGCGCACCATCTCCCTGGTCTTCTCGGCGAGCGCCGACAGATCGCGTTTCACATAGCGTCGGTCGAAGTTCTCGACCAGTCCCTCGTACGTGTTGTTGTAGGCCCGCTCGCCGCGCTTGACCTTGAATCCCTTGCCGTAGAGGAGGAGGTCCCATTCCCGTGGCGTGTACCGGTCCAGGGGTTTGTCCGGGTCGAAGAGGCCGGAGGCCGCGTAGATCTGCCAGCCGGCCGTGCCGACGGCGAGCGGCGGGAAGCGGATCGCGCCCTCGTTGAGGGAGCGGCCGGTGTCCAGGAAGCGGTCCAGGTCGATGCGGGTGGTGCGGCCCAGCCCGGCACACTCCGAGCACATCCCGGCGGGGTCGTTGAAGGAGTACGCGGTGGCCTCGCCGGCGCTGGGCGTGCCACAGCGCGAGTAGAGCACCCGCAGGACCGCGTAGATGTCCGTCAGGGTGCCGACGGTGGAGCGCGCGCCGCCGCCGAGGGGCCGCTGGTCCACGACGATCGCCGGGGCGAGTCGCTCGATGGTGTCGGCCTTGGGCCGTTCGTGTTTGGGCAGCTGATTGCGTACGTACCAGGTGAAGGTCTCGTTCAGCTGGCGCTGCGACTCCACCGCCACCGTGTCGAAGACCACCGAGGACTTGCCCGAGCCGGACACGCCGGTGAAGACGGTGATGCGCCCCTTGGGGATCTCCAGGTCCACGTCCTTGAGGTTGTGCTCACGCGCCCCGGTGATCCTGATGCTGTCGCCGTACTGCGTCCCCGTACGGCATGCCCCTACTCCTGCCCGGGCCCCTGCTCCTGCTCCTGCTCCTGCTCCTGCTCCTGCTTCCATGCGGCCACGCTAGGGACGAAGTAGGTCAGAACATGGCCGCTTTCTGCGGCACCCTGGAGGCATGAGCGACACCCCGGCGCGCCTCCTGGAGCTCCTGACGCTCCTCCAGACCGGCCGCGAGCGGACCGGCACCGAGCTGGCCGGGCGGCTGGGCGTCAGTCCGCGTACGGTCCGCCGCGACATCGACCGGCTGCGCGGCCTCGGCTACCCCGTGGACGCGGCCCTCGGAGCCATCGGCGGCTACCGCCTCGCCTCCGGCACCGCGATGCCGCCGCTCCTCCTGGACGACGAGGAGGCCGTCGCCATCGCCGTGGGCCTGCACGCCGCGGCGGGCGGTACGGTCGCGGACGTCGCGGAGACCTCCGTACGGGCCCTGGCCAAGCTGGAACAGGTGCTGCCCGCCCGGCTACGGAACCGGGTCACCGCCCTCCGGGAAGCCACCGTCCCGCTGTACGGCCTGCTCACCGGCGGCGGCGAGGCGCCCGTCACCGACCCCGCCGTCCTCACCTCCCTCGCCACCGCGTGCCGCCACCGCGAACGCGTCCGGTTCGCGTACACGGCGGCCGACGGCGCCCCGAGCAGGCGGCACGCCGAGCCATATCGCCTGGTCAGCGCGGACCAGCGGTGGTATCTCGTCGCGTACGACGTGGACCGTACGGACTGGCGTACGTTCCGCGCCGACCGGATCAGCGGCCCGCGACCCACCGGCGCCCGCTGCATACCGGGTCGCCGGCCGCCCGCCCCCGACGCCGCCGCGTTCGTCGCCGAGTCCATCACCAGCCACCGCGCGCGGCACCGGGCGCTGGTCACCCTGCACACCACCCTGGAGGACGCCGCCACCCGGCTCCCCGCGGGCACCGGCCTCCTGGAGCCGCTCACCCCGGATTCCTGCCTGCTGCGTACGGGAGGCGACGCGCTGGACTGGCTCGCGTACCGGCTCGGCCTGCTGGGCGTCCCCTTCGAGGTGCACGAACCGCCGGAACTGATCGCCTACTTGCACGATCTCGGCAGCCGCCTCCTCGACGCCGCACAGCGCTCCACGGCCCCACCGGCCCCCAGCGCCTCTTCCGCCCCTCGCAACCCCATGTCCCCCAACCGGACCTCCTCAACGCGCACCTGACGACCCGTTGACAGACGATGGCTCACGAGTGGCCGCCGGCGGCCGCTCGGCCCGTACCGCCGAATGCTTCCCGGGGAGGCACCATCCATGACCGCCAGCCTGGCACAGTTGCTCCGTTGCACGGTCGCCGTCGACCTGGGCGCTGCCCGCACCCGGATGTACATCAAGCACCAGGGCCTGGTGGTGGACCAGCCGACCGTCGCGGCCGTCAACATCCGCACCGGCGCGCTGATCGCCGTCGGGGACCGCGCAGAGGTGATGGACGGCCGCACACCCGACCACATCCGCGTCGTACGCCCGGTCTCCGGCGGCACCGTCGTGGACATCGACATGGCCCAGCGGCTGCTGCGCAACCTGGTCGACGACAAGCTGCGCAAGGCATGGCGGCGCAGACCCGCCATGCGGGCCGCGGTCTGCCTGCCGTACGGCAGTGAGCCGCTGGCGCAGCGGGCCGCGGTGGAGACGCTGAACGGGATCGGCGCCCGCCGGGTGGAGATGGTCGACACCCTGGTCGCCGCGGCCGTCGGCTGTGACCTGCCGGTGGAGCACCCGGAAGCCACCATGATCGTGGTGTGCGGGGCGGGGACCACACAGATCGCGGTGCTCTCGCTCGGTTCGATCGTGGCGGCGGCGACCGTCGCGGTGGGCGGCAACGCCATCGACCACGCCGTCGTCCAGCACCTGAGGCTGCATCACAAGCTGATGCTGCCGGGCCAGTCCGTACGGCCGCTGCACCTGATGCTCTCCGGCAACGGCGACCTGGTGGCGGGCCCGACCGAGGTGCACGGCCGGGACGTGGTCAGCGGGCTGGCCCGCTCGGTCATGGTGGAGACCGAGCCGGTCCAGCGCGCCATCGCCTCACCGCTGACCACGATCCTGGACGGAATCGGGTCGGTACTGCGCCGCTGCCCGCCGGACCTGGTGGCGGACCTGGGCGAACGCGGCATCATGCTGGCGGGCGGCAGCGCGCTGATCCCCGGCCTCCAGTCGATGATCCGGCAGGCCACGACCATGCCGGTGCACGTCGCGGACCGGCCGGACACCTGTGCGGTGCTGGGACTGGGCGCCATGATCGAGGGGAAGGTGGAGCCGTTGCACCTCGACCCGATGGCTTCTTAGGCGCGCTGATCAGGGCCGCAGGTAAGGGCCGCCGGTCTGGCCTGCTGGTCAGGGCCGCCGGTCTGGCCTGCTGGTCAGGGCCGCCGGTCTGGCCTGCTGGTCAGGGCCGCCGGTCTGGCGCGCTGTCAGGGCCGCCGGCCAGGCCCAGTCAGGCCTACCGGTCCGACGCCACGGCTTCCTAAGAGTGCGGCCGACGCGCCCCCGCAGGAGCATCCCCTCCACGGGGGCACATCCTCCAGGCGCGCGCCGGTCGCCGCTCACAACGTCCGGGTGTTCCAGCCCACCACCGCGGGCCGCCCGTGCTCCGCGCCGAGCACGCCCACCGTGCCCGTCTCGAAGGTGAACAATGCGCCCGCCGAGGCCGGCAGCCCCAGCCGGCGGGCCGCCAGCACACGCTGGAAGTGCCCATGACCGACCAGCACCACATCGCCGTCCGCCGTGCGCAGCTGCTCCACGATGCGGTTCAGCACCCGGTCGGCGCGCGCGCCGACCTGCTCGGGCGATTCACCCGGGTGTTCCGGGGGGCCGGCGGCCACGCCGTCGGTGAACAGGAACCAGTCGGGGCGGGTCCGGTGGATCTCGTCGGTGGAGATGCCCTCGTAGCCGCCGTAGTCCCATTCGCTCAGGTCGGCGTCGATCCGCGGTTCCGGCAGTCCGGCCAGCTCGGCGGTGCGCCGGGCCCGCCGCAGCGGGCTGCTGAACACCGCGCCGATCTTCCGGTCCGCCAGGACCGGCCGCAGGGAGCGGGCCTGCTCCTCACCACGGTCGGTGAGCGGCAGATCGGTCCAGCTGGTGTGCTGACCGGACCTGCTCCACTCCGTCTCGCCGTGGCGGATCAGGAGCAGTTCATTCACCGCTGCCCTGTCCCTCCTGCGTCTGGGCCTCCTCGACGGAGGCACGGACCTCGTCCATGTCCAGGTTGCGCGCCTGGCCGATGACGTCCTCCAGCGCTTCCTCGGGGAGCGCGCCGGGCTGCGAGAACACCGCGATGTTCTCGCGGACGATCATCAGGGTCGGGATCGACTGGATCTGGAAGGCGGCCGCCAGCTCGGGCTGCGCCTCCGTGTCGACCTTCGCGTAGACCAGGTCGTCGTTCTTGTCGGACGACCGTTCGAAAACCGGGCCGAACTGCTTGCACGGGCCGCACCACTCGGCCCAGAAATCGATCAAGACGAAATCGTTGCCGGAGACGATGTCGTCGAAGTTGTCCTTGGTGAGCTCAACCGTGCTCATGCGTACTTCCCTGCTTCCGGTTCCGGTCTGTTTACGGTCCCGCTGCGACAACGAGGTCATCCCTTGACCTATTCCGCACGCCGGACCGTCCCGCACCCCTGCCCAGCAAACGCCGTCCTATCCATGCGAATTTTCCCGGCCGTCCGGCGGCGCCCCGGGCAGCCCGCCGGACAGCATCCGCCACACCCGGTCCCGGGTCAGCGGCAGCCGGGTGAAGCGGACGCCGGTGGCGTCGCGGAGCGCGTTGGCCAGGGCCGGCGCGACCGGGTTGAAGGGGCTTTCGCTCATGGCTTTCGCGCCCACCGGGCCGACCGTGTCGGACGTGGGCGTGAAGTGCACTTCGGTACGGGGCACGTCCGCGAAGGCCGGCAGCCGGTACTCGCGGAATGCCGCGGTGCGCACCGCGCCACGCCCGTCCAGCCGTACGTCCTCGAAGAGCGCCGACCCCAGCGCCTGCACCACCCCGCCCTCGACCTGCCCCCGGCACTGCATGGGATTGATCACAGTGCCGGCGTCCGCCACATGCACGCTGCGCAGGATGCGGATCTCGCCGGTGTCCGGATCGACCGCCACACGGAACCAGTGCCCGTTGAAGGCGACCGTGCGCGGCGTACCGGCGAAATGCCCGTATCCGGTCAGCGGACGGTACCCGGCCGGCGGCTCGCACCCGGCCGACGGCCCGGATCCGGCCGACGTCCGATACGAGGACAGCGCCCCATCACCACTCCCGCTCCCGCCCCCACTCCCGTCTCCATTCCCGCTCCGGATCTGCCCGGCCAGGGACCGCGCCGCGCGCAGCACCGCCTCGCCCCCGACCACCGTCCCGGCCGAGCCGAAGCCCCCGGTGTCGTACCCGACCGCGTCGGTGTCGGCCTGCCGCACGGTGATACGCGTGTCGTCGACGCCCAGCTCGGCGGCGGCGATCTGGCGGAGCGCGGTGGTGGTCCCGCTGCCCGATTCGGTCGAACCGACAGCCAGCTCGTACGTGCCGTCAGCGGTGCGTGTGATCCGGGCGTCGGCGAAATGGCCGCCGGGCCCGGCCGCGGCGATCATCGACAGGGCGCTGCCCTCGCCCACGAGCCAGCCGTCCGGCACGTCAGGCCCTCCAGCAGCCGCCTCCGGCCTGCCGGACACCTCTCGCAGTACCTTCAGGCACGCGTCCAGCCCGTAACTGCTGATCCGCAGGCCGCCCTCCCCCACCAGCGTCTCCAGAGCGTCGCTGGGCCGCAGCACATTGCGTTCGCGCAGCAGCAGCGGGTCGATGCCCAGCCGCCGCGCCAGTTCATCGAGCGCGCTCTCCAGCGCGAAGACGACCTGCCCGAGCCCGTACCCGCGGAAGGCACCGGCCGGGACGGTGTGGGTGTACGCGGCGAAACCGTCCACCTTCTTGTTCGGGCAACGGTAGAGCGCCAGAACATCACCGCAGCCGCGCTGCAGCACGGTCCGGGCGTGGTTGCCGTACGCGCCGGTGTCGGACACCACGTGCAGCCGGAGCGCGGTGAGGGTCCCGTCCCGGCGCGCGCCCGCCTTGATCCGTACGGTGAACGGGTGCCGCGTCGTCGCACCGTGGAACTGCTCGGCCCGGGTGAACTCCAGCTTGACCGGGCGCCCGGTCCGCAGCGCCGCCAGCGCCACGATGTCCTCGACGAGCATGTCCTGCCTACCGCCGAAGGCACCGCCGACCCGCCCCGCGACCACCCGTACCGCCTCGGGCGGCAGATCCAGCAGCGCGCACAGGGAACGCCGCACGAGGAACGGCACCTGGGTACCGGTACGGACGACCAGCCGCCGTCTCGGAACGGAATCGCCCTCACCCGGGTCGGTGCGCCCGACGGGCCCAGCCGGCCCAACCGGCTCGAAATACGCGAGCGCACCATGCGTCTCCAGGCTCGCGTGCTGCGCCCGCTGCGTACGGAACGTCCCCTCGTACACCGCGTCGGCCGCCGCGAACCCCCGCTCCACATCACCGGTCTCCCCGTGCACCTCACCCGCCACATTGGTGCCGGGCCGTGCGATCCCGGCCCACGCCCCCTCGTCGTGCACGACCACAGCCCCCGGTGACATCGCCTGCTCCGGACCGAGAACCGCGGGCAGCACCTCGTACGTCACCCTCACCCTGCGGCAGCCCTCCTCCGCGGCCGCCTCGCTGTCCGCGACCACCGCGGCCACCCGCTGCCCCACATGCCGGACCGTTTCGTCCAACAGCCGGGTGTCGTACGGATCGTCCTGGCGATGCTCGTGCTGAGCGGTGGTGAAGTACCGGTCGGGCGCGTCCCGGTGGGTGAAGACCGCGTGCACGCCCGGCACCCGCAGCGCCGCGCGGGTGTCGATGCCGGTGATCCGGGCGTGGGCGTGCGGTGAGCGCAGCAGCTTCATGTGCAGCAGTCCCGGCCAGGAACCGGTGTCGAGGTCGAACGTGTAACGGGCCGCGCCGGTGACCACATCCCTACCGTCGAGCGCGGGAACATTACGGCCGACGGCCGCCCCCGCTGCCGCGTCCTCGGTGTGCCGGACCCCTCGTACGGCGTCCTCGATGGCCCGGTACCCGGTGCAGCGGCACAGGTTCCCCTTGAAAGCGCGCGGCAGATCCGCGAGCAACCCCTCGTCGAGCGCGGCAGTCGTCATCACGAACCCGGCAGTACAGAAACCACACTGGAACCCCTGCGCGTCCAAAAACCGCTGCTGCACGGGATGCAGGCGACCGCTCCCCACATCAGCCAGCCCCTCGACAGTGGTGACCGACCGCCCATCGGCCCACACGGCCGGATACACGCAACTGTGTACCGGCTCACCGTCCACATGCACCGTGCACGCCCCGCAGTCCCCGGCGTCACATCCTTTCTTGACGCCACAACAGCCGCGCTCGCGCAGGTAGGTACGCAGGCACTGCCCGGGGCGGGGAATCACTGCGGTGCTGCTGCCATTGACCTCGGCACGAAAGAGTCCGGAAGCGCCCGCCCCAACAGACCCAGCCGAACTCGATTTCGAAACCGTCCCCGAAACCGACCCCGAATACGACCCCAAAACCGAAGCCGAACCCGAAACGGGGGCCGGAAGCGGTACGAACCCAACGGGCTCCCGCCTCCCCAACTCCTCCTCCCCCAACTCCTCCCCCATCCCCTCTCCCATCTCCTCCCGCACCTCCTCCCCCATCCGATACGTCATATTCCGCCGCCACTCCGGCACCCCATGGACATCGTCGAACCACCCGTCGTCCGGCACGGCCCGCCCGATCGCTGCGCGCAGCTCACGGGCCGACGGCAGCTCCGGGAAGCGCAGCCGTGCCGGCCGTACGGTGGAGGCGGTGATGGTCAGGCTGAAGGCCTTGTCCACCGGGTCGAGCGTCCCGATCAGCAGCGCGGCCGACCGCCCGAGCCCGTACAGCGAGGTCTGCCGGAACGCCGTCCGGCATCCCAGCGCGCGGGCCGGCAACGTGACCGAACGCAGCAACTCCCCTTCCGTCAGGGCATTCCGCCCGGCCCCGGTGACGAGGTCCGTGACCGGCAGCCGCCGGGCGCTTCCGTCCCCGGCCAGCAGCAGACAGCTGCCGTCCAGCGCCGCCGTGAGAGAGATCATCGGGCCGGCGGGCAGCGCGTGACACAGATTCCCGCCGACAGTGGCCGTGTTCCAGATCTTGAACGACGCCAGGAAGGCACGGCAGCACTGCTCGAACAGCGGCCCCGCCGCCTGCCCGATGCCCTGACCGAACCGGGAGACTTCGGCGACCGTGCACGTGGCCGCGATCTCCAACGCCCCGTCCGGAAGCCACCGGAGCGACTCCCAGCCCATCCGGCTCAGGTCCAGCAGCCGCCGCACCCCGGGCTGCGGCTCGGAGAAGAGGTGGGTACCGCCGCCGAGCCACGCGTCCCCCGGCCGCCAATCCGGATGTTCCCGGGCGTCCAGGACCTCCCGCACCGTATTCAGGTCCATGCCCCGAGTGAAACAAGCGCAACCCCTCAAAACCCGCCGCAACGCCCCACAATCCCCACGAACTCACCCCCACCCCACCTCCATCCCACTCCCTCCCCCTCCCCGGCACCAGCGCCACTACCCCGCCCATTCCCCTGGCATTTACGATGCGATTCCGCACTCTCACCTGGTGAGTGCGCACGGCAGATCCCCGGGCCCGGCGCCCGGACGGTACGAGGAGTACGCCCCATGCCGCACACCACCCCGCCCGCTCCCGGGGAAGGCCCCGCCCCCGCCACCCTCGAAGGGCTGCTGACCGCCGTACCCGCCGACGTACGCGCCGTCTTCAGCGCCCGTACCCTGCGCCCGCTCCTCCCTGAGCACGACAGGACCGGCACCCTGCTGCACACCCTGGAGGTCTTCCTGCACCACGACGCCTCCTGGTCCCGTACCGCCACCGCCCTCCGCCTGCACGTCAACACGGTTCGCTACCGCATCCAGCGCATAGAACTGCTCACCGGCCGCGACCTCACCCGCCTGAGCCACCGCCTCGACCTGCGCGCCGCCCTCCTGTGCCACGCGGGAACGGCACAGGGCGCGGCGTAACGAAGCCGCGCCCACGGGGTGCCGCCCTAAACAAGTAAGGGCCTCACCAGTACCGCCCCACCAACGAAAGGCGGGACGGCAGCCGCCGCCCCGCCCACCCGCTCCCGGGACACCTCCCGGAACGGCTGTCCGGAATCCGGATCAGATGTGCAGCAGGTACACGTACTTCCCGCCCGCGCCCGCGTTGAGGTCCTTGTCGTAGCGCTCCCAAGGCTTCGGCGGCTGGTAATCACGGTTGTCGGTGAGCGCGACGTCCAGGGAGTTGATCGGCGAGCCCTGGTCGGCACTGCGCGTGTACGCGGCGTAGATGAACTCGCCGCCCGAGCCGGCGTTCAGGTCCTTGTTGAGCTTGCGGTAGCCGTGCGGAGGCTCGTCACCCTTGGACAGGAAGATGATGTCGGTGATGGGCCCGAACGCGGCGTTGGGCGCGGCGAGCTTACTGTCGGTCTCGAAGGCGAAGTACAGGTACCGACCGCCGGCGCCGGCGTTCAGATCCTTGCTGATCTTCGTCCAGCCCTCGGGCTCCTGCTCGTCCCCTTCGAGGACCATGAGGTTGATGACAGCCATTGCGTCCGTTCCTTTCTCGTCGGCGTGCTGAGAAGAGGCGGGCTCACGCTATGGCTGTCCCCCCTGGAGCACATCGCGCGCAATCGGACAGCGGGGCGTTCGAATCGCCATCCGGTCACGCCCCGCCTGAGCTGCCGACCACACACCCCGCCCGACCCACCCCCTCGAACAACCGAACGACACAACAGGTGGCCCCCTGTCCGGTTCCACCGCCGCCCCCCACTCACTTCACCCTGGCCCCCCACGGCAACGCGGAAGACCCGAATGCCACCGACGGGGTCCGGCCGCTCCCGGACGGCGGGAACAAAACCGACGACACCCCTCGGCAACCTCGCCCCAGAGCAGCCTGAACCGCACCCTCCCTGGAAAAGTGCACAGGCTTGCCTACGGTCAGCCGCCGAAGGGCGGGAAGAAGTGAAGGCGTACCGCCCGGCGCCTCGGGAGCGGCCTCCGGCGTACTGAACGCGGCACGGCAGATCGGCTCTTCCATAGGTCTCGCGGTGCTCGGCACCGCGGGCGTCAACGCGGCCAACTCCACCTGGCAGGACAAGGTGTCCGGCCTGGACGGGCCGGCCCACGACGCGGCACTCGGGCAGGGACACCACGTGGGCAGCGGCCAGGTGCACACCGTGGTGGACACGCTCGGCGCCCCGTTCCGGCAGGCCGCCGTCGACTCCTTCCTGCACGGCTATCAGCTGGCCGTACTGCTGGCCGCGGTCTGCACCGCCGTAGCCGCGGGCTTGGCCTGGATAGGGTTCCGACACAGCCGAAGGAAATCCCTCGAGGACGATCCGGACACACAACCGGACACCCAAAGGGCCCCAGAGGCCGCCCGCCACGGTGCCAGCGGCGACCTTTAATCCCGCCCCCTCTCCGAACCCCCGCGAACCCATGCGCACCCCTGCGGTTCCGTGCATGCACACAGGCCACATCACCCGAGGCACGGGGAGTGACGCAGCTCACTCCCCTCGCCCGTCACAAACCGGCAGGCGGGCCGCATCCCGTGTGTGAAGCGATTCCACAACGGGAGGCAGATATGAAGGTCGTGGTGGTGGGGGCCGGTTACGCGGGGACGATGGCGGCGAACCGGTTGGCCAAGAAGGTGAAGGCAGCGGAGATCACGGTGATCAACCCGCGCCCGGACTTCGTCGAGCGGGTGCGGCTGCACGAGCAGGTCGCCGGGACCGGAGCCGCGGCGACCCCGCTGTCGTCGATGCTGAGTGGGGGGATCACCACGCAGGTGGGCACCGTCGACAAGATCGGCGACGGTCAGGTCACTCTCGTCGACGGCGCGAATCTCGACTTCGACCATCTGTTTCTCGCGGTGGGCAGCACGGTCGCGCCGCTGCCGGGCACCGTCGCGGTGGGGACCTGGGAGGGCGCGGAGGAGGCCCGGGCCGCGTTGGCCGGGCTGCCCGGCGGGAAGGCGGTCACCGTCGTCGGTGGCGGGCTGACGGGCATCGAGACGGCATCCGAGATCGCCGCCGGCCGGCCCGACCTCCGCGTACGCCTGGTGGGGCAGACGATCGCCGCGAGCCTGTCGGCAGGGGCGCAGAAGCGTGTGCGCACCGTCTTGGACCGCTTGAACGTGGAGATCGTGGAGGACAGCGTCGCTCAGGTCGATCCTGGCGCCGGGGAAGGAGGAGGCGACGTGGTGCGTCTCCACTCGCGCCCGCAGTTCACCTCCGACCTCACGCTGTGGGCGATCATCGGCAGCGTGCCCGACCTGGCCGCCCGCAGCGGACTCCAGGTGGACGCCGACGGGCGTGCGGTGGTCGACGAGCACCTGCGCAGCGTGACCGACCCGCGGATCTTCGTCGTCGGTGACTGCGCGGCGGTTCCCGGCTCCCGAGCGGCCTGCGCGACGGCCATGCCGCAGGGCGCACACGCAGCGGATACGCTGGCGCGGATGATCCAAGACCGTGAGCCCGAGCCCTACTCCATGGGGTACGTCGGACAGGCGTTGAGTCTGGGCCGACACGACGGGCTGCTGCAGGTCGGCCGCAGGGACGACGCCGTGCGGCGGCTCTACTTCGCCGGGCGCACCGCGGCCGTGGTCAAGGAACGCATCTGCCGTTACGCGAAGTTCAGCGCCCGCACCGCCACGTATGCCTGGCTGCGGGGCCCGAAGTGACCGGGCAGCCGGACCCCGCGGACGAGTTCACCGCGCACCGAGCCCTGCTCTTCTCGATCGCCTACGAGATCCTCGGTTCGGTGGCCGACGCCGAGGACGTCCTGCAGGACAGCTACCTGCGGTGGCGGTCGGTGGACCACGCCTCGGTGGAGAACACGCGGGCCTACCTGGCGCAGATCGTCACCCGGCAGGCACTCGGCGTACTGCGGTCGGCCGCCCGCCGCCGGGAGCAGTACGTGGGACCGTGGCTGCCCGAGCCACTGGTCACCGGCGCTGTCGGCGACGCACCCGACGGCATCGACCATGTGCTCACCGGCGAGGCGGTGACCACGGCGATGCTGCTCGTTCTGGAAACCCTGACGCCTGGCCAGCGCGCGGTGTTCGTGTTGCGCGAGGTGTTCGGTTTTGACTACGCGGAGATCGCCGCCGCGGTGGGCAAGTCCGAGGCCGCGGTGCGGCAGCTGAACCAGCGCGCCCGCAGCAGCGTGCGCGCGAAGCGACACACCGCGGTCGCCACACCTGCCGAGGCCCAGCCGGTCGCCGAACGATTCCTGGCGGCGGCCGCGACCGGCGACGTCCAAGGCCTCATGGATCTGCTCGCGCCCGATGTGGTGTTCCTGTCCGACGGCGGCGGAGTCGTCAACGCGGTACGGCGCCCCGTGGTCGGCCCCGACAAGGTGGCCCGGCTGCTTCTCGGTCTTCTGGCCAAGGGTGCCCGCCTGGGCGAAGTCGACATCCGCGTCGGCACGTACAACGGGATGCACTCCGTCGTGGCGCGCATCGACGGCGAACTCGACCAGGTGACCTCGATCGAGATCCGGGACGGCATCGTGACGGCCCTCTACTGCGTCCGCAATCCGGAGAAGCTCACGGCGATCAAGGTGTGACCCGTGAGCCTTCGGGGCTTTTGGCGGCGAGCGGTCCCCGCGTGCGCGGGGACCCGCGGCGTTGCGCCTCTCGCGGACACCGCCGATGTCACCCCCGCGCCTACGGGAATGAGCCCCCGGCCTGGAATAGCGGCCGGTCAACCAGCAGACTGAGCGCCCATGCGGAACGCGGTCACGAGCAAAGTGCCGGCGGCACGCGGGCCAGGCCCGCCGGGCAAGGTCTCCGTGCTGATCCCGGTGAACCCGGCCTCATCAAGGAGCTTCGTCCACACGTGCCACCGTTGACCTGTACGCGGTCAGCGTGCACTGGGCGCTCGGCGACACAGGCGCCGCGCTGGAGGCCGGCAGGGACCTGCGGCCCGGGCAGTTCCCTACCGCCGAGCGCAAGGCCCGCCTCGGCACGGACATGGCACGGGCATGGAACCGGCCTGAGCAGACCGCCCGCGCCCTGCTGAACGCACACCGGGCCAGTCCCGGCGAGGTCCGCGACCGGCCCGCAATCCGCCAGATCGTCAACGCATTGGCCGAGCGTCACCCGCATACAACGGGCGCACGAGAGCTGTACACCGCCGTGGCACCGGCCGGAAACGGCTGACGCAGGCAGGGCTCCCCCACAACCGCCACAATCACAGTAGCGACGTGCTCGGGCGTTCCGCGCCCGCGCTGCAGAGAACAGTTCCCCAGCCAGACACCCAGGCTCACTCGGCTCGCCCCTCGGCGAAGCCTCACCCTTGAGCCAGCCACGCGGCCATTACCGTCCGTGTCCCTTCACAAGGTCACGGGAACGCTTCGTCGGCGTCTTCGGAGCTTTGGCGCTGCCACTTGCCTTCGCGTAGCCACGGCGGCCATCGCACGGAGGCCGCGTGCGGCAACCGTGAGGCGACGGATGTCGCCAGACGCCCTCGAAGTGACGTTTCCGCAGATCACAACGTTTCTGCACTGGTGGGCGGGTGGGACTCGAACCTAAACGGGTGGGCCATCTCACCTGCGGTTTCGCTGGACAACCGGACATATGCATCCGATTCGATCCTGCTCCGCCCTCTCCGGTCCCGGCCGGTCTGGAGCGGTGAGGCAATTGCCTCACCGGGCTTTGAGTTCCGCTCGGAGCTCACGGCGTTCCGGTCAAGACGACAGGCCCCGCCACAAAGCGCACGCCGCACGTGGCCGGGTGGACCACCTCAGAGCTGCAGGACCGACTCTCTCCAGCGGCTACGCACAGTAGCCCTTCACGAGACTCGGCCACGACCACGCACCGCCCCACTCGGGAAGCGCACGTCGCCGAACATTGGTTGCCACCCTTTGACGACTCCCGGCACACGGGTAGGCGACGCCCGCTCCGGACCGTCCAATAACAGGGGGAACCGTGACCGGTCCGTCGTCGGCCGGCCGGCGGAAGGCGGGCAGCAAACACCAACTGATCTGCGATGGACGCGGCACCCCACTGCACGTCATCACGACCGCCGCCAACAGACCCTGAATCTGGTCCACGGAACCCCGCCGGTGGCCGGACGCCCGGGCCGCCCCCGGCGCCCTGAGTGCGTTCTGGGCGACAAGGCGTACGACTCGAAGGCCTTGCGGCGTGAACTGCGGCGCACCCGAACCATGCCGGCGGCCGGCCCCCTCACAAGGGCTCCCCGAACATCGAGGGCTTGGGAAGACTCCGCTACGTCGTCGAGCAGACCTTCGCCCTGCTCTACAGTTCAAGCGTCTGGCCGTGCGCTGGGAGCGACGCGTCGAACTCCATGACGCCTTCCTCCCGTTGGCCTGCGGCCTCATCTGCTGGAGGCGACTCAAGACGACCGGGTCATGATCGCGTTACGAGCTCTAGGTGACCGCGCTGGCCGCAGACCTCATTGAGTGGTCGTGACCAGCATCTTCCCGACAGACCCTAGGAGTTGTCTTCAAATGTCACGCCCACATCAGGAGCGATGCAAGGGTGACGGCTGCTCGGTAGGACTCGGCGGTCTTCTCGTAGCGGGTGG